>NZ_AP027311.1:2190000-2584343 GCF_055397305.1 Sphingobium sp. TomMM7A | reverse complement strand
AAACAGTCGACCCCCATCAACTGTGCCCCTGCCGGGCAGGGACCATCAGACGCAAAAATCCGTTTGGAAAAGCGGGAGCTTCCCCAACAAGTCTGCGCAAAAACAACCTAATGACGATCACCGGAATCGATTCGAGTGGTGATCAGAGAGATGAAAATAGACAGGCAATCTTCGCCTGATCAAGGGCAAGGCCCTTCAAAAATATGAAATAAAGACGTTGACGCGGAAAACCGGGGAAAATGGCGAAATGAACAGAATATCACGCAAATACAGATACTTAGCAAATATACACCTCTGTGCCCTTTTGCTCGAATCGTGAGGGAATCGCGAGAAACTGCGGATGTCCGTTACGGCCGCGTGACGGAATCATGAAAAAAACCCGCCCCAGAGCGGGACGGGTTTTTCGATTTTTACGTGACGATCGAGTGAAGCGGCTCAGGCGAGCGCGCTAACCCGCTTCGTGAGACGCCCGAACTTGCGAGCGGCGGTGTTCTTGTGCAGCACGCCGCGTGCGACGCCACGAGCCAGTTCAGGCTGGACGGACTGAAGCGCCGTGGCCGCAGCCGACTTGTCGCCAGCAGCGAGAGCGGATTCGACCTTCTTCACCAGGGTACGAATCCGGCTGATGCGGGCGCCGTTGATTTCGGCGCGGCGTGCGTTGCGGCGGATGCGCTTCTTGGCTTGCGGCGTATTGGCCATTTAAAGTCCTCGGTCTCGTCAAATCTCGTGAATAGGGTCAGCCGGAATCGCCAGCCGTCCCTGTGAAGGTGCGCCCCTTACAGGGGATAAGCCAAAGCGTCAACGGGAAGGCGCGTGCTATTTCTGGCATTTCGGGCAGTAGAAAGTCGATCGCCCGCCGTCCACACGTCGCCGGATCACGCCGCCACAGGCGCAGCTTTCGCCTTCCCGGCCATAGACTCGCCACTGTTTGGAGAAATAGCCCAGCTCCCCATCGGGCCGGGCATAATCGCGCAAGGTGGACCCTCCGGCCGCAATCGCGGCTGTCAGCACTTCCCGAATCGCGTCGGCCAGCAGCCCGAGCCGCGCCCGACTGATGCGCCCCGCCTCGCGCGTTGGGGAGATGCCCGCCATGTTGAGCGCTTCGCAGACATAGATGTTGCCGAGCCCTGCCACGATTCGCTGATCGAGCAGCGCCGCCTTGATCGATGTCGCCTTCCCTTTCAGCACCTGCGCGAGATAGTTCGCCGAAAAATCAGGTCCAAGTGGCTCCGGCCCCATGCGGGTGAAGGGACCGTAGGCGTGAGAGCCGTCGGTGCGCACGAGGTCGATCGAGCCGAAGCGGCGTGGATCGTTAAGGGAAAGCAGATGTCCGTTTCCGGTCTCGATCAGAAGATGGTCATGTGTCCCGATCTCGGCAGGATCGATTCGCCAACGCCCCGACATGCCAAGATGAAAGATCAGCGTGTCGCCGCGATTGGTTTCGATGAGCCCATATTTAGCGCGGCGAGACAGCGATGTGACGGTCGCGCCAGTCAGTCGCTGCCGCAGATCGACCGGTATGGGGAAGCGGAGATCCGCGCGGCGTGCTTCGACACGGGTCAGAACCGCGCCCTCCAGCACCGACCGGAGGCCAGCGACCGTGGTTTCGACTTCGGGCAGTTCAGGCATTCAAATCTCTCTTGGATAGCGATCGGATCGTCAGGCCGAATTATGCCGACAAGTCACTGAACATTTTCGCCGATCTGGGGTGTTTCCACCGGACATGCAAATGCTCTAGGAGGCTGGCCCATGAACGACACTGCTTCTTTCGGCTATCGCGACGTGGATGCCTCTGAAAAACAGGGGATGGTGCGCGCGGTCTTTTCCAATGTTGCGTCCAAATATGACCTGATGAACGACGCCATGTCCGTGGGCGCGCACCGGCTATGGAAGGACCAGTTTGTCGGGCGGGTGAAGCCGCGCAAGGATGAAGCGATCCTGGATATGGCGGGCGGCACTGGCGACATCGCCTTTCGCATGGCCAAGCATGGCGCGCACGTCACCGTGTCCGACATCAATCCGGAAATGCTGGCCGTGGGCGTCGAGCGCGCAAAGAAGAAGGGCCTCGAAGGGCTGATCTGGTCGGAGCAGAATGCGGAAGAACTGACGTTCAAGGACCGCAGCTTCGACGCCTATACGATCGCCTTTGGCATCCGCAATGTGACGCATATCGACAAGGCGCTGCGGGAAGCGCACCGCGTGCTGAAATTTGGCGGGCGCTTCTTCTGCCTGGAATTTTCGACGACGACATGGCCGGGCTTTGCCGATGTGTATGATGTCTATTCGCATCGGCTGGTGCCCAAGCTCGGCAAGCTGCTCGCCGATGATGAGGACAGCTATCGGTATCTGATCGAATCGATCCGGCGCTTTCCGCCTATGCCTGAATTTGAGCGGATGATCCGGGAGGCTGGTTTCGTGCAGACGAAGGTCGAGCCGATTCTTGGTGGGTTGGTGGCGATCCATTCGGGGTGGAAGATTTGATGGTGGGGCGACTCACAATGGGGCCGCTCCCTTTCAAGGGAGGGTTCGAAGCAGTCACGTGCCTGCTTCGAAGGGTGGGTGCGCCGCGTGAGCGGCGCTGCTCTGACCTCGCGACGGCAGTCGCTCGCTCCGCTCGCCCCCACCCCAACCCCTCCCCTGAAGGGGAGGGGCTTAGGTAGATGCCATCCCACATCACGCATATTTGGCGGCTGCTGAAATGGGGCCGGACGCTGGCGCGACATGGGGCGCTGCGGGGGATTGAGCGCGATCCGTTGACGCCTACGCCCGTGAGGCGGCTGGTGCGATTGGCGCGGGTGGGGGCACGGGTGCCCAAGCAACCGCGCTATGCCGATGCCTTTCAGGCGATCGGGCCTGCGGCGATCAAGCTGGGGCAGACGCTAGCAACACGCCCCGATCTGGTTGGGGATGAGGCGGCGAACGACCTTTTGCGGTTGCAGGACGCACTGCCGCCCGTGCCTTTCGCCACCATTCGCGCGCAGATCGAACAGAGTTTCGGACGTCCGCTGGAGAGCATCTATACCAGCTTCGATGAAGCACCGGTGGGTGCTGCGTCGATCGCGCAGGTGCATCGCGCCATTACCACGGACGGCCGCGATGTCGCGGTGAAAGTGATCCGGCCGGGCGTCACGGACCAGTTCAACCGCGACATCCAGACCTATGAATGGGCCGCTGCCCATGTGGAAATGTTGGGTGGCGAGGTCGCGCGATTGCGGCCGCGCCTGGTCATCGCCAACATGAAGCGCTGGACCGCGCGCGAGCTGGATTTGCGCCGGGAAGCCGCTTCGGCGTCCGAACTCGCCGAGGCGATGGAGGCGATGCCGGGCTATCGCGTGCCCATGATCGATTGGGATCGCACGACAGGCAAGGTCATGACGATGGAGTGGATCGACGGGATCAAGATTTCCGATCGAGACGCCCTGATCGCGGCGGGTCATGATGTGAAGGAACTGGGCGCGCGGTTGGTCAACGCCTTCCTGCGGCAGGCGATCGCCGAGGGTTTCTTCCACGCTGACATGCATCAGGGGAACCTGTTCGTCACCGCCAATGGCGATATCGTGGCGATCGATTTCGGCATCATGGGGCGGATCGACCGGCGGGCGCGCATGTGGCTGGCGGAGATTCTCTACGGGCTGATCACCGGCAACTATAAGCGGGTCGCCGAAATCCATTTCGAGGCGCAATATGTGCCCGGCCACCATAATGTCGAGGAATTCGCGACCGCCCTGCGCGCCGTGGGCGAACCGATGCGGGGCAAGCCGGTGCGCGAGCTTTCGGTCGGTGGCATGCTGGACGGGCTGTTCGCCATCACCCGCGACTTCGACATGCAGACCCAGCCCCATTTGCTGCTGCTCCAGAAGACCATGGTGATGGTGGAGGGTGTGGCGACCGCGCTCGATCCCGACATCAACCTGTGGGAGACGAGCGGCCCCTATGTGAAGGAATGGCTGCGCGCGGAACTGGGGCCAGAAGCCAAGGCGGCGGATGCGCTGATCGAGAATTGGCGGACGCTTCAGCGGCTGCCCGGCCTTGTGCGCCGGATCGAGGAGGCTTTCCCGGAGAAGGGAGGAGCGCCGCCGCCGCCGCCGCTGACCGAGGTGAGGCTGATCCGCATCGGCGGGGGGTGGCGCTATGCCGCGGTGGCCGGTGTTGCCGCGGTGACTGGAGCGGTCGTTACGGCCCTGCTACATCTGCAACTATGACTCAGCGCCGCATCCTCCTGATCGTCGCCGGTGGCATCGCGGCCTATAAGTCGCTGGAACTGGTGCGGCTGCTGAAGAAGCGCGGCATCGCTGTGCGCGCGGTGCTGACCGACAGCGCGACCAACTTCGTGACGCCCCTGTCGCTTGGCGTTCTGACCGAGGACCATGTCTATGGCGACATGTTCGACCTGAAAGAAGAGCGGGAGATCGGGCATATCCAGCTGAGCCGACAGGCTGATCTGGTCGTGGTCGCGCCTGCGACGGCGAATATTCTCGCCAAGATGGCCAATGGCATCGCCGATGATCTGGCGACGACGCTGCTGCTGGCGACGGACAAGCCGGTGCTGGCGGTGCCCGCGATGAACGTGCGCATGTGGCATCATGCAGCGACGCAGCGGAACTTGGCGCGCCTGCATGCCGATGGCGTGCATCTGATGGAGCCCGATAGCGGCGAGATGGCTTGCGGCGAGTTCGGCAAGGGGCGTTTGCCTGAACCCGAAGCGATCGTGGAAGAGATTGAGCGGTTGCTTGAGCATCCGGCTGCGGAAGATCCGCTTGCGGGGCAACCGGATTTTGAGGGCGCGGACCTACCGCTTAAAGGGCGGCATATTCTGGTTACCGCTGGACCAACGCATGAGCCGATCGACCCGGTGCGCTACATCGCCAACCGCTCTTCGGGGAAGCAGGGCTTTGCCATCGCGGCGGCGGCGGCGCGGGCTGGGGCGCGCGTGACGCTGGTGGCGGGGCCGGTGCATCTGCCGACGCCTGCGGGCGTGGATCGCGTCGATGTGGAAACCGCGCGGGAGATGCTAGCGGCGGTCGAGGGCGCGCTGCCCGCCGATGTGGCGATCATGGTGGCGGCGGTTGCTGATTGGCGCACGGCTGACGCTTGCGAACAGAAGCTGAAGAAGGATGGATCAGGCAAGCCTGCGCCGCTGGCGCTGGTGGAGAATCCTGACATTCTGGGCACCTTGGGCAAACATGCGGGGCGCCCTGCCCTGCTGATCGGTTTTGCCGCCGAGACCGAGAAGGTTGCCGAACATGCTGAGGCCAAGCTGGCGCGCAAGGGTGCGGACTGGATCATCGCCAATGATGTGTCAGGCGACGTGATGGGCGGCGACAGCAACAGCGTGCATATCGTCACGGCGAACGGCATCGAAAGCTGGGAGCATTTGCCCAAGGATGCCGTAGCCACCCGAATCATCGAAAAGGTTGCCAATGTCCTCCCCTCTCTCTCCGATTGAAATCCGTCTGAAGCGCCTGCCCCATGGTGAGGGGCTGCCGGTACCTGCCTATGCGACCGAGCATGCAGCGGGCATGGACGTGGTGGCCGCCGAGGATGTGATCATCGTGCCGGGCGGGCGGCATGCCGTGGCGACAGGCTTCGCGATGGCGATCCCCGATGGTTATGAGGTGCAGGTGCGGCCACGGTCGGGGCTGGCGCTGAAGCATGGGATCAGCCTGCCCAATACGCCGGGCACGATCGACGCGGATTATCGCGGGGAATTGAAGGTCATCCTCATCAACCTGGGCGCTGAACCTTTCGTCATTTCACGCGGTGACCGCATCGCGCAGCTGGTGGCGGCGCCGGTGCAGGTGGCGCGCTTCGCAGAGGTCGAGGAACTGGACGAGACGGTCAGGGGTTCGGGCGGTTTCGGATCGACGGGAGTGAGTAGCTCATGACCCTTTCCGACGAGCAGCTGGAACGCTACGCCCGCCATATCGTCCTCAAGGAGATTGGCGGCGCGGGTCAGGCGCGGCTGCTGTCGGCAGATGTCGCCGTGATCGGCGCGGGCGGCATTGGCAGCCCCGCTATCCTCTATCTCGCGGCGGCGGGCGTCGGCACGATTCGGGTCATCGACGATGATCATGTCGCGCTTTCCAATTTGCAGCGGCAGGTGCTGTTTGGCACCGGCGACATCGGTGTCGCAAAGGCTGAAGGCGCGATGGCGGCGGTGGCGCGGCTTAATCCCGATGTGAAGCTGATCCCCATCAATGCGCGGATCGATGCGGGCAATGCCGCGCTCATGCTGCGGGATGCGGATGTCGTTCTGGACGGGTGCGACAGCTTCGCGACGCGGTTGGCGGTGGCGGATTGCGCGCAGCGGTTGCGCATCCCGTTGGTGTCGGCGGCGGTCGGGCCGTTCGAGGGACAGCTCGCTACCTATCGCGGCTGGGAGAGCGATCAGCCCTGCTATCGCTGCCTTGTCGGCGATCCGCAGGACGCGCCGGAGCGGAACTGCGCCGAAACAGGCGTGATTGGCGCTCTTACCGGCGTGATGGGAAGCCTGGCCGCGCTGGAAGTCATCCGCGCGCTGGTCCCCTTCGGCGCGGACATGGCGGGCAAGCTGATGCTCGCCGACCTGCTCTCCATGCGGTTCCGTACGTTGAGCGTGGCCAAGGACCCCGGCTGCAAGGCGTGCGCCGCCGAACTATGCGCGAACTGAGGATTGTCGTCGCCACGGCTGACGCAGAGCGGCTGCGCGGCGCATTGGTGCTGGCAAGCGCGCAGGCGGCGTTGGGCGGGGCGGCCAGCATCTTCCTGCAACTGGATGCCGTGGCGCTGCTGCGGCAAACCGCTCAAGCGCCAGAGGATGCCGCACATCTGGCGGCGGGCCTGCCTTCCCTTCGCCAATTGATCGCCGAGGCGCTGGCGCTGGATGTCGGCATCCTGGCCTGCCAGAGTGGCATGGCGCTGCATGATGTCGCCGCCAGTGAATTGCTGGAAGGCGTTTCCATCAGCGGCCCCATCGCCTTTCTTCAGCAGACCGGGGATCAGGCGCGCCTGCTCTTCGCCTGATCAGAAGGGCTTTCCCCAGAATTTCGCAACCTTGGGGTCGGCCGCGCAGGAGGAGCGCAGCGCCTGCCATGAAACGCGGTCGAGGGCTGGGCGATAGGCCGAACCCGGCTGGACCGCGTCGGCGAAACGGCGGCGGCGATCGGCGGAGAGCGGGTGCGAGGAGAGCCATGTCATGGCCCTTTCTCCCCGATCTGCCTCCTTGCCGCCGAGCTTTTCGAAGAAGGCCGCGGTGGCGGCGGGGGAAATGCTGGCGGTGCGCATCTGATCGATGGCGACGCTGTCGGCTGCCGCTTCAGCCTCCCGCCCATAGCTGAGCGCAAGCACCCCGTTCAGGTAGCTGCCTGCACCGCCCCCTGCTCCGCCGAGCACAGCGCTAAGGCCCAGTTGGCGGACAAGGCCGGTCAATGTGTCGCGGTGACGAACATGGCCAAGTTCATGGCCCAGGACGCCCGCGACCTCGTCGGGCGAGCCGGCCTGCTGAATGAGGCCGTCGAACAGAATGATGCGGCCGCCGGGCAGCGTTACCGCATTGACCATCGGTATGTTGGCAAGCGTGATTTCGCGCGCTTCATGATGGGGGTCGATCCTCTCCGCCAACGTCCGCAACGCGGCATCCCCGGCGGGCGTGTGGCAGAAGCGACCGCCGAAATCCCCGACCATGGTATCGCCCATCCGGTTTTCCCAGGATTGCGGGATCAGCTGGGCGATGGCGCCGGGGGCTTCGAGCGCACCCCAGACAACCAGTCCCGCCACGAGCGTGAACGCCCCCGCCGCCCGCCAGAAGCCGAAGCGGTCGATCCAGCGGCCATAGCGTTCGCCCCGGGGCAGATGCGCGGACAGACCCGCTGGCGGCTCTCCTGAAAAACCCATGCGCCATCCGGGAATGGCGCTGTGCCCATAGGCAGAACGCCCACTGTCCGCGCCAATCACGGTCAGATCGGACCAGATGGTCGGCGCACCGGCCCATCCGCTTTCCGGTTCCTCCAGCACGAAGCCGTCCCCGACTGGGCGGAGAAGCACGCTCCGCCGGGTCGCCGTGACGCCGTCATAGTGCCAGAGCCGGAAATCGGGCAGACCGGTCAGAAAGCACCTACGTCGAGCGCGTCGAGCAGGCCTTCGCCATGGGGGCTGGTCTTCGTCTGCGACTGGGTAAGTTCGTCAGTAAAGATCTCGCCGGTTGCGTTCATGTGGGTGATAAAGAATTTCCAGTGGCGATATTGGAGGAAGATCGACCCGATGCCGAGGGTGCAGACGACCAGTGCGATGTCGCCGAAGAACAAGGCAAGCCAATCGTCCGTACTGGCCTCAAAGGAAAATTCCAGGCCAGCGAGGGTCAGGTTGCCGATCGTTTCGCGCAGGAAGGCCGCATAATAAGTGAGCGCGATGAGGCCAAGCAAAGCATAGACGCCCACGAAGATGACGATGAATGACAGGATGCGCAGCAGCGGCGGGAAGCTGGATGTCACCCAAACGCCGCCAATGGCCCCTCCGAAAGTGCCCGCCATCGCGACGCCGATCACGACGAAAAGCAGCGGAGCGAGATAGAAGAGCAGGAACCTCTTCATGAGCGGCCGGGCGCGACCGACCGCAACGAATGAATGCGATCCAAAGCTCATCGCGTTCATGCGCCGGTTCCAGAGCGAAACCATCGACCATGGGATGAGTAGGCCCAAGGGTATGTAGGACACTATGGTGCGCCACATATATTGCAGGCCGAAGCCGAAGCCGCTGTCGTCGGCGCCACCTCTGATGCCGTGCCACCAGGTGCGGCTGAACCGATAGCGCAGCGCGCGGAAGCGGGCGACGCCCGTGAGGTAAAAGATAGTGAAGGCCGCCGCCATGGTGAGCCCGGCCGCGAGGCCCGCATGTCCCCGAAGCACCAGCGCCTGCGCGCCGAACTGAAGAAACAGGAAGGGCAAGCCCATGAGCAGCAGCACCATCAGAAATCCCAGCAACAATTCCTTACCGGTGCCCGTCCATTCGAGCCGATCGTCGATGAAGCGCGTATTCGACCAAAGGTAGCGCCGCGTCCGCGTGGTGGCCCAGAAACGATAGATGCCCAGTGTGACGATCGTCAGCAGCAGGTTGGTAAAAGCGATGGGCGCATATTCGCGCCAGCTTCCTTCAAAGGCGAAGCTCTCGCCGTAAAAGCGTTCCTGGTCCATGATCCCCCCGTAGTCCCCGGCAGCAAAAGACTATGCGCCAGGCGACTGGTCAAGAGGGATCATGTTGGCGATCCTTCCGTCAGAAGGTGGCGTAGCGCTCGTTACCGACAAAGCCCATATTTTTGACGCCCGCTCGGCGAATGTCGGCGAGCACTTCGTCCACCACGACATAGCGGGCGTCAGCGGCGGGCTGGAACTGCAACTCCGGTTCGACAGGCTTCGCAAGGGACGCGGCGAGATATTGGCGCAGAGTGAGCCGATCGATTGCCGCCCCGTTCCAGCGCAGCACGCCCTCCCCATCGATCGTCAGCCTGTTCTTGACTGGATTTACCGGCGGCTGCGTCACCGTGTCAGGCGTTTGGGGAAGGTCGACGCTGACGCTGTGCGTCTGGATCGGTATCGTGATGATGAACATGATCAGCAGTACCAGCATCACGTCGATTAATGGGGTGGTATTCATCTCGCCCATCGGTTGTTCGGGCTGAGACGCGTTGGATTGCGCAAAGCTTGAAGCCATGAACCCCTCCTGTTGAATGATATATCAACACATTCAACATGCCTGTATCAGCGTTCCTTGGCAAGGGTCCCTTCTATTGACAGACGGGGCCGCCCATTTATGGGGAAAGTGCGGCATTTTGCGCTGCCATCCAATCACAGAAAGACTTGTCCCTTGTCCGCCATGCTGAAGATCACCCTGCCCGACGGTTCCGTGCGTGAAGTCGCGCCCGGCACTACGCCGGCGGATATTGCAGCGGCGATCGGGCCGGGTCTGGCTAAGGCGGCGATCGCGGCGCGTGTGGACGGCGAACTGCGCGACATCATGCGGCCTCTGGAAGGCGACGCGCAACTCGCGCTGGTGACGAGCAAGGATGAGGCGGACGCGCTGGAACTGGCGCGGCATGACTTTGCGCATCTGCTGGCCGAAGCCGTGCAGGCGTTGTTTCCGGGGACGCAGATCACCTTCGGCCCGGCGACGGACGACGGCTTCTACTATGATTTCGCCCCGAAGGACCGGCCCTTCACGGAAGAGGACCTGCCCGCGATCGAAGCGAAGATGCGGGCGTTGATCGCAGCCGACAAGCCGCTCCGCCGCGAGGTGTGGACGCGCGAGGACCTGATCGCGCGCTGGAAGGCGGAAGGCGAGACGTTCAAGGCGGAATGGGCGGCGGAGCTTCCCGAGGGCGAGGAACTGACGGTTTACTGGTCCGGTGGCGAGTGGCTCGACATGTGTCGGGGGCCGCATCTGGCATCGACCGGCAAGCTCGACCCGAATGCTTTCAAGCTGACCCGCGTGTCGGGAGCTTATTGGCGCGGCGACCAGAAGAACGCGATGCTGTCGCGCATCTATGGCACCGGCTGGCTCAACAAGAAGCAGTTGGACGCGCACCTCATGCGCCTCGAAGAAGCGGGCAAGCGCGACCATCGCAAGCTGGGTGCGGAGATGGACCTGTTTCACCTCCAGCAGGAAGCGCATGGGTCGGTCTTCTGGCATCCCAAGGGCTATCTGATCTGGCGCGAGCTGGAAGCCTATATGCGCCGCGCCATCGATGCGGCGGGCTATCGCGAGGTCAAGACGCCGCAGGTGATGGATGCGCGCCAGTGGGAGCAGTCGGGCCATTGGGGCAAATATCGCGAGAATATGTTTGTCATCCCCGACGAGGTGCCGAACGTCGAAGATGAAGGGCCTCTGGTGTCGGATGATGCCGACTGGATGGCATTGAAGCCCATGAACTGCCCCGCGCATGTCCTGATCTTCCGTCAGGGGATCAAAAGCTATCGCGACCTGCCGTTGCGTTTCTATGAGAATGGCTGCTGCCACCGCAACGAGCCGCATGGCGCGCTGCACGGGTTGATGCGGGTGCGACAATTCACGCAGGATGACGCGCATATCTTCTGCCGCGAGGACCAGATCGTTGCGGAGGTGCGGGCCTTCTGCGAACTGGCGGATCGGATCTACAAGAATTTCGGCTTCACTTACTCGATCAAGCTGGCGCTGCGTCCGGAGAAGCGCTTCGGCACCGAGGAAATGTGGGACAAGGCCGAGGAGGAACTGCGCAACGCCGTCGCCGCTGCGGGGCTGAACACGCCCGAATATGGCTGGGAGGAGCTGCCGGGCGAGGGCGCCTTCTATGCGCCAAAGCTGGAATGGCATCTGACCGATGCGATCGGGCGGACCTGGCAGGTGGGCACGATCCAGTCGGATCGGGTGCTGCCGGAGCGACTCGACGCATCCTATGTGGGGGAAGATGGCGAGCGTCACCGGCCCGTGATGCTCCATCGAGCGATTTTCGGGTCCTATGAGCGGTTCATCGGCATCCTGATCGAACATTATGCGGGCAAATTCCCGCTCTGGCTCGCCCCGGTGCAGGCGGTGGTCGCGACCATCGTTTCGGACGCGGATGACTATGCGGACGCGGTGGTGGAAAAGCTCCGGGCCGCCGGAATCCGCGCCGAAATCGATGTTCGCAACGAAAAGATCAACTACAAGGTGCGCGAGCATAGCCTTGCCAAAGTGCCCAATTTGCTGGTCGTCGGTCGCCGTGAGGCCGATGAAGGCACGGTGGCGCTGCGTGAGTTGGGCAAGGAGGGGCAAAGCGTCCTTGCCGTTGATGATGTCATCCAGCGTCTTGCAAAAGAGGCGCTCGCCCCCGATATGCGGTGAGGCAGCGATGCCACATGGGGCCGGTGATTCCGTAACTGCGGACTTGCCGCCCCTTTCGGCTTTGCGCTAAAGGCCGCCAGAGCCGTTTTTGGAACAATAATAGGAGAAGCCGCTATACGTCCCCCAATGATGCGCCGCCCGATGGCGCCGCCGCCTAAGTCCGGTCCCCGTTACAATGAGTTCATCACCGTGCCCAAGGTGCGCGTGATCGACGACGAAGGCGAAAATCTGGGCGTGATGTTGACGCAGGAGGCCATGGAGCGCGCTTATGAGCTGGGCCTGGACCTGGTCGAAGTGTCCCCGACCGCTGATCCGCCGGTCTGCAAGTTCCTCGACATCGGCAAGTTCAAATATGAGGCCCAGAAAAAGGCCAATATCGCCCGCAAGACTCAGAAGACGCAGGAACTCAAAGAGATCAAGATGCGTCCGAACATCGACGATCATGACTATGATACGAAGATGAAGAAGGTCCATGATTTCATCGGCGACGGCGACAAGGTGAAGATCACCCTCCGCTTCCGCGGTCGCGAATTGTCGCACCAGCAGCTTGGCATGCAACTGCTCCAGCGCGTGGCGGAGAATGTCGGCGAGATCGCCAAGGTCGAAGCCTATCCCCGCATGGAAGGCCGCCAGATGCTGATGGTGCTGGCGCCGAAATAAGGCTTGCCGGTTTTGGCGGATGCTTTTTGGGCGGGGTCTGGGTTCAGGCTCCGCCCATTTGCTATTTAAGGCACCGACGCAGCGGCGATACGCCATCGGCCGTGAAGCATTTCCCGGGATCACATTGATGCGCCGATGAGGATCGACAGCGTGCTCCAGCTGGTTCATGCATAAGGGGCGGCAAAGGCAAGCCGTGGTCTTGTGGAGCTTTCCGAACCATTGGATCGGAGAGTTCGGCTTTTTTATTCGAAGCGTTCCTCAACCGGGCCGGTGAGCCCGGCTGGTTGCGGGCCGCGCGAAATGGCAGAGAGGATGCATATGTTCAGCCACATCATGGTTGGTGCCGACGACATTCAGAAGTCCAAGCAATTTTATGACGCGACGCTGGGCGCTCTGGGCGTCTCGCCGGGTTTCGTCGATGACAAGGGCCGTGTCTTCTACATGACGCCGACCGGCGCGTTTGCCATTTCCAAGCCGCTCAACGGTGAACCGGCCTGTGCGGCCAATGGCGGAACCATCGGCTTTTCTGCCTCTTCGCCCGAGCAGGCCGATGCATGGCATGCGGCGGGGATCGCGGCAGGCGGCACGACTTGCGAAGATCCGCCCGGTGTTCGTGACGGCGGCATGGGCAAATTGTACCTGGCCTATCTGCGCGACCCGGCGGGCAACAAGCTGTGCGTGCTGCACCAGATGGCGGCCTGACGCGACGGGGCTTTTTCAGGAGCGCTGACGCAGCGCTCCTGAACTCCCGCGCTCCAGATCAATTCGGAACGATCAGATATTTCTCGCCGGTGCGCCGGGCATTGTAGGTCAGCACGGCTTCGCGGTTGAGCGCTTCGGACAGCGAGATGTGGCCTTTATAGTGGCTGGCGAAGGTGGTCGTGATATTGTCCATCACGCGCCGCTTCATCCGTTCGATGGTTTCCGGTCCGGCCTTTTGCAGGAAGGGGAAGAGCAGCCAGCCGCCGACAGACCAGCCAAACCCAAAGCTGCGCATCAGGATGGTGGGGGAAAGGTCGAGGGCGCCGTAAATATAGGCTTGCTTGGGGCTGTCGGAGCCATAGCGGCTATAGGGCGCGTCCTTGCTGGCGACCTGTTCCATGGCATGCAGGATCTGGCTGACGAGATTACCGCCACCGATCGCGTCGAAGGCGATGGTCGCGCCGGTGGCTGCGATGGCGGCTTCAAGCTGAGCAGGGAAGCCCTCTGCCGAACTGTTGAGCACATGGTCCGCGCCGATCCCTTCGAGGATCGCCACCTGCGCGTCGTTGCGCACGATGTTCACCAGCGGAACGCCATCTTCCTGAGCGATGCGCACCAGCATCTGACCAAGGTTGGAGGCGGCGGCGGTGTGGACGATGGCCTTGTGCCCTTCCCGCTTCATGGTCTCTATAAAGCCGAGCGCCGTCATGGGGTTGACGAAGGCGGAAGCGCCCTGCTCCGCCGTCACCTCATCGGGCAGGACCATGCAGGCGCGGGCGTTGACGATGCGATATTGCGCGAACATGCCGCCGCTGATCAGGGCGACGCGCTTGCCCAGCAGGGCCTGAGCTTCCGGGGATTCGCCAGCATTGATGACGGTGCCAGCCCCTTCATTGCCGATCGTCATGGGCTGACCCACCCGACCCGCCAGCGCGCGACGGGCCGCGTCAGGCATGAGGGCGACGATCCGGCCTTCGCTGTAATCAGCATTTTCAAGGTCGGCGGAGGCGAAAAGCAGGGCGAGGTCTGACGGGTTGATGGGTGCGGCTTCTACGCGGACCAGCACCTCGTCCGCCCGAGGCGGCGGTAGCGTCTCCTCCGCCAGTTCCACGGTCAGCCGACCATCCTCGTCCAAGGTCGATAGAAGCTTCAATCCTTGGATCCGGGTCATGGCTATGTCCTTTTCAGGCTGAGGGGCGGGCGTTGTAGAGGTTGGGGTACATCGCCTTGAACGCGGCAAGCTTGGGCATGTCCCACCGCTGGATATAGGGATGGCGCGGGTTGCGGGTCAGGAAATCCTGATGATAGGCGTCCGCAGACTGGAAGCCGGTGAAGCGTTCGACCTTCGTCACGATCGGGTCGCGCCACAGTCCCGCCTTGTCCAGCTGCGCCAGATACGCGCGAGCGGCCTTGTCCTGCCCCGGAGTGAGGGGGAAGAGTGCGCTGCGATATTGGGTGCCGCGATCGGGACCTTGATAGTTGAGCGTGGTGGGGTCGGCGATCACCGAAAAGAAGACTCGCAGCAATGTGCCGTAGCTGACCTGCCGGGGATCGTAGGTGACGCGGACGGATTCGGCGAAACCCGTGTCGCCTTCGCTCACACGGTCATAGTCGACCTTGAGGTTGGCAGGGCCGCCAGAAAAACCGGAGGTGACGAGACGGACACCCTTGATGTGGGAAAAGACGCCCTCAACTCCCCAGAAGCAGCCGCCAGCAAAAACTGCGGTCTCCAGCTTTCGGGTTGCTGGAGCATCTATCGCGGGTGCCGGAGCAAGAACGGGGCGCTCGGCGCGCAGGGGAGAGGCGACGGCGGCGGCCGCAGAGAGGGCGATGAGAAAGGCGTTAAAGGGCCGCATTTGAATTCGCCTCGGGGGCGCTGTCGGACGCGGCCATGGCCGGGGTCGTCAGGGCCGGAGGATCGGCGAGGTGGAGGGCGAAGACGCCAGCGGACCCGATCGCAAACCCGCCGAGAAAGCGCAGGAACAGGTCGGATTTCAGGAATGCCAGCATGGCCTTCTTCCTTTCTATCATTTCCCGGAAGGACGGGGATTAGCAGTGGGAGGGTTAGCCTTTGGTGAACGAGGCAGCCCATCCCGTTTCGAATTGAAACGGGATATAGGCGACCTTGTTCTGGCTGCAAGACGGTGCGCCGGACGAGAGTCCGTTTTTTTCGGAGAGGATGAGGGAAACGGCGATGTTG
Source organism: Sphingobium sp. TomMM7A (assembly GCF_055397305.1). Classification (NCBI taxonomy): domain Bacteria; kingdom Pseudomonadati; phylum Pseudomonadota; class Alphaproteobacteria; order Sphingomonadales; family Sphingobiaceae; genus Sphingobium; species Sphingobium sp. TomMM7A. The sequence goes on along the minus strand of NZ_AP027311.1, from coordinate 2,568,952 downwards.
CGCGCCTTTTCCCCTCCACCAGCTTCGCTGTCGAAGAGAGTCACGTGCCTCTCTTCGACCCTCCCCATGCTCAGCATGGGGAGGATTAAAACGACTTATTTGAGGGCGGCGCAGGCTTCCTGGATGCGCTTGCACGCCTTGGCCAGAATTTCTTCCGAGGTCGCGTAGCTGATGCGGAAGGCGGGCGAGAGGCCGAAGGCGGCGCCGTGAACGGCGGCGACGCGGGCTTCATCGAGGAAATAGCCGATGAGCTTTTCGTCGTTGTCGATCAGCTGGCCTTTGGGCGTCGTCTTGCCCATCAGGCCGCTGGCGTCGGGATAGACATAGAAGGCGCCTTCGGGCGTCGGGCAATCGAGGCCCGGCGCGTCGTTCAGCATCGACACGACCATGTCGCGGCGCTTCTTGAAGGCGGCGTTGCGCTCTTCAAGGAAATCCTGCTCACCGGTCAGCGCGGCGACGGCGGCCGCCTGGCTGATCGAGCAGGGGTTGGACGTGGACTGCGACTGGAGCTTGCCCATCGCCTTGATGATCCATTCGGGACCACCGGCGAAACCGATGCGCCAGCCGGTCATCGAGAAAGCCTTTGAGCAGCCGTTGACCGTCAGGGTGCGATCGTAAAGGTCCGGGCACACCTGCGCGATGGTCGCGAAGGGGGTCGGCGCGTACCAGACATGCTCATACATGTCGTCCGTCATGATGAGCACATGCGGGTGGCGACGCAGCACTTCGCCCAGGCCCTTCAACTCGTCGGCCGAATAGGCCGCGCCCGAAGGGTTGGAGGGCGAGTTCAGGATCAGCCATTTGGTGCGCGGCGTGATCGCGGCGTCGAGCTGCGCGGCGGTGATCTTGTAGCCCTGACTCGCAGGGCCTTCCACGAAGACGGGGGTGCCGCCCGCGAAGTTCACGATGTCGGGATAGCTGACCCAATAAGGCGCCGGGATGATGACTTCATCGCCCACATCGACGGTCGCGACCAGCGCGTTGAACAGAGTGTGCTTGCCGCCCGAGTTCACGCTGATCTGGCTGCGCTTGTAGGTCAGGCCGTTGTCGCGGCTGAACTTGAAGGCGACCGCGTCCTTGAGGTCGGCGGTGCCATCAACGTCCGTGTAGCGGGTCAGGTTCTTGCGGATCGCGGCAATGCCAGCTTCCTTGACGAAGTCGGGCGTGTCGAAGTCGGGTTCGCCGGCCGAGAGACCAATGACATCGACGCCTTCGGCTTTGAGGGCATTCACACGCGCGCTCATCGCCAGGGTGGCGGAGGGCTGGATGCGACCGAGGGCAGCGGAAGTCTGGCTCATCGTGACACTCTTTCTGATGAATAGTGAGTCCGCGCGGGCGGACGCGAGGCTCCTTAGTGCGCTATGGCGCGGGGGGCAACTGCCAGATAGTTTTCGTCATTCCAGCGGAAGCTGGAATCTGGGGAGGCTTGGCGTGAGTTGGCCTGAGATCCCAGCTTTCGCTGGGATGACGGTGGTTACACGGTCGGCGGGCTGCTGGCCCACCCCCGACCCCTCCCGCTTGCGAGAGGGGAGAGTTTCTACCTTGCGAGAGAGGCCGCGACCATGCCTCGGGCGGCGTTGCCGATGAAGAAGCCGTTTTCCAAGTCGCGCGGTTTGAGGTCGGCTTCGACCGCTTCGTTCATTTCAATGAGGCTGCGGCGCAGGACGCCGGGCAAGATGCCGCGCGCGAGGGGCGGCGTCACCAGCTTGTCGCCGCGTTCCACGAAAATGGAGGAGAAGCAGCCTTCGGTGAGGAAGCCTTCTTCGTCGGTCATCAGCACTTCGTAAGTGCCGCCGCGCTTCAACGCGTCCCGATAGATTGTCCGGTCGGTGGTCTTGTGCGTGAGGCGAAAGTCATCGGTTCGGCTTTTCCGGGGCACGATCGCCACCTGCATGATCGCCTGGGGCCAGGTGCGATGTTCGCGCACTTCGATGGCGATGGAGCCGCGCCGCGAGACGAGAAGGCGGAGGCGGCTGCGTTCGCGCAGACGGAAAGTCGCGGCCTGTAATTCGTTGCGAACGTCGTGACGGTCGAAGAGGAAGTCGAGTGCCGTGGCACTTTCCTTCAGCCGTTCCAGATGCAGCTCCAGCAACCTGATACCGTCGACCGGATCGAAAGCCATGGTTTCGAGCAGATCGAACCGTCCGTCATCCAATGACATCGAAACTATTCAAGCCCCCTACTGTCCCGCAGTCGTCAGGAAGCGCCCCTTGGCCAGGCATTCCGCCCACTCGGATGCCGCATCCGAGTCCGCGACAATGGCCGAACCCAATCCCAGGCGCCCCTCCTTGCTGCCTTCTTCAACCCAAATCGTGCGAATGGCAACATTGAAGGCAGCGTCTCCGTTCGGATCGATCCAGCCCATGGTGCCGGTATAGATGTCGCGCGGATGTGCCTCAACTGCATCGATAATTTCCATCGCCCGCACCTTTGGCGCGCCGGTGATCGATCCGCAGGGAAAGAGGACGCGCAGGATATCGACGGGCGACAGGCCGGGCAGCAGCCGTGCGCGGATGGTCGAGACCATCTGGTGCACGGTTGGATAGGTTTCGACATGGAAGAGATCGGGCACGATCACGGTTCCGGCGCGCGACACGCGGGACAGATCGTTACGCAGCAAGTCGACGATCATCAGATTTTCGGCGCGCTGCTTGATGTCCTCCTCCAATTCCCGCGCCAGCGCCGCATCGCGCGCCGGGTCGGTGGAGCGGAGGGCGGTGCCCTTCATCGGGCGGGCGGTCAGTTGTCCGCGCACATTGGTGAAGAAAAGTTCGGGTGAGAAGGAGAGGATATTGTGGGCACCGGTGCGGATGATGCCGCCATAGCCCGCGCGCTGGCGGGGACGGATCGCGGCATAAAGCGCCATCAGGTCGCCATCGAAGCGCGCGGCGCAGGGAAAGGTCAGATTGACCTGATAAATGTCGCCTGCCCGGATATAGTCCTGCACCTGGGCGAAGGCCGCGCGATAAGCCTTTTCATCCACCAGCGGCTGCGGCGCTTCTATGCTGGCGGTGGCGGGATCGGGTAGCAGATCCGGCATCAGCGCGGGATCGATCAGCCGATGTCCTTCGAACAGGCCGAACCAAAGGAGCGGCATGGCGGGCGCGTGGTCGCCTTGACGGAGAGCGATCGGCTGTAGGCGATCTTCCAGCATCAGCCCCGCCTCATAGCTCATGTAACCGGCGACATGGAGGCCCATTTCGCCCGCTTCCGCGATGCGGTCGAGGGCGGGCTGCACATCCTCAAGGCAATTGGCGCAGATGATCTCCACCGGGTCGCGGTAGAGACGCGCGGGCGCGGGATTGCGCTCTCGCGCATCGTCGAACAGGACAAAGGCTTCGGAGGCACCCGGCAGTCGCATGGGGGCCGTCTTAACAGCCTTTTGGCGGGGCGAAAGGGAGGTAGGCGCTTAAACCTGTGTTGCGTGGTCCGCCGCGCCGCCATAAGGGCGACGCATGAGCGACCATCCTTCCGCTAGTGCCGCCATGCGACCGCTTCGCCCCGCCTTGACTTCAGGACTGCGCGGCCGTTGCCCCGCCTGCGGCGAGGGCGCGATGTTCGCGGGCTTCCTGAAGCCCAGCCCGGCCTGCAATGCGTGCGGCCAGCCATGGGATGTGTCGCGGGCTGACGATTTCCCCGCCTATATCGTGATCCTGCTGTTGGGGCACATATTGGTACCCTTGATGATCGAGGTGAACCATGCGCTGGCCATCCCGCTGGGGGTGCAGGCGGCGTTGTGGCCGGGGTTGGCCGTGGTGCTGGCAGCGGTGATGATCCAGCCGGTGAAGGGTGCGGTGATCGCGTTTCAGTGGGCGCGGCGGATGGATGGGTTTGCGGGCTGATCTAACTCCACCCCTTCATCACTCCGCTCTCCTTCGGGCTGTCCGAACGAGTCACTTGCCTCGTCCGGATGTCGAAGCCCTTCCCCTTCCCTTCAAGAAGGAAAGCCCTTCGACAAGCTCAGGGCGAACGGGGGTGAGGGAGGTTGGTTCAGGGAGACGGCGCGGGCAAGCCTCACGAGACCCCAGCTTTCGCTGGGGTGACGGTCATGAGTTAGGCCGGCTGGCGCAGGAAGTTGCGCTCCATGGCTTCGCGCAGGCTGGCGTCGATGCTGCGGCGGCCTTCGGAGCCGTGGGTGACGACGGTAGTGTCGCAGGTGGCTACGCAGACTCCCTTCTGGAAGGCGGCGGAGCTGACGGTCCAGCTGGTGCGGCCGATATGGCCGATGCCGCAATGCACTTCGAACGGATAGGGGAAGTGCGATTCCTCGACGAAGTTGAGTGACACGGCGGCGACGAGCCAGCGCACGCCCTGTTCCTGCGGGTGACGGCCGAGATGATGGTGGAAGCGGATGCGGGCGGTTTCGAAGATGCCGGAGATGGCCACATTGTTGATGTGGCCCATCGTGTCGATATCCTGGAAGCGCGTATCGATGCTGGTGATGAAGCTGTAGGCTTCCGGGCTCAGCCGCCAGGATTCGGGTTTTGCCATGTCCTGCTTTCCGATGGTTGTCCTTGAAGCTCTTACGCTTCGCCGACGCGGATTCAATCGCTCAGGGAAAATTGACGCAACTGCGACCTTTTTGACACAGCGGATGTTGGTCGCGGTGCAAAAGCGCCGCCATCGCGCGGGAGATGGACTTTTGCCCCCCATTTCTGCCAAAGCGCGAACATGACCGACAAGCCACAGAATGTCCGCATCGAAGACGGTGTTTTTCTGGGCTTCGTCCTGTTGGTATCGGTGGCCTTTGCGCTGGTGATCGAGCCGTTTTTCGCGGCCATCCTGTGGGGCGTGATCGCCGCCATATTGTTCGGGCCGATCAACCAGAATCTGCTGCGGCAGATGCCGGGCCGCCCCAATAGCGCGGCGGGGCTGACGCTGTTGCTGATCGTGGCCGTCGTCATCCTGCCCGCGATCGTGCTGGCTGTCTCGCTGGTGCAGGAAGCGGGGCTTTTCTACGCCAAGATACAGTCGGGGCAGATCAATATCCCCGCCATGTTCAATGCATTCCGGGCGAACCTGCCGGATTGGGCTTCGAACCTGCTGGCGCGCGTGGGCATCACCAATTTCGCGGCGGTGCGCGACATGCTGGGTCAGGGGATCGCCAACAGCTTCCGGTCCGTCGCATCGCAGGTGTTCCAGATCGGGCAGAGCGCATTCAGCTTTTTCGTGGCGTTGAGCGTCACGCTCTACCTCACCTTCTTCCTGCTGCGCGACGGGCCTGCGCTGGCGGCGCGGCTGGATCGCGCGGCGCCGCTGCGTTCCACCCACCGGCGGGCGCTGATGCAGCAGTTCGTTGTCGTCACCCGCGCCACAATCAAGGGCAGCGTGGTCGTAGCCATCGTTCAAGGGATGATCGGCGGCACTGTTTTCTGGGCGTTGGGGATCACCGGAGCGCTGCTGTGGGGCGTGCTGATGGGATGCTTTTCGCTGATCCCGGCGGTGGGCACGGGATTGGTGTGGGTGCCGGTGGCGATTTACCTGCTGGCGACGGGCGCGGTGGTCAAGGGGATCATCCTGATACTGTGCGGCCTTTTCGTCATCGGCCTGATCGACAATCTGCTGCGGCCGATGCTGGTCGGGCGGGATACGCGTATTCCCGATTATGTGGTGCTGATCACGACACTCGGCGGCATCGACATGTTCGGATTCAACGGCATCGTCATCGGGCCGGTGATCGCCGCGCTGTTCATCGCGACGTGGAACATCGTGACGCGGATGCGGACGGGCAACGGGCTGGAAGGGCCGTTGACGCAGGAAGAGACGCCGTCCGCTTAGGCGGATCGCTGAGGGTTGTACTAACCGCCCTTAGGAGGAGACATTGTCGGCGATATCCTCGGCAAGGCGATCGAGTTCGGCTGGCTGCTTCTTCTTGCTGATCAGGGCGTAGGCCAGTTCGCCCTCCTGCCAATAGGCGACGGTCTTGCCATCGCGGGTGAGCACGGCCGGTTTGGCGGGCGCCACGCCATCGTCGCGGACGGCGAACAGGGATACCGGACGGCTGACGTCGTTGGTGATGGTCATCTGAAGGCTGGGACCGCTGTCGGAAGGGAAAAGCTGGACGTCGGTGATGCGCCAACCCTGCGGCAGGACGGGAAGCGCGATGCGGGCGAAGGAGCCGACTTCGCCGATGTTGAACACCGTGGGCGGGGAACGGCGCAGCGCGTTCCGCATTTCCGCGACTTTGTGCGACTGTAAGGCTTCCTTGATGAAATATTCCTCCGCCTGTCCACGATCGACCGACACGCCCTTGCCCATGGCGAACCAGCCGCCTGCCAACACCAGCAGGGCCGCAGCGACGCGCGCGAGGCGGGATGTTGATCGGGCAAGCGAGAGCGAGACGGGGGCGGCATGAGAAGGCCGCCGACGAAACGGCGTGACGTTAGCACAAGCCGCGACGGTTACTGCGGTGTGAGTCCGGCGGTGGAAAACCGCGTCGAAATGATCGCCTGCGCCGTCACGATCGACGCGGGTGAAGCCATGGCGCTCTAGCAGGGTGAAGACTTCGCCTGCATCAGCACCATAGCGGTGAAGGTTCTGGTTATCGATTTCGACGACCGCTGCACGCGTTTGCGGGAGGGCGAGGATCGGCGCCAGCCCCTGAAGGACGGCATATTCAAATCCCTCCACATCGATCTTCACCGTGATGGATCGGTCGCCGATCAGCTTGAGGAGGCCGGGAAAGTCGCCGATCGACAATGTCATGACCCGTTCCCCCTCCTCCACAGGCTCGCTGGCGATGGAGAAGCGCCCGGAATGCCCTGTCGCGCTATTGTCGAGCAGGTCGGGACGGGTCAGGGCCGCAATGGCCATGTTGAAGGGCAGGACATTGCCAAAGGCGTTCAGGCTGATGTTCCGGACCAGCTTTGCGAAGGTGGAAAAGCAAGGTTCGAAGGCGACCACCAGCCCGTCCGGCCCCACCCGCTCCGCTGCAAGCAGGGTGAAGATGCCGCAATTGGCGCCGACATCGATGAAGCAGTCACCGGGACGGAGGCATTCCACCTCATCGGAGACTCGCGCGCCATATTCCCCGGTCAGCCCGAGCAGATGAGTCCGGTCGCGGACATCAAAGGCCAGTCGGACACGGCCATAGCTCGATCGAATCGGCGTGCCATCCAGCAACCTGGCGAAAGGCGACAACAGCCGCCATTTCCCGCGAAAGCGAGGCAATCGGTGGACATAGAGGTTCAACAGCCAAGGTCGAACCACCCTGAAACCGGGCATCAGCGCACCTCACTTCCCTTATGGCCGGCAATTTACGTTATGCACGATCGTCAGTGGCCGACTTTTCCGGAGTACCCCCGCAGTTGCCCGCCCAGCAGTTAGCGGACATGTATGCACGCCGGGCAATTGCTCCATAGCGCGTCAGATAAGCCGCCGCCGTTACTGGAGAATGACGGCGCGCCTCACTTCGCCGCCACGGCTTGAACGTCCCTCGTGGCAGGATCGCCGGTGATCCAGTGGCGCAAATCTATCTGGAGGATGTCTTGCAGGATCAACAGATCCTCGCAGTAAAAATCGCGCAGCATCTGCTGCAGTTCATCAGTGAGGGGCGGATAGCGGATCGGCGCCGCCAGGGATGCGCGCAGTTTCGCCAGATGGGGGTTGGAGCGGAAGGGGTCCAGCACCGGGCGCATCGGTTGCAGCATACGGCGCAGCGGCAACGGCAACATCGGGCTGGAGCTGTCATTTTTCCGGCTGGCCACCTCCTCGGGCGCGATATGTACCGGCACGCCGATATGGGTGCACACGTCCGCGATGACCTGTTCGGGCTGCTCCCGCAGCGATTCGTACAGGATCACATGAATCTGATCGCGCGGATAATGGCGGAGGAAACGGCGCAGATGTGCGCCGTAAAGCCCGCCCGACAGGAATCGCGACTGTTCAGGCTGGGCGCTTTCCAGATATTTGCGCGGGTCGCCGCCGACCTGTCCGCGTCGGAAGAGCATGCAATAATCGGAATAGGCACGCTGAACCGGGTCGCGCAGCTGAACGATGAGGCGGGCGTCGGGAATCATGGCCGTCATACGCTCCGGGGCTTGCGGATGCGCGAGATAGTCGGCCGACTTTTCCCCGATGATGCGGCCGGGCGGAGCGGGATCGAAGAGAGAAGCGTACCAGGCCGGGCCGCGATCATATTCCGAACTGAAATAATGCGGTTCGGCGTCAGGGAGCCACAGGCCGGGATGATTGCGGAGTTGATGAGCGATCCAGGTTGTCGCACCCTTCATGGCGCCGATAACGACGAAGCTTGGCTGGCGATCAATCATGTTCTTCAGATAGGGCGGATGTGGGCGCCGGGCAGTTGGGCATAGGTACGATCCGAAGAGGGGTAGAGGCCTTATCCCTTTGAGCAGAGATCAAATCCCGATCCCCATTCATCATCCGAAAGGATGGGCGGCTGGCCTCAAGTATAGGTGCGGAATGGTGCGGCGTTTTTCGGCTGCTTTGTCCTATGCTTGCCCTTGCCGCACCCAATAGCGCGGCGATCCGGGAGCAGTCACGGGACCGCATGAAGATCATCGTCATCGCCAGCCTCGCCTATTCGGTGATCAATTTTCGCGGGCGGCTGATCGCGGCAATGATCGGCAACGGGCATGAGGTCATTGTCTGCGCGCCCGGCCGCGATCCCGAAATCGAGGCAAAGCTGGCGGCGATGGGCGCGACCTACCTGCCCATCCCCATGGCGCGGGCGGGGATGAACCCTTTTGCCGATATGGGCACGCTGAGCTGGCTGATCGGTTGCTTCCGGAAACATCGGCCGGACGCGGTAATGGCCTATACGCAGAAGCCGATCATTTATGGCGGCATCGCCAGCCGGTTTTTCCCGTCCATCCGCTTCTACGCAATGGTGAGCGGGCTTGGTCATGTGTTCAGCGACGGTGAATCGCGACTGCTGCCCTATGTGCGGGCGATCGTGTCCATTCTGTACCGACAGGCGCTGCGCACCGCCAAGGCGGTGTTCGTCTTCAACAGCGATGATCGTGGCGAGATGCTGCGCCACCATATCCTGCGCCCCGACAGCCGGGTCATCCAGGTGCCGGGGTCGGGCGTGGACCTTTCCCATTATGCCCAGGCGGCTTTGCCGGAAGGACCGCCTGTTTTCCTTATGATTGCGCGGCTGCTGCGCAATAAGGGCCTGATCGAATATGTCGAAGCGGCCCGGATCGTCCGGGCGCGCTTTCCCGATGTGCGCCTGCAACTACTTGGGCCGCTCGATGAAAATCCGGCCGCCGTTTCGCGCGAGGCGATCGCCCAATGGCAGGACGAAGGCATCATCGAATATCTGGGCGAGACGCGCGATGTTCGCCCCTATCTGGGGCAGGCCAGCATCTTCGTTCTGCCAAGCTGGTATAGGGAGGGGCTGCCGCGCACGATACTGGAAGCGATGGCGGTGGGCCGGGGCGTGATCACCACCGACATGCCGGGCTGCCGTGAGCCGATCAGGCAGGGGGTGAACGGTTTCATCGTCGCGCCGCGCGATGCCAAGGCGCTGGCCGACGCGATGGTGCGGATATGCAAGCAGCGGGGCCTGCCCGCGCAACTGGGCATGGCGGCGCGCAAGACGGTTGAAGAAAATTATTCGGTCGAGATGGTGAATGCGCTGCTGCTTTCGACCATGGAGATGAACGGTCCCGTGGCCGGGCGGGCCGAGCGGAAGAGGGTCAACGCGCCGATCCTTGCCGGAGAATCCTGATGGGCATGAGGCGGCTGATCGACATGCTGTTCGCGGCCACCGCTTTGCCTTTGGCGCTGCCGGTCATGGCGGTCATCGCTGGCGCCATAAGGCTGACCGATGGCGCGCCGGTGCTGTACCGACAGATGCGCGTGACGAAGGGCGGGCGGGGCTTTCCCGTCATCAAGTTTCGCACCATGACCGACGCCCACGACCGGGATGGTCGGTTGCTGCCCGACGCCATGCGGACGACGCGGCTCGGCGGGTTCCTCAGGCGTTCGCGATTGGATGAACTTCCGCAGCTGTGGAACATCCTGACCGGGACCATGAGCCTGATTGGCCCCCGCCCTCTGCTGCCCGCGACCATAGAGGAAGCCGGAGAGCGGGGACGGCAGCGGTGCGCGGTCAGGCCCGGCCTCACCGGATGGGCGCAGGTCAACGGCAACACGCTGCTGGGTGAGCGGGACAAGATCGCGCTCGATCTGTGGTACATTGCGAACCGCTCCTTGTGGCTCGACCTTACCATCCTTGCCCGGACGATCAGCGTGGCCGTGCGCGGCGAACGGTCCAACCAGTCATCGATCAGGAGGGCGCATGAAGGCCATAGTCGTTGGCGCGGTTGAAAGCACGCGGGTCGCGGTGACGGCCCTTGGCGAATCCCGCCAATGGGATTTGGCGGCGGTATTCACCCTGCCGCCGGACCTTGCCCATCGCCATTCCGATTTCGTCGATCTTTCGGGCGAGGCCGAAAAAGCGGGGGCGCGGATGGTGCGAACCGCCAATATCAATTCCGATGCCGCGTTGCAGGCGATCCGCGATGTGGCGCCAGACTATATCTTCGTCATCGGCTGGTCGCAGATTTGCGGGGAGGCGTTCCGCGCCACCGCCAGAAGGGGAGTCGTGGGCTATCATCCCGCGCCACTGCCACGCCTGCGGGGCCGCGCTGTCATTCCATGGACCATCTTGCTGGATGAGCCCATTTCCGCTTCCTCTCTCTTCCTGATCGATGCGGGGGTGGATAGCGGGCCGCTGCTTGGCCAGCGTTATTTCCATCTGGCGCCGGATGAGACGGCAGCGACGCTCTACGCCAAACATATGGAAGCGCTGGAAGCGATGCTGCCGGACGTGCTCGAGGATATTGGGGACGGATCGCCGACGCTCACGATACAGGATGAGCGGTGCGCCACCTATGCCGCGCGCAGGCGGCCGGAAGATGCGCTGATCGACTGGTCGGCACCGGGATCGGCGATCTGGCGCTGCGTCAGGGCCTGTGGTCATCCCTATCCGGGCGCCTGGACGAGCTTTGCGGGCGAGAAGATCGTCATCGAAGAGGCGGCCTTGGTGCCCCTGCGCCATCATGCCGCCGCCATGCCGGGGCAGATTGTCGAGCGTATGGCGGAAGGCTTCGTCGTGCGCTGCGGCGACGATCAGGGATTGCATGTGCTACGCTGGCAGACGGCGCGGGAAGCGCCCCTGCCCAACCACGCCATATTGGGGCGGGCCAAGGCAGCGGCATGACCATGATCGATAGCATAGAGCGCGCACTGGTGATCGCGCCCCATCCCGACGATGAAGTTCTGGGCTGCGGGGGAACGATTGCTCGCCTCGCTGCCATGGGGCGCCACGTCGAGGTCGTCATCGCGACGCAGGGAAAGCCGCCGCGATTTGATACGTCGCAGGTGGAGCGGGTGCAGGCCGAAGCGCGCCAAGCGCATGAGCTGCTGGGCGTTGGGCGGACTCATTTCCTGGAATTTGAGGCGGCGGCGCTGGATTGCCTGCCCCGCACGGAGTTGAATGAGGGCATCGCCGCTGTGGTGGCGGAGAGCCGTGCCGACACATTGTTCCTACCCTTCCCCGGCGACCTGCATTTCGACCATGGCCTGATATTCGAAGCGGCGATGGTCGCGGCACGGCCGGTTGGGGCGCATTATCCACGGCGCATATTGGCTTATGAGACCGTGTCGGAAACCAATTGGGCGGCGCCATATCTGACGCCTCCGTTTCAGCCGCACGTCTTCATCGACATCAGCGAGCATCTGGATCGGAAGATCGAGGCCTTTGGATGTTTTGAATCGCAGGTTCGTCCTTTTCCCAATGAACGATCCTTCGAAACCCTGCGCGCGCTTGCGCAGGTGCGGGGTAGTTGCGTCAGCCGGCGGGCGGCGGAAGCCTTTGTGCTGATAAGAGAGGTAGCCTGACATGGACGCACCCACGACCCGGACTGGAGGAGCATCGGCAACCTTGGGCACGGATTGGGAGGGACCTGAACGCAGCGGCCGGTCGCTGCGCATGATGCTGAGTTCCGCCGGGCGGCGGGTCGGCCTGATGCGGAGCTTCCGCGAAGCGGCGGCGGCGCTGGGCATCGACCTTGCCATGTTTGCGTGCGATCTGAAACCGGACTGGAGCCCGGCTTGTGTCGAGGCGGACGGCAGCTTTGCCGCGCCGCCTGCGGAGAGCGATGGGTTCATTCCGGCGATGCTGGATATTTGCAGGCGTGAGCAGATCGAACTGATTGTGCCGACGATCGATACCGAACTTATCGCCTATGCCAGTGCGCGCGAGCAGTTCGCCGCGATCAACTGTCATGTGGCGGTTTCTGACGCGCCACTGGTCGAGATGGCGCGGGACAAGCTGGCCACGGGGCGGTTCCTGACGGGTGCGGGTCTCCCCTCCCCCGCTACCATATCGGTGGAGGATTATCTGGAGGGATCGGCCGATCTGCCGCTCCCGCTGCTGGCCAAGCCGCGACATGGCAGCTCCAGCCGGGGCATCGGCATGGTCTATGATCGCGAGGAGGTGGCGGCGCTCTACAAGAGTGAACCCTATATTCTCCAGCAGTTTCTGGCGGGGCGGGAATTTACGATCAGCCTCTATTTCGATGGCGAAGGACAGCTGCAATGCGCGGTTCCCCATGAACGGCTGCGGGTACGGTCGGGGGAGGTCGAGAAGGGCGTCACGGTGCGGCATGCGGTCATCCAGGACCTGGCTTGGCGGTTGGGCTCCGCCCTTCAGGGCGCGCGCGGGGCGATGTGCTTTCAGCTGCGGGTGGATGCGGAGGGGAACGCCTCCATTTTCGAGATCAATGCTCGGTTCGGCGGGGGCTATCCATTGGCGCATCGGGCGGGGGCGCGATTTGCGCAGTGGATGTTGGAAGAACGGCTGGGGCTGCCGCGCACGGCGGATGATGGCTGGCAGGACAATGTCCTGATGCTGCGTTTCGATGATGCCGTTTTCGTCTGAAAGCACGCGGTTCGAGCGCGTCATCGTGTTCGATCTGGACGACACGCTGTATCTGGAGCGCGACTATGTACTGAGCGGACTGGGGGCCGTAGGGCGATGGGCGAGCAACGCGCTGGGCATCGACGGGCTGGGCGAGGTGATGCGCGCGCGGTTCGACGCGGGGCGTCGCAGCCAGATATTCGACGACAGCTTGCAGGAGATGGGGCTTACGCCGTCGCCCCCTCTGATCGCGCGGATGCTGGCTACTTACCGGCAGCACCGGCCCGACATCTGCCTTGCGCCCGATGCGGAGCGGTTCCTTGCGGGACGTGACGGCAGGACGGGCTTTGCCGTGATCACCGACGGCTTTCTTGACGCGCAGAGGCGCAAGATCAGGGCGCTGGGCCTGTATGAGCGCGGCATCCACCTTGGTATCTGCACCGACAAGTGGGGACGGGAGTGCTGGAAGCCAAACCCGCGCGCGTTCGAGCATGTCGAGCAGATCTTCGGTCGGTCGGGCGGAAGGCTGACCTATGTCGCGGACAACCCGTCCAAGGATTTCACCGCGCCCCGATCACGCGGGTGGGGGACGGTGCAGATTGCCCGGCCCGACCGTATCCACAAGTTCGGCGTGAATGAGGGCGTGAAGGCCGACCGGATCATCGAGACGCTGGAAGAGTTCTGACGATCGCGGTTATTTCCGCGCGTCTTCCACCGTCCAAGGGGCGACGTTGATCGCCCGGCGCAGGCACAGCGTCAGGCTGCCCAGCCAGATCACACCGAATAGCAGATGGGCGATGTTCGCGCCCATTGCTCCGACCAGCGGAACCAGCGGAAACACGGCGCAGTAGAATGCCACGGTGCACGCCATCACCGTGCGAAGAAGAGCGCGCTGGTCGCCCAGGGCCAGCAGCCCGGCGCGGCTCGCAGACCCGCTGATCGCGAAGGTGACCGCCAGTATCTGGACGGTGAGCAACGGAACGGCTCCAGCAAAATGTGGCCCGACGGCAAGCCGCATCAGCGGCCCGCCAACCAAGATCATGGCGACAAAACAGAATATGCCGAAAGCTCCGAGCAGCAATTCGGTCTGGACCAGCACGCGGACGAAGGCGTGGCGCTTGCCCGCCGCCACCAACCGGCTGAGGTCGGGATAGACCACGGCCTGCACCTGCGCGCCGACCTGGAGAAGGATGCGGCTGATGCGTTTGGCGATGTGGAACAGGCCCGCGCTCGCCGGGTCAGCGAGCCATCCGACAATCAGCGTGTCCACCACCTGCACGCTCGACCACAGGGTGAGCGAGAGGTTCGACCCGAGCGCGAAACGCCAAATGTCGGGAAAGCGGCTGGTGATCCCTTTCGCCCTTGCTCGTAGCAGTTGGCGAAATCCAGGCTGAGGCAAAAAGCGCATGGCAAAAACGAAATTGGCAATCGAGCCCAAAATCTGGGTGATCGTCCATATGAGGATGATCTGGAGCATGCCCGCGCCCGCCAGATAAGCAACCACCACGCAGAGGAGGCGGACTAACGCGTTCGCGACCTGAATCTGCGCCACCGCGCGATATTGGCCCGCGAGCCTGAATATGGCGGTTGAGACACCGTTGAAGTTGAACAGTAGCGAGGTGGCGAAGAGGAGCGTGTAGCCGACATGCTGGAAGGAAAAGCCGAACAGATAATGTCCGGCGATCGTCAGCACGCTCGCGATCGCCCAGGCCGCGATGCTGCCGCCGATATCGAGCAGCCAGCCGAATTTGAGCAGCGCGAAATAGGTGACCGGGTCCGCGTGAGGATCGACGGTCGCCCCATTGCGGATCAGCGGCTGCCACGACTGAAAGCTGACGAGCCGCTCGCATGCCTGACCCAGCGTCAGGATCATGGCGAATATGCCATAGGTGGCAGGCCCCAGCAGCCGCGCGACCAGGGCAATGGACAGAAGCGTCAGCGCCAGCGTCGCGGCGGTGCCGGACAGAAGATGGAATACGGCCCGCGCACGCCGATGAGTCAGCGCATCGCGCAACCGAATCGCGGAAAAGGTCATCTTCAATCGAAATCCCACCGCATTCATCGGCACGCCACCTTCAGTCCTGTTTTTCGAGACTTATGATGGGACCGAAGCAGGGAAGACGCAGCTTCTCTGTCGTCTTAACTCCGAATAGCCGGTGCGGAGGAAGAATTGCGAAACGGGGCCGCGCACTCACCAGCAAGCAAGCGGCGCCCCGTTCCGTTCAGAAACGGCCGGTCTGCGCCGCCATCAGGCGAAGATGAAATCCGCAGCGGTGAAATTATGGGCGGTCAACGTCCCCAGGGGATCGGCAATGTCGATGCTGAACTTCGCCCCGGAAGAGGTGACGACATCCAGCAAGACGTTACCCGAGGCTCCATCATGCGCGAACACCGTACCGGGCGCTCCGCCCGAAGCATATTTGGTGACTCCCAGCTTTTCCAGCACGATGCGGTCGGCACCGTCCTGGAAATCCTCTATCCGGTCGCCGCCATCCAGCGCACCCGCGCCCTTGAAGACGAACCAGTCGGCGCCCGCGCCACCCCACAGCCTGTCGGCGCCCAGATCGCCGGTCAGCTTGTCGTTCCCGGCATCGCCGTGCAGCTCGTCGGCACCGCCGCCGCCCAAGAGCAGGTCGTCACCATCGCCGCCGAACAGAATGTCGTTCCCCGCCTCCCCATTCAGGGAATCCGCGTCCTTGCCGCCGTCGAGGAAATCATTGCCCGCGCCCGATTCCATATTGTCCCGACCGTCGCCGCCATAGAGCTGATCCACGCCGCCTTCGGAATCCAGAATATCGTCGCCGCTGCCGCCCGACAGATAGTTGTTGCCGTCGCCGCCATCGACCCTGTCATTGCCGTTGCCGCCGTAGACATAGTCGTCGCCCGACTGCCCCTTCAACTTGTCGTTGCCGTCTTCGCCGTAGATCCAGTCATTGCCAGCGCCGCCGGCCACGGCCTGGGTCGTCAGCAGGCCGGTCGCCGGATTGATTTCGTTCAGGAACCCGTCATCGCCAGCGCCAGCGTAGATGATGTCATCTCCCGCGCCTCCATCGATATAGTCGCGGCCCCCGCCCGCGAGGATGGTGTCATTCCCGGCATCCCCCAATATCTGGTCGTGCCCGTCGAGCGTTTCGATGCGATCGTTGCCGTCCCCGCCGACGACGATGTTGTTGCCCAGGCCGCCATAGATACGGTCGTTACCGAGACCGCCGTCGAGCGAGTCATTGCCGTCCTCTCCCCAAAGCTGGTCATCGCCCAAACCGCCCTTGAGGAAGTCGGCGCCCGCTTCCCCATGAAGCACGTCGTTGCCATCATTCCCCTCAATATAATCGTCGCCTAATCCGCCCCACAGCTGATCATTGCCTGCGCCACCGAATATACTGTCGATTAGGGATGTTCCCTTGATGGTGTCGTCTCCGACAGTCCCGTAAAACTTCGCCATTCACCCGCTCCCAGTAGAGGCCCCACGCGCATAAAAATGGTGCGGGACCGACATAACTGTCTCACGCTAATCTAAACGATAGGTTGATTGAAACCGCCGGGCAGGCGCGGATTCCGGCGAGTCCGGGAGCACGCGAAAGCCCATCTGGAGCCGCGCTTGCGACATTATGCGTTTTAGCGCAGTGACTTCCCCGGACAAGACTCCAGTTCGCACGCCTCAGGGCGCGCGCGCCGATAAATAATCAGCGTCGTCTAAAAGTGGCAAAAACAGGCTGCGCCGTTCAGATAGCGACAGGCCTGGTTGAGCTTGCCCCGGACTGGCGCGGAGCGATCGCCTCCATCGCTGCGCGCTCCCATTGGACAAGGACGCGGTCGACGGTGAAACGCTGAGAGCCGGCCCGCGCCCCTTCGGACAGGCGGCGGCGCTGATCGGGGTCGGCGCACAGGGCGGCGATGGCCGCGCCAAGAGCGGGCACGTCGCCGTCCGGGACCAGCAGGCCGCTGATCCCGTCGTCGATCATTTCGCCGGGGCCGAAGCGGCAATCAAAGGAGATCACGGGGACGCCCGCCGCCATGGCTTCGCCCACGACGATACCCCACCCTTCAAAGCGGGAGGAGAGGACGAAGATGTCGGCTTCACGCAGCCAGCCGCCATGGTCCTGCGTGACGCCCGGCATCGACACCCGGCCTTGCAGGCCTAGCGCGTCCCGCTGCGCTTCGAGCTTCGCGCGCTCCGGCCCCTCGCCCCAGATGGTGAGGGACCAATCGGGGGTCAAGGGGGCCGCGCGGGCGAAGGCGTCCAGCAGCAGGTCGAACCCCTTTTGCGGCACCAACCGCCCGACAGCGACGACCTGCCTGCCGCATGGGCGCGCCTCATCGATCGTGACAGGAGCATAGGTGGGATTGGGAATGACCCACTGGCGGGGACGCATGACCTTGGGGAAATATTGCATCGCGCCTTGCGTCATCGTCACCAGCCCGTGCGCGCGCGCATAGGTATAGCGGCGCAGAGCCGACCAGAAGGCGCCGGGTCGTTGCTGGGCGGGATTGTTGCGTTCCGACACGATCACCGGGATGCCGAGCGGCTTTGCGGCAAGAACGGTGACGACGTTGGTGCGCGTCAGGAAACTGATGATCAGGTCCGGGCGCGTGCTTGCCAGTGCCGTGCGGAGCGCGCCGATGCGATTGAAGACCGCGAGGGCGGATCGCAGCACGGGCAAGCGCCCGACGGGAAAGCCCAGCTGCGTGATGCTGACCGCCGGATCATGCGCATAATAAGGGCGCGCTCCGGGCTCTTCGAAGGCGAACAGACTGACCGTCCAGCCCGACCGGCTGAAATGATTGCACAGGAGGCTGACGATATGTTCCGATCCTCCAGCACACAGGCCGGGCAGAATGAAGGCGATGTGCGGCTTGCCTCCGCCTGAGGCATCCGTCCGGATCGGCATTGTCATCCGCGCACAGTGAAGCTTTGGCCGCGTCAAATCCATGGGACTTGCGGATTATCGCCAGTTGGTCGCGGCGGCCAAGCGGCTTAGCCAGAACCGCAGGCCGCTCGCATTTGGGCTAATCCCTATTGGCCTGCGTCATAGCCAAGCGCCCACTTCATGCCGCCGCCACACATTGTAGGCTCAACGGCTATGATAGTAGCAGCAACAGAATTTTTCTCGCACCCGGCAGAAGCCCTTCCCCAGCAGGTGGAAGACGCCTTCTTCAGTTCCATCAAGAACCCGAACAACACGTTCAAATGCACCTGGGGCGGACGGTTCGGCGCGCTTGACGGCCGTCTGGTGGAAGCGGTCAAGGCACGCGGGCTGGATGTGCGGGAAGTACTGGACGTCGGCGTATCGTCGGGGACGACCACGCTGGACCTGTGCGACGCCTTTGCACGCGAGGGATATCGGCCGCGCATCACCGGCACCGATTATGCCATCCATGCGTGGATCGTCCCGCTGGGCAAAAGATGCGCGGCGCTGCTGAACCCCGAAGGTCAGCTGTTGCAGGTCGACCTGTTCGGCCGGTCGATACAGCCATGGCGGCGCCGTCTGGATTATCTGACCGGCATGTGGCTGGTGCGGCCGATCCTGTCCCGCATCGTCGGCGGTCTGGCGGCACGCAGGCTGCGCCAGGGTGCGGGCGTCAGGAAGGTCGAACTTGTCAGCCCGCGCGTCCGCAACCATGGGCTCATCACGATTGTCGAGGATGATGTGCTGACCCCGCGTGACGGTTTCGGCCGCCGTTTCGATCTGGTTCGCGCCGCCAACGTCCTCAACGAAAATTACTTCGCCGAAGCCGACCTTCGAAAGGCGGTGGATAATCTTCGGTCCTATCTCAAGGGTCCAGGATCGCTGCTGTTCATCGTGCGCACGCGGGTGTCCGGGGACCATCATGGGACGCTGTTCGCCATGAGCGACAGTGGCGCCTTGGAGGTTGTGGAACGGATCGGCGCCGGATCGGAAATAGAAAAGTTGCTGACCGCAATGTGATCGGCACGGCTTCAGGAGCCCCCATGAAGATTCTCCACGTCATAACCGCTTTGAATGTCGGGGGCGCGGAAACCATGCTCGCGAAGCTGGTGGATCATGAACGCAGGCAGGGCGGCGCGACGCAGCCGTCGGTCGTGTCGCTGATGCCACCGGGTGTCGCTGGAGACCGCATCCGCGCGAGTGGCGTGCCGCTTCATCATTGCGGCATGAGAAGGGCCATCGACCTGCTGCCGGGGCTTGCCCGCCTTCGCGCCGTCATCCGGCAGGAACAGCCAGCGGTCATCATGGCGTGGATGTATCACGCCCATCTTGCCACCCGGCTGGCGACCTTGGCGAGCGCGGACACTGTGCCGGTGATCTGGAATGTGCGCCACAGCATCGATGAACTGTCGCAGGAAAAGCCCCTGATGCGGGTCATCGTGCGGCTAGCCGCCGCATGTTCATCCTGGCCGCGCACGATCATCTATAACTCCCATGCGGCGGCGGCGCAGCATCAGCGGCTGGGTTTTCACGCAGAAGATATGGCGGTCATCCCCAATGGGTTCGATTGCGAACTCTTCCGCCCGCGCGAAGAGGCTCGCGATGCGCTTGTTCGCGATCTGGGGATTGCACCGGGCGCGCTGATCGTCGGGATGGCGGCGCGCAATCATCCGATGAAGGATGCGGCCAATCTGGTCGAAGCGGTGCTACGTGCGCGCGAGCGTGGCACGGATGCGCACCTGCTGCTGACGGGTCAAGGCATGGAGGAACCCAGCGGTCCGCTTGCGCGTCTGCTGGCGTCCATGCCCGCCGATCGCCTGACCCTGCGGAGCCATGACCGGAATCTTGAGACATTGCTGCCCGGCCTCGACATAGTCGCACTGCCTTCGGCATGGGGTGAAGGCTTTCCCAATATACTGGGCGAAGCGATGGCGTGCGGCGTGCCCTGCATCGCGACCGATGTCGGGGACAGCGGCTGGATCGTCGGCAAAAGCGGGACGGTCGTTCCACCACGCGACCCGGCGGCGCTTGCCGAGGCGATCATGGCCATGGACAGGATGGGTCCCAATGGCCGCCACCAATGGGGTGAGATCGCCCGCACGCGCGTGCAGGAGCAGTTTTCGATGGGCCAGATCGCGGCGCGTTACCACCAGCTTTACCGGGATGTATCTGGTTCCTCCTTTCAGGAACGGGGAGCCCCCGCCTCGCCACGCCGCGCACAGGTGATGTGAACATGTTGCAGGTCTTGCCCGCCTCCCCCCCTCTGTCCGGAACCGCTGCGGCCCTGTACCGCGAAGCCGGGAACGCTGCCCCGGCGCGCATCTGCTTCCCCTTTGCGGGGGGCGCCATGGGAGGCAGCCATATCTCCGCGACCAAGCTCATCCATCAGCTGGATCGGAGCCGCTTCTCCCCCCTCATCGTCCTGCATTATGGATCGGGGCAGTTCGGCGATTTCCTGCGATCCGAGGGGCTGGAGTTCGTCACTCTGCCCGATACCCGATTCTTCGGCGAATCGCCTGGCGTTCCCAAAGCGGGAGGCAAGGCGGAGACGGTGAGCGCCTTGATCGATCAGTGGCGCATGACCCGCTTTCTGAGGCTGAACGACGTCCGGATCGTCCATACCAATGATGGGCCAATGCATATGTCCTGGGCATTGCCCGCGCGTCTGGCGGGGGCCAAGATGCTGTGGCACCATAGGGGCAGTCATGATGCCCGAGGCGTCCGCTTCGTCGCCCCCTTCGCGGCGGATCGCATCGTCGGCGTATCAGCCTACGCCTTGTCCGAGGTGCGCCGTCGAAAGCGCACGGCGCGCAAGACTTCCGTCATCTACAGCCCGTTCGACGCGGACGCCGAGCCGATCGACCGGGCGCAGGCGCATCTGGCGCTGACATCGGAGCTGGGCGTCGATCCCGACACCCGCCTTCTGGGCTTTTTCGGCCATTTCATCGACCGCAAAAGGCCGCTGATGTTCGTGGAAACGCTGGCACATATTGCCCGGACGCGGCCCGATCTTCCAGTGATGGGATTGATGTTCGGATTGCCGCTGATGGACGGGATAGAGGAACAGATCAACGAAAAAGCCAAGGCGCTGGGCGTAAGCGATCGCCTGCGCCTCATGGGCTTTCGCTATCCATCGGCGGCATTAATGGCGGGCTGCGACATTCATGTGGTGACGGCCGTCAACGAGCCCTTTGGCCGGTCGCTGATCGAAGCCATGCTGCTCGGTACGCCCGTGATTGCTGCCGCGTCGGGCGGTAATATCGAAGCGATCGACCATGGCGTGACGGGCATGCTGGTCGAACCCGATGATCCCGCCGCCATGGGACGGGCCATCGTCGAGTTGCTCGATTGTCCCGATCGACTGACGGCGATCGCCGCGCAGGCGCAGATCCTGGCGAACCGCCGTTACGGCGTGGAGCAGCATGCGTCGCAAGTGTCCGCAATCTATCAGTCGCTCCTCGGGACGGGGCCGCGCCGGAACCGGAGGCGATGGTGAGTTCGAATGCGGTGGCCGCCCTGGGTGTCGGGATCGCCGCGCTACTGGTGGCTCCGTTTGTCACGCCTTCCGATATCGTGCGGCAGTTGACGGGCACAGACAATCCCGACGGATCTTCGGTGCTGCCCGAAGTACCCGGCGCCGAAGCGTTCCCTGGAGCTGAAGGCTTTGGCCGACGAACCCGTGGCGGACGTGGCGGCGTGATCATGCCTGTCACCACGCTGGCGGACCATGGCCCCGGCTCCCTGCGCGCTTGCATAGACGCTAAAAAGCCGCGCGTGTGCATTTTCCGCGTCGCTGGCGTGATCCGTTTCACGACGGATCGGCCCGTGATCCGCCACCCCTATATCACCGTCGCCGGTCAGACCGCGCCTGGGGGCGGAATATTGATCACCCATGCGGGAGGCGAAAGCGGCAACACCCCTATCGTTGCCAAAAATACGCATGACGTGATCATTCGCCATATCCGCGTACGAACCGATCTCAACGGGAATGCTGCCGCCAGCACCGGATCATTTCTTTTTGAGAACAGCCACAACATCATCTTCGATCATGTCAGCGGTGCCTGGGCATTAGGTCAGATCATCGGCGGTTTTGGCGTGAACGACAATGTCACAATGTCCAACTCCATCTTTACAGAGGGCATTTCCCGGCGGAGCAAATGCGCGATGCTCGCTTTCGACCCGCGGGAGCCGCAGAAGGTCAGCTTCATCCGCAACCTGTGCGCTCATAATGGAAGCAGAAGTCCGGACGTGAATTTCACGCCCAAGTCATGCGTGGAGATCGTCAACAATATTCTTTATAACGCCAGGTCGCAATTCACCCGCGTGCAGGAAATCTATGGCGGAACGCCCGTCAACATCGTCGGCAACTATTACAAAAACGGTCCAGACGGCACGGACAAGATTGCTGCAATAGATCGTGATGTGGGCGCCAGCACGGGCCAATCGGAAATATTCATGGCCGCCAACAGGCTGGATCAGGTCAAGGTCATGACGACCCGCGCCGCAGCCGCTGCGCGTGTGGGGCGGCCCGTCTGCCCCCTCAGCATGAAGGTCGCCTCACCCGAAAAGGCCTATATCCAGGTACTGGACGGCGCTGGAGCATTTCCGCGAGATGCGCTCGACCTACGTACCGTCAGCGACGTTCGCAACCGGACAGGGAATATCCTGCGTGATGCAAGAATGCGAACCGGACCACGCCCGCTACCCCGGATCGCGCCCGGAACGCCTTATGTCGATCTAGATGAGGACGGGATGGCCGACAGCTGGGAGCGGGCCAATGGCATGAACGCCCGGCGCAATGATGCCTGGCAGGATGCCGACCATGACAATTGGCTGAATCTGGACGAATTCCTGGATTTTGCCCATCGCGAAGTCATGGCCGGGCGGCAGATACGCTGATCCTCTACCCGATCAATATTGCAAGCGGATTTCCGCGCCGACGATCGTGCGATCGAAATCATCGAACGCTCTTGTGCTGTCGCGATTGGCGATGCGTCCTGTGAGCGCGAAGGAAATATTGCGGTTCACCAGATATTCGACTTCGGCCACACCGGCGATCGTCCGTTCGTGCTGGCCCGAACCGATGAAACTGCTGCGGCGGTACAGCACGGAAGCCTGCCAGCGCAGATTGTGGTAAATCTCATTCTGCACACCCAGACGGAACCTCGTGTCAGTACGCGACTGCGCGCCGGTGCGGACGGTGGCAACATCACCCCGGAACCCGTCGAGCGTGACCGCCCATCTGGGCGACGGCGTATAGGTCAGCCCGGCCGAAACCGACAGGCCGGTCCTGCTGTCAAATAGCGCGTCGTCGGGGTTGAAGCGGAACACGCCGACTGAGGCTTCGCCACGAATCAGGCCGCCGGGTTCAAAGGCCACCCCCGCCCGTGCGCCATAGGTTTTTGAATCGCGGTCCACACCTGACGCGTCCACCGGCAACCGGAACTCGCGTCTGGTGATAAAGCCTTCTCCAAAGACATTCATCATGCCGCTGACCCGATATCCCAACCGGGCAGAGCCGGAATATTGGTCGAAGTCGCGTTCGGCATCGACGGCGGCCAAGGCGTTGTTCTTGAGCCAGGTGCCCTTCACGCCGAGATTGAAGCGGGCGCCCTGATGCGTATAGCCAAAGTCACTTTGCCACTGGTCATATCTGCGCGGCGGCGTGCCGACGCCCGTGCGGGATTCAGGTTCGCCGCGGTCCTCGACCAGCCGCATCCAGCCCGCGCTAGCGGTGATATTATCGGCGCCCGACAGGTGATACACGCCGCCGATACTGGTATTTATGCCCTCGGAATTTTCACTGTCATTCTTGAAATAGCGCCGGATTACCCCCCGCGCCTGCGCCGCCAACTCGAATTTGCTATCGCTCAGCCGCAGGTTGAGCCACGGCGAGATGGTCAGGCGCTCATCGTCGATTTCATTTGATGACAGGGCGTAGATGTTGGAATCATATTCAAGCCGGGCATCCGCGCCGAGATAGGCCGATATTCTGCCCAACTGCACCGCTCTCGCCTCATATTCCTCCGGCGTTTCCAGCAGCGGCGTGGCTCGATCCAGCTGCTGTGCGGCAGCAGGAAAGGCCATGCCCGTCAAAATGACGCATGAGCAGAAGGGGATGAGGCGCTTTGCTGTCAAAACCATTTCTCCACGACTTTGATGGTGTCACCCGGCTGGATCGGCGTATTTTCGGAAGCCTTGGCGGTGGACGCTTGGCCATTCACCTGACGGATGATGGCAACCGTGTTGCGATTGGCGCGAAATGTGTACCCGCCTGCCACCGATACTGCGGTGACGACCGTCATACCGGGCCGATAGGGATATTCGCCGGGGCTACGCACTTCACCAAGGATGTAGATGGGCCGCAGCTTCACCGGCTGAACACTGACGGCGGGCGAGACCATCAGCCGTTTTTCCACCAGCAGGGCGGCGATGCGCTGTTCCAGTTCGGGGATGGTCGATCCCCTGACCGGAATGCCGCCCATCAGCGGCAACGTCAGTTCGCCGCGATCATTGACGACGAAGGCCGTGCTATTGTCGATTTCGGTAAAGCCGGGGACGATGATGCGAAGTTCATCACCCGGGCCAAGCCGATATTGATCGGCGTTGGCAGTGGAAACAGCAGGCAGACCGGACACAGAGCCGGTACAGGCCGAAAGCGCGAGCATCAGGGAAATGCCGATAGAGTGAACTAGCCGCATGACCACCTCCCATTTCCTGGCCACTTCTGGCCATTTTTGTTACAGTTTCAGAACAGAAATAAATTAATGTCAATTGCTGCTGGATAGTTATTTGTTCGGAAAGGATAAACTCTGGTCGCCTTCCCGAGCATCCTCGAGCGCCTCCAGCAGCGCATCGACGATGATTTTCATATCTTTATCGCCTAGCAGATGATCGACCGGCAGCATGAGGCTGCGTTCGCCTATTTCGGCGGCGATCGGCAGGGAATGGAGATTGGGGTGGGCACTGTTCCGGACGGCCAGTTCCCGGGACATGTCCGGGCATGATCCTGTCCCGGCGGGTATGCCATGACGAGCGAGCGCGGCGATGACGGCAGGTCTAGCATCCGCCGCGTCCAGCATGAGGTAGAATTTGTAGAAGGCGTGATCCACCCCCTGCGGCACCTGTGGCACATGGATCAGCGGATGATCGCCCAGTCCTTCGCGCAGGATGGCGGCATTGGCGCGCCGCCGCGCCAGCCAGGACGGCAGCTTGCGCAACTGCGCCCGCCCGATCGCGGCCTGCATTTCCGTCAGCCGCCAGTTGGTGCCGAAACTTTCATGCAGGTAGCGGAAGGCGTTGCCCGCCGCAGGCGCCGAGAGCATCGCGACATTCTTGCCATGGTCCTTATAGGCCCAGGCGCGTTCCCAATGCGCTTCGTCCTTCAGCAGCAACATGCCCCCTTCCCCGCCCGTCGACATGATCTTGTCGGTGCAGAAGGAGAAGGCGGCGGCGTGGCCGAAGGAGCCGACCTTCTTTCCATCGATGGCGGCGCCGTGCGCCTGGGCGCAGTCCTCCACCAGCCACAGGCCATGCCCGTTCGCGATCGCCGACAGCGCGTCCATGTCACAGGGCCAGCCAGCCAGATGGACGCACAATATGGCCCTCGTCCGTCCGTTGATCAGCGGAACGACGGCTGCGGGATCAATCGTGTGGCTGTTGGCGTCGATGTCGGCAAATACCGGCACCGCGCCGACCGCCGCCACGGCAGAGGCGCTGGCGAAGAAGCTGCGGGCGGGAACGATCACCTCATCGCCCGGCCCGACGCCCAGCGCACGAAACGCCAGCTCCAGCGCCAGCGTGCCGTTGGCGAGAGAGATCGCATGGGGCATGCCGCAATACAGCGCGAACTCGCGTTCGAAGGCGCGGCACTCGTCACCATGTACCAGCGAGTTGACGCGGCCGCTTTCCAGCACCCGGACCACGGCATCGATCTCGTCCGGCTCATATTGGGGCCAGCGCCGGTCTGGCGGCGGGAAAGGCGGGATGGCGACGGCCGCAGCACCTAGTTCGCGCGTCTGGGCTATGCGATTCATATCCTCATCCCCAGGATCATGGGCATCGGTCGCGCAAACGCTGGCACCCGGTCATTCATTCGCAGCCTTGCCGACAAGGTCGATCTCCCGAGTCAATTCTCGCAGCGTTTTTGCCCAGTTCGATTGGGCGGGCGCGCGCAGCAATTCCTTCATCAGGTCGCGCACCCCATCCTCGTCATGGGTATGGATGAGGTTTGCCAATTCGGTGAAGGCATTCACCAGCTTTTCGAGCGGGACCGGGCAGGGGCTTGCCTCGATCACGCCGGGGATGGTGGAGCGAAGTTGTTCCTCCGTGGTGTCGAACAATTCCTCGTAAAGCTTCTCGCCGGGACGAAGGCCAACGAACTTGATCGGCACGTCGATGTCCGGACGCAGGCCCGCGAGCCGGATCATCCGCCGGGCGATATCCACGATCTTGATCGGCTCGCCCATATCGAGAACGAAGATGGTGCCGCGATCAATGTTGGTTTCCATGGCGCGGGCGCTGCTTTGCAGGATGAGTTGCACCGCTTCGCCCACGGTCATGAAATAGCGCTTGATGTCCGGGTGCGTGATGGTGAGCGGCTTTCCGGCGGCCATCTGCTGCTGGAGCAGGGGCACAAGCGATCCGCTGGAACCCAGCACATTGCCGAACCGCACCGTCATGAAACGCGGGCTGTCCGGGTCGCACTGGCCGATCAGGTCAAGCGCCTGGCAGTAGAGTTCGCCGAGGCGCTTGGTGGCGCCCATGACGCCCACCGGATTGACCGCCTTGTCCGTCGACACCTGGATCATCGCGAGCGAGCCATAAGCGCAGACGGCATCCGCGACGTTTCGCGTGCCAAGCACATTTGTATGGGCGCCCTCGCACGGATTGGCCTCGACAATGGGCACATGTTTGAGCGCGGCGGCATGGAAGACAACCTCCGGCTGATGACGCTGGAAGACGTCGTCGAGCGCCGCGCGGTCGCGGATCGAGCAGAGTTCGGGCCGGCAGATGAGATCCGGGAACTTGTCCCGCGCCTGCATCTCGATGGTGTAAAGATTGAACTCGCAATGATCGAGGAGAACGATCTCCGCGGGGCGGAAGGTGGCGATCTGCCGCACAAGTTCACCGCCGATCGTGCCGCCCGCGCCCGTCACCAATATCCGGCGGGCACGGATCAGCCGATCCACGATGCTGCGCTGGAGGGAGACTTCGGGTCGGCCGAGCAGGTCGGCCAGCTCGAACTGCTTGATTTCCAGGCGCGCCGTTCCGTCCTTCGCCTTTTGCAGGTCATTGGCGTGCGCAACTGTCAGGTCGCACTGATCGGCCAACTTCACCAGATGGGAGAAGGACCGGCGCGGCATCGTCCTGTCGCCGCGTATGACGAGGCTTTCGGGCTTCAGCCCCCGCGTCGCCAGCATCTCAACGATCTGCGGCAATTTGTCGGGCGAACCCAGCACAGGTACACCGGCGACCTGCAACCGCGTCTCGCGTCCGTCAAAGGTCAGCGCGCCGACGACATTGAACCGATTGGTCCGCTCGGCGCGAAGCATGTCCATCAGCGACCGTATCCAGTCCAACTCGCCCAGCAGCAATATGTTGTGACCGCCGCCGGGAGGGACGATATGCGCCAGGGCAAATTCGCGCAGACCCCGGCGCACCGTTCGCACGCCGATCATCGCCACCAGCAGCAACGCCGAATGCAGCAGCGCGAAACCGACCGCCTCCAGCGGCACGGCCCGTATCTTTGCCGAGATGATCAGGCACATGCTCCATGCCGCCGTCGCTCCGCCCGCGACTCCTGTCGAAAGCGCGATGCAGTCGCCGAAGGAGAGAAAGCGCCAGCTTCGCCAGTAAAGGCCCGTCAGGCAGAGAGCGAACACCGCCACCAGGGTGAAGAAGATCATGAGGCTGGGACGGTCATAGAAGGCCGCCGAAACGCTGCCCGGTATGGCCATCACGACCAGAAGCAGGGTGGTCAGGATCAACGAAGCGTCGATCAGCATGAGCGCCGCGAAACGGGCCGGGCCGGGAAAGCCGGTCGGCCGCGTCAGCAGATCGTGCAGCAATATCGCCCATTCAGGCCCACCAGCGGAAACCTCCGCCCGCGGGTCTGCGAGATCGTCGAGAAGCGGGTCAGATCCAGCGGGCGGCGCGCTCGCATCCATAGCAAAACCCTTGCGGTTCAAGAAAGGATCGTCGACGAACAAACCCCGCATGCTGCCAAAGAGGGCCTATCGCAGCATGCGGAGCGCGATCGTCCAGATCACGAGTAAAACGGTAACGACTTGGCCCCGGGTCGCAATGAACCAGACAGGTATCATCCCTTGTGGCAGGAATCGGCGCGGGCGTTGGCCGAACGAGCAGAATATCCGCAGGCATGCGCCCCGAATGATTTGCGGGAGGAAGCTGGATTAAGTCTTTTGGCTAATTGACATGTGCGCCGGGTCGTACTCGCCCACGACATCGACTGACGGGCTAAATCCAAGCCGCTGCCAGAAGATCATTTCCACAATAGGTTACGCGCGAATCGCACATGCTGTTCAGCACATGTCATCAGGCCACCCTAAAGGACAGCGCTTCCTTGCTATTTGGGATGGTTCAGATAAATTCATGAATAGACAAGTGGTTAGCGAAATCGCGCCAACGCACGATCTTCACGTAAGTTAAATTTTTCCAAAATGTTACGCCTATTGTTCAACGCTGCATTTGTGATACTCTCCGACCCGATAAGACAGGGGTCGCCTTCAGCAAGTGCTTTTGCATTCAATCCATCACAGTCTTTCTGTGATGTTGAGGGAGGCGGACGATGGCAATGGATTCAGATGTTGTGCTTGTGGGCGGAAGCTCCATCGTCAGAGAGGGTCTCCGGCGGCTTCTTTCGTCACAACAGCGTCAGATCCTCTATACCGGGGCCAGACTGGACGAGCCTTGCCCCGCCCACGTCGCCGATTCCGACTGCCTTTTGCTGCTGATCGAAGATCAGGACATGGAATGGAACGGCGCGGCGCTTGCCCAAGCGCGCGAATATTATCCAAGCGCGCGGATCGCGATACTCGCCAACAAGTTCGATTTCGACGCGATGCTGGATGCCTTTCGATCCGGAGCCGAAGGCTATCTGATCAATGACCTGTCTTGCGAACGATTGGGAGGGTATCTCGACCTGATCGCGTTGGGGGAAAAGATCTTTCCTTCGCAACTGGCCCAGAAATTGATCGATCAATCCGCCGTCTGCGAGGAAACGCCCAACGCGGTATCTATCGACTGCGCCAATCTGTCGGCACGGGAAATGGAGATATTGCGGCGCCTTATCGCAGGGCTGCCCAACAAAGTCATCTCCCGCGAGCTTTCGATCAGCGAAGCCACAGTCAAGGTTCATGTGAAAGCGGTCCTGCGCAAACTGCGGGTGTCCAATCGTACCCAGGCAGCCATATGGGCAGCAGGACAGGGACTGCATGGTCTGGCAGCTGACAGCGCCAGGCCCTCTCCGCCCAAGGCCAGCCCTGCCGCTTTCCCGCCGAAAGGCGCGACGCGCGAGACGACTGGTTATTCGGCAAGCGTGTGAAAATCGCTGAAGAACAGAGGTAGCATTGAGCCGCGCTAACCATCCGTTTTCATTGCCCGACCCCCTACCCAATCGGATATCGTCCCCTGCCCTTTTGAACGCCGGGCAGGCATTATGTGCAATGGACTAAGTCCGGCCAGATTTGCATCCTAGTCGCGGAACAAGGCAGAAAAATAGCCGGAGCGCCAGGCGTGCAAACCAGTCAGTATCAGGCAAGCCATTATCCATTGCCCGGCGGCCGTCGTGCCAGCCCCGCCCAGGAACGAACGCAATTCTGGACGGACGAACTCCACAGATGGGAATTCGTCCTGCTGCAAGGCGCGGTGTTTTTCGCGCCTTACAACGCCTTCCGCCATCCCAGCCTTTACATAACCCTAAGCGACGTGATGTTCGCAGGCGCCTTCTTCCTGCGTGTGTCGACAGGGAGGGTGGCGTCGCCCTTTGCCAGTCTGACCTGGCTCTGGGTGCTGGGACTGCTGATGCTTAGCGGCGGCCTTTTCATAGGCAGCGTTTTCAAGGGCGATGTGGTCAGGTGCCTAGTGTTGGTTACCCAATATTCCTTCGCCTATCTGCTCGTGCCGCTCGTCCTGCTGCGCCGGTCGGAAGAGGAAGTCGTCCGCCTCATCAAATGCGGAATCTGGGGCATGGTGGTCATGTGCGCGCTCGGCGCCATGGTCTACTCGGCCGGTTATTACAGCATCGACAGGGAACAGATGGCCCTGGTCACCGGCAACAAGCGGCTACAGGGCTTTGCCGGCAATCCCAATGGCATGGGCGTGCTGACGGTCATGGCGATGACGCTCGTCTGGCTGATGCTCCTGTCCAAACAGATGCGGCCGATGATTGCGCTGCCCTGCCTCGCCATTCTCATCACGGGCGTGATCCTGACCAGTTCCAATACCGGACTTTACAGCATGATCGCCGCCGCCCTGATTTTCTTCGGCGGCAGACGGAATTTCAAGACCCTGATCATCGTCGCGTCGCTGGGCGCGACTGTGCTCGCATTCGGGCAGAATTATCTTCCCGCGACATTCCAGACCAGGGTTCTTTCCGCCCTGAACTCTGGCGATCTTTCGACCGCGGGGACGTTCGAGTCCCGGCAGGAACTGAACAGGGAAGCGCTGGAGATGGCCGATAAGAATCTCATCATCGGCCTTGGCGCGGATCAGTATCGGCAGGAAAGCCGCTATGGTCTTCCTGTCCATAATCTTTATTTGCTGCTGTTGAACGAGGGTGGCGGCCTGTCGTTGCTCGGCTATCTGGTGCTGATGACCGTTCCGATATTGGCGGGCATCGTCGGCTATCGAGCGCGATATGGAAAGCTCGTGCTGCTGACGATCGTCACGACGCTCGTAACCTTTGCCAACGCGGTGATGGGCATGCCGCACGTCTATGGGCGATGCTGGTTCCTGTTCGTTTTCCTCGCCGTCAGTCCCGCATTGATCGGGCCGGGCGTGATCAGCCCTCGCTTCTTGCCTTCGCCTTCACAACGCAGAGGCATGCGCGGTCATCTTCCCCCGCTGGAAAGCTGAAGGCCCTGCCCGGTTTTCAGTGACCGTTGCCCATACTCGCTCTCCTGGGCACCATTGACACATCTTCCGGATCATCACCCTTCTTCCGTCTGGGGCCTTCGAGAGGCCGGACAGAGGGGTTAAGTGGGCGTGTCGATTTGGGCAGGATATGCGGGCGCCATGGCATCAGCGGCGATTGCGATTTTGCGGGACATCTCTGCGCGCCTGGCTGTTAAGTCCATCGTTCGTCAGCGGCGTTCATGGCCCAAATGATCGGCGCTGCAATCTCGCGCATGAGATTGCATGAGGTTCGTTTCGGAAGAAAGGCGCTTCAGCCCTCTTCCCGCCGACAGCTTCTGATGAGCCCGCAACTTGGCACTCTGCTCTGGGGAGAGCGCCTGCCCTGGCGCGCGCAACGACAGGCCAGTCCGCGAAAGGCTGCACGAAGGGATCGCGCAGCCTTCAGGCCGTCATGCCATATGGTCCGCGCGGTCGCGCCAGCGCGATGGGGCCATCCGCTCATACCAGCGGCGAGGGGTCGGCATTTCGCCGCTGAAATATTCCGCTGAATCCATGTAGAACTGGACCGGATCGCCATAGCCGCGACGGGCGTGTTCCGCATAATCGACGCGATTGATGACGACACCGTCCACCGGCTTTTGCAGCACCTGCAACGCCGCGCGCACCTGTTCGATCGTGGTGCGACCCCACCGCACCACCAGCAGCGTCTGATCGGCCGCATCCATCAGCATGCGCGAATCCCGCGTGGCAAGGGTGGGCGGCGCATTGATGATCAGGAGATCATAATGTTCGCGCAGATGGTCCAACAGGTCGTTGACCTTCCCCAGCCGCATGATCGCGGCCGGATTGCGCGCAGGTTCACGCGCGCTGAGGACAACGGGTTCATAGGTAGTGATTTCGGACGGCTGCTCTGCGTCTGGCCTTTGCGTCAGGGCGAGCGTTGGAAGCATATGGCGCGCATCGACCGCACCGCTGAGAAAATCGATGAGGTCCGGCTTCCCCCCCGCATCATCGGTGGGACGCAGAACGTCACTGGGACGGCGCAGATCGAGGTCGATCACGATCGCGCGGCGGCCCATGGCGACGGCCGCAGCCAGCAGGGTGAGCGTGACGGTCGATTTGCCGTCTCCGGTAATGGGCGAGGTGATCAGCACGGTCTGCGCCCTTCCCGGCTGGGCCAGTTCGGCGACCTCGCTTCCCAACCCACGGGCCACCTCGGCAAAGAGCGACTGGGGGTCTTGAAGCACCGGGTTCGCCTTTGCCGACCTCAGGGCGTCGCCATCCAACTCGGGCAGCAGGGCAAAGGTGCGCAGGCCGAACTGATGATATATCTGCTCGGCATTCCAGAGGCGGTTGTCCGTCAGCTCGATGCCGAACACCACCAGCAGCCCCAGGATCAGCGATCCGACGAACGCGGCGAAGGTCGCGGACTTGGGCCGGGGCGAAATCGGGTCCTGCGGGACGGCGGCAGGCGACATCAGGCGCGAATGGATGCCCGATGCCGCGAGGCTGGCTTTCACCTGCTGCGCACGCGTGCTCATGGCGGTGAAAGCACTGCGCGCGGCTTCCGCATTGCGTTCGAGCGAGTTCAACTCGACCGTCGCGGCGGTGTTCGCGAATGCCTTGCCAGTGATCGAACGCAGCGTTCCTTCCAACTGGCCTGCGCGCGATGCGGCAGAGGCCGCCTCGCTCCTTGCGATGCCCGCTTCACGGGCGGCCGCGTTCTGGGCCTGGGTCGTGGCAGCGGCGATGACCCTCGCCTGTTCCTGCTGCATGCTGCCGGTGGTTTCCGCGATCTGCGCTTCTACTCCACGCATCTTGGGATGTTCGGACCCATACATCATGGCGAGTTCGCTGCGCGTGCGGGTCAGATCGTCCAGTTGCCGCCTTTGCTGGTCGAGCAGCGGGGACGTCGCGCCCGCCGTCGTGATGTTGCTCACGGCGCTCGCGATGCCAGCTGCCCGCGCGCTTTGTGCAGCGCGCATGGCGGCGGCGGAGGCGGCTTCGGTGGCGATCCGGTTGATCTGTTGATAATCTTCCGACCCGCCGGCGCCGGTGAGCATCTGATGCTGGCGCCGGAAGTCGGCGACCGCCTTTTCGGCTTGATGCGCCTCGATCGCAAGCCGCGCCCGCTCGTCATCCAGCTGGCTGACGATCTTGCCCTGCCGGTCGTCGCGCATGACGGAGCGGTAGGCGGCAAGGCTGGCGGGATATTGATTGGCGATTTCCGACGCCAGGTCGGCCGACTCGGATCGCACGGTGATGTCGATGAAGTCGGAATCCTTGGAGCTTGAAATCGATGTGCTGGATATCAGCCTGCCCGCGAGGCGGGACAGGCGGCGGTTGTCGACGACGGCGTTAGCGGGAAGCGGCGCTTCGACGAAGCGCGGATCGGACGCGAGCTTCAAATCCTGCACCACGCGTTCGGCAAGGGAACGGGACCGGTAGATGCCCGCTTCGTTGGCGACGCGCTGCTGGTTGCGCGCGGCCATGTCGGGCGATCCGCTGTCGTCATTCAGTTCGACCTGCACCGTCGCCGTCGCCTGATAGATGGGCGTCGCGGTCAACTGAACCACCAGCACGATAAGGACCGCGAGGAACACGATGGCGCCGAGCAACAGTTCGTGCCGCCGGATGATCTTGATGACCTGGCGGGCCGACAGGCTGGAGGGCCGGGAGCCCCCCTCCATCGGCCGGTCAGACATTGCCTCGAGCAGGGGCGCGTTCAGCGTTCCCGATTGCGATAGCATGAATAGATCCTCCACAGCGGCATTCTGACCTCATTGGCCGCCGAACCTCCCGCTTTTGCCAGGTCCGATCAAACAATCTTCGGTCGCAGAGCGCAGGCATAATGATTAACCCCTTCGGGCATCGCGTGACGCAAGAGGCGCAGCCCTTCCCCCTTCCGCGCACCCGCGCGCGGCAGTCTTAAATCCCGGGAAGCGGTATCGCGGCTAACCACTTCCACCCGGTGCGATTTTTCTATAGATTACCAATGCGGTTATTTCCGGGGCGACTCAATTAAAGCCGGGTCAATGGCTGTGAGGCGCGCCTGCATCAATGGGAGAGAGCCTGTGCCGATTGCGATCGCCATCGCCCTGCTGGTGTTTGGTTCGGTCGCATTTCACCTGTTCAGCCCATGGTGGCGGACGCCGATCGCTTCCAATTGGGGCTCCATTGATTCCGCGCTGGACGTAACGCTCTGGATCTGCGCGGCCGCTTTCATCCTTCTCAACCTGTTCCTGGCCTGGGTGCTGGTCCGCTACCGACATCGCACCGGACACAAGGCGCATTATGAGCCGGAAAACGCCTCATTGGAGAAAAGGCTGACGCTCTGGACGGCGATCGGCATCGCGGGGATGCTGGCTCCGGGTCTGGCCGCATGGGGCCGATATGTTTCCGTGCCGCAGGACGCCACTGTCATTGAGGCGGTGGGGCAGCAATGGCAGTGGTCCTTCCGCTATCCCGGACCCGATGGCGTGCTAGGCGCAGCGGCGGTCAAATATGTGACGCCTGACAACGCGCTCGGCCTCGATCCCTTGGACCCGTTCGGACGCGATGATGTGCTCATAGAGGCGGGTGACCTGCATCTGCCGCTGGGCAAGCCGGTCAAGATGGTGCTGCGGTCCAAGGATGTGCTGCACGACTTCTATGTGCCGGAGTTCCGGGCAAAGATGGATCTCGTGCCCGGCATCGTCACCTATTTCTGGATGACCCCGACCAAGGTGGGCACGTTCGACATCCTCTGCGCCGAACTGTGCGGCACGGGCCACCATGAAATGCGCGGGCGCGTGGTGGTGGAGTCGCCCAAGGCTTTCGCCGCCTGGCAAGCGCAGCAGACGAGCTTTGGACAAATCCTGGCCGAAACGCCACCTGCCGCCATGTCCATCCTGCTGATCAAGGCCAATGCCTGCAGCGTCCCCGCGTCCTGGAGCAAGAGTTGATGGCTACCACCCTGGCTGACGACCTGCGGCCGCTGCATCATCCCCACAGTTGGGTCACCAGATATGTCTGGAGCCAGGATCATAAGGTCATTGCCATCCAATATAGCCTGACCGCCATCGCGATCGGGCTGGTGGCACTGGTGCTGTCCGCGCTTATGCGGCTGCAACTCGGCTTTCCCGGCGCCTTCCCCGCGATCCAGCCCGACAATTACCTCCAGTTCGTGTCGATGCATGGCATGATCATGGTCGTCTATCTGCTGACGGCGCTGCTGCTCGGGGGCTTTGGCAATTACCTCATCCCGTTGATGATCGGCGCGCGGGACATGGTGTTCCCGTTCGTCAATATGCTGAGCTACTGGCTCTATTTGCTGTCGGTCATCGTGCTCGTATCGGGCTTTTTCGTTCCGGGCGGACCCACGGGCGCGGGCTGGACGCTCTATCCCCCGCAGGCGATCAGCGAGGGAACACCCGGTCATCAATGGGGCATCGCCACCATGCTGGTGAGCCTCGCCATCTTCGTGGCCGCTTTCACCATGGGCGGGCTGAATTATGTGACGACGGTGCTGCAAGCGCGCACGAAGGGCATGACGCTGATGCGAATGCCGCTATCAGTATGGGGCATCTTCACCGCGTCGATCATGGGCCTGCTCGCCTTCCCGGCGCTGTTCGTCGCGGCGATCATGATGCTGTTCGACCATTTCGCGGGCACCAGCTTCTTCATGCCGACGATGCAATCGATGGGCGCAATCACCCCGACAGAGGGAGGAAGCCCCCTCCTCTTCCAGCATCTCTTCTGGTTCTTCGGCCATCCCGAAGTCTATATCGTCGCCCTGCCGGCCTTCGGCATCGTATCGGACCTGATCAGCGTCCACGCCCGGCGCAACATCTTCGGCTATCGCATGATGGTGTGGGCGATCGTCATCATCGGCGCCCTGAGCTTTCTCGTTTGGGCGCACCATATGTATGTGAGCGGCATGAATCCCTATTTCGGGTTCTTCTTTGCGACATCGACGCTGATCATTGCCATACCGACGGCGATCAAGGTCTATAACTGGCTACTGACATTGTGGCGCGGCGACATTCATCTGCGCGTGCCGATGCTGTTCGCGATCGCGTTCATCTTCACCTTCATCCATGGCGGGCTGTCGGGGCTATTTCTGGGCAATGTCAGCGTGGATGTCCCGCTGTCCGATACCTTCTTCGTCGTCGCCCATTTCCACATGGTCATGGGCGTGTCTCCGGTGCTGGTGATCTTCGGCGCGATCTATCATTGGTATCCCAAGATCTTCGGGCGAATGTGGAACGAGACCTTGGGCAAGCTCCACTTCTGGATCACCTTCCTTGGCGTATATGCGATTTTCCTGCCGATGCATTATCTGGGCATATTGGGCGTGCCGCGCCGTTATTATGCGTTGGGCGAAGCGGGGTTCATCCCGCCGTCGGTGCATCTGGCCAATGAATGGATCAGCATTGCGGCACTGATCGTCTTTGCTGCGCAGGGATTATTCTTCTTCAACATGATCTGGAGCCGTTTTTGGGGACCGCGCGCAGACCCGAACCCGTGGGGCGCGGCGAGCCTAGAGTGGCAAACGCCGCAGACGCCGCCAGCACATGGCAATTGGGGACCGGCCCTGCCCACCGTCTATCGCTGGCCCTATGATTATAGCGTGCCGGGCGCGCCTCGCGACTTCATCCCCCAGACGGAGCCGCGCTCATGACGATCCTCTCGCGCCTTGCGGAGAGAAGCTGGGAACCGGCGAGCGATCGTGACCCGGCGTCTCCATCCGCGAGCCGCCCGTCCGCCGGGAGCGTGGGGCTCCGCGTCTATTTCGCCGTTGCGCTGGTCATGTTCTCGCTACTGGGCGCGGCCTATTTCATGCGTATGGGGCTGCACGCCGCCATGGGGCATGCGGACGACTGGGTCGCCATGCCCGATCCGCCGCTGCTCTGGGTCAATAGCGGGATATTGGTCGCGAGCAGCATAGCATGGGAGATCGCGCGCCGATCCAACGTAACTGGACGAGCGGCAGGCGCTTCCCTCGCGGGCGCTGCGCTCGGCCTGGCATTCCTCTTCGGTCAATGGCTGCTGTGGCGTCACTATCTTGGCGACGGCTATTATCTGTCGTCCAATCCGGCCAACGCCTTCTTTTATCTGCTGACGGCGCTTCACGGTCTTCACATTGTCGGAGGCTTGGTAGCCGCCGCCTGGGTGCTGGCGGAGCGAAACCCCGACCATATCCGCCTTTGCGCCGTCTACTGGCATTTCCTGCTCTTCATCTGGATTTTGATCGCCGCCCTGCTCGTATCGACATGAGGTCCATCGCCATGGCTCACACGGTGCCCGACGGAAGAGACAAGGAGATTATCACTCCCGCCTTGCGGGAGATTGTCGCCGACTGGTCCGCCGATCAGGAAGTCTTCCGCCACACCCATTGGGGCAAGGCGATGATGTGGATATTCCTGCTGTCGGATACCTTCATATTTTCCTGCTTCCTGACAGGTTACATGACAATGCGGGCGTCGGCGGTCGAGCCCTGGCCCAATACAGCGGAAGTCTTCGCGCTCAATATCGGCGGGCACGACATTCCGCTGGTCTTGATCGCGATCATGACATTCGCGCTCATCAGTTCGAGCGGCACCATGGCGATGGCGGTCAATTTCGGTTACCGGCGCGACCGGCGAAAGACAGCTATCCTCATGCTGGTGACGGCGCTGTTCGGCCTGACTTTCCTGTCGATGCAAGCGTTCGAATGGAGCAAGCTGATCTTCGAGGAAGGCGTGCGCCCCTGGAGCAATCCGATGGGCGCGCCGCAATTTGGCGCAAGTTTCTTCATGATCACCGGCTTCCACGGCCTGCATGTGACCTGCGGCGTCATCCTGCTGCTGATCATCGCGTCCAAGGTGGCGCGCGGACATTATGACAGGACGGGCGACTATAGCCCGGTAGAGATCGCGGGGCTCTACTGGCATTTCGTCGACCTCGTCTGGGTCTTTATCTTCGCCTTCTTCTACCTTTGGTGATGTCCATGAAGCATGAGATACCCGGCAGCGATAGCTCCATAGTCCATGAAGGGCAGCATCATCCGATCAGCCTCTACCTGAAGGTCTGGGGCTATCTCTTCGTGCTGAGCGCCATGTCCTACATGGTGGACTATATGCATGTGCAGGGGATCGTCCGCTGGACGCTGATCATCCTGTTCATGCTGCTGAAGGCCGGGCTGATCCTGTCCATTTTCATGCATCTCGCCTGGGAAAGGCTGTCGCTGATCTACGCGATCCTCGTGCCGCCGCTGCTGCTGCTGGTGCTGGTGCGGATCATGACGATCGAGGCGGATTATGCCTATTGGACGCGCGCGATCTTCATGGGTGGGGGAGGATGAAGCCATGAACCGGATGCGCTGGCTGGTGACGGGGCTGTGCGTCGTGGGTGCCACGGGCGCGCTCTGGAGCTTCAATTGGTTTGCCGGGCGGCTTTATCCAAATGCCAATGCAGGCTCCCTCGCCTACAAGCCCGCCGACGACATGCCGCCGCGCGTGGACATGGCGTCGGTGCAGCGGGACTGGCCATCCAGCCTTGGCGACCCGGGCGAGGGCAACCGGCTGATCGCCTATCACCGGGATATGCGCGGCAAGTCGCCCGCGCCATCCTCTGCCGCCGCCGCTACCCCTGCGGCGGCGCCAGTCGACCTTGGCACATTGCTCGCCAGCGCGGATGCGAATGCTGGCAAGGCGAAGACGCAGCTTTGCGCCAGTTGCCACGACTTTAGCCAGGGAGGACCAAACCGCATCGGGCCTAATCTGTGGGGCGTGGTAGGGCGGCCGGTCGCCAGCCATGCGGGCTTTGCCTATTCCCCTGCGATGAAAGCGCATGGGGGCAGTTGGACCTACGACCAGCTATTCGCGTTCCTCGCCTCGCCAATGCGGGATGTGCCGGGAACGAAGATGAGCTTTGCAGGGCTTCGCCGTCCGGAAGATCGGGCGGCTGTCATCAAATATCTGGCGACGTTGGGAGGCGGAGCGCCACCCTTGCCGAAACCGGCCGCCCAAGCCGGTCAATGACCTGTCCGACACCCGCTCCCGAAAAGTGGAGCAGGTGTCGTCAGCGCAACCTCAGCGCACGACCGCGCGCGTGTAGAGATGCCAGGTCGAATATCCCAGCAGCGGCAGCACGACGGCCAGTCCGACGAGCCCCGGCAATGCGCCCAGGATCAGTAGCCCCACCACGATCAGCCCCCAGGCTGCTACGGTCACGGGACTGGCCCGCGCGACCCGAACCGATGTCCGCAGCGCGTTGCCCCAACTGACCTTCTTATCGATGATCATCGGGAAGGACACCACGCTGACCGCCAGCGTGATGATGGCAAAACACAGGCCGACAAGATTGCCGACGATGATCATCTGCCAACCTTCGGCGGTTCCGAACACCGCATTCACAAAGGCTCCTAAGGATGAGACGACTTCAGGTCCGAACCGGCCCACGGTCGCATTATAGATGAACCAGGCAGCGGCCAGCCATCCCAGGAACAGCAAGGCCGTAATGCTGGTGAGATCGAACAGCGACGGCGCCGAAGGCCCCCGGACCACGTCCAGGAAATGGCGCCAGCGGGAATCCAGTCCATGTTCCCGACGCCGGGCAAGTTCATAAAAGCCGCTGGCCAAGGCAGGGCTGAACAGGACGGAACCCGCGAGCAGCGGAAACAGCAGCGGCAGGATCGACACGCGGCTGGCTACCAGAATGGCGAACAGCACGACAACCGGATAGATCAACCCAATGAACACCAGATCGCCGCGCTTGGCCTGAAAATCTTCCCAGCCCTGTCGCAGCGAGATACGCAGATCATCAAAGCCGATCTTGCGGATTTCATAATCGTCCCGATTGGAAGTCAGATCAGCTGGATGCGTAATCGCCATGGTCGCTCTCCCTTCGCGAAGTTACCATGACGGACGCTCAACCTTCAATCCTCAGTCGGGACCGGTGACGGGGGCGGCCTGTTAGCCTGCGCAGCGCATCGTCTCGGCATGAGGGACGCCTCATGGCCAACAGCGGCAGATTACACCAAAGCGTAATGGAGCGGAACCAAAAAGCAGTCTATCCTTGCCCTGGGAGCCGTCCTGACGAGCCTTCAGTGATCGCTTTTATCGATCACCATGACCAATCTTAATCGCTTCCTTAGCTAGCAGGCCGGGTTTAGCCTGCCCTCTGTACTCAAAGGAGCCAAAATCATGGACGCGAAAACTGGTGAAAGCCCGCTGGGCTGCCCGATGAAGGAGCCAGCTGCGCTGCGGTCATTGCTGGGGCGCACCAACCGCGACTGGTGGCCCAATCAATTGTCGCTCGAAATCCTTCATCAAGACGGCGCGCACGCCAATCCGATGGGCGAGTCCTTCGACTATGCGAAGGAATTCGCATCGCTCGACCTGGAAGCGGTCAAGAAAGACCTCCACGCCCTGATGACCGACAGCCAGCCATGGTGGCCCGCGGACTACGGGCATTATGGCCCTTTCTTCATCCGCATGGCCTGGCACAGCGCGGGCACCTATCGCACGGGCGACGGGCGCGGCGGCGCATCTTCGGGCGGGCAGCGTTTCGCACCGCTCAACAGCTGGCCCGACAATGCCAATCTGGACAAGGCACGCCGCCTGCTGTGGCCGATCAAGCAGAAATATGGCCGCAAACTGTCCTGGGCGGACCTGATGATCCTGACCGGCAACGTCGCCATTGAGTCGATGGGCGGTCCCGTCTTCGGCTTCGGCGGCGGGCGCGAGGATGTGTGGGAACCGGAGAAGGATATCTACTGGGGCACGGAAGAACAGTGGGTCGGCAATCCCGACAACCAGACCCGCATCCAGCCCGACAAGGAAATGGCGCTGGAAAATCCCCTCGCGGCGATCCAGATGGGCCTCATCTACGTCAATCCGGAAGGGCCGGGCGGCAATCCCGATCCGCTCCAATCCGCGCGCGACATCCGCGAAACCTTTGCGCGCATGGGCATGAATGACGAAGAGACGCTGGCGCTGACCGCGGGCGGACACACCTTCGGCAAGGCGCATGGCGCGGGCGACGCTTCGAAGATCGGGGCTGAACCCGAAGGCGCGGACATCGCGCAGCAGGGGCTCGGCTGGCAGAGCGGGCATGAAAGCGGCATGGGCGATCATACGATCACGAGCGGCATCGAGGGCGCATGGACGCCAACCCCGATCCAGTGGGACATGAGCTTCTTCCACATGCTGCTCGATTATGATTATGAGCTGGTGAAGAGCCCGGCGGGCGCGCATCAGTGGCAGCCCATCAACCAGAAGCCGGAAGACATGGCGCCCGGCGCACACAGCCCCGACAGGCGGCTGCCGACGATGATGACCACGGCGGACATGGCGTTCCGGGAGGACCCCGAATATCGCAAGATCGCCGAACGCTTCCGCAATGATCCGGACGCTTTCGCCGATGCCTTCTCGCGCGCCTGGTTCAAGCTGTGCCATCGCGACATGGGACCCAAGAGCCGCTACCTAGGGAGCGATGTTCCTGCCGAGGACCTGATCTGGCAGGACCCGATCCCGGCGGCGGACTATGCCCAGATCGAGGAAGTCGACATCGCCGCGTTGAAGCAGGAGATCGCGTCGTCCGGGCTGACCGTATCGGAACTGGTGCAGACGGCATGGGCTTCGGCATCCACTTTCCGGGGATCGGACAAGCGTGGCGGCGTCAATGGCGGACGCATCCGGCTCGCGCCGCAGAAGAATTGGGAGGTGAACCAGCCCGATCAGTTGGCCCGGGTGCTGGGTGTGATGGAAGGTATCAAGGCCAGGTTCGATGGCGCAGCTTCCGGCGGCAAGAAGGTCAGCATCGCCGACCTCATCGTGCTGGGCGGCTCTGTCGGCATCGAAAAGGCGGCGAAGGATGCGGGGCATGATGTGACCGTGCCCTTCACGCCGGGCCGCACCGACGCGTCGCAGGAGCAGACCGATGTCGATGGCTTCGCCGTGCTGGAACCGAAGGTGGACGGGTTCCGCAACTATCTGCCAGTCAGCTATCGCGTGCCGGTGGAAGAATTGCTGATCGACCGCGCCAACCTGTTGCGGCTCAGCGCGCCACAGATGACGGTGCTCGTCGGCGGACTGCGGGTGCTGGGCGTCAATCACGGCGGATCGACGCATGGCGTATTCACTGATCGGCCGGGACAGCTCACCAACGACTTCTTCGTCAACCTGCTCGATATGGGCACGGCGTGGAAGGCAGAAAGCGATAAGGGCGACGTGTTCGTCGGCAGCTGCCGCAACTCTGGCGAACGGAAGTGGACGGGCACGCGCGTCGATCTGGTCTTTGGATCGAACTCACAGCTTCGCGCGCTGTCGGAAGTCTATGCGTCGGCCGATTCAGGGCGCAAGTTCGTCGATGACTTCGTCGCGGCATGGGTCAAGGTGATGGACGTCGACCGGTTCGACCTGAAACGATCGGCACTAACCGCCACCGCTTGAACACAAAGGCTGCCGCAGCTTTCATGAGGAAGTGCGGCGGCCAATTTCATTTAACCTCAATGAAGGTCCCGGCGGCCATAATCCGTGTCGCCAAAGCGGCTGGGCCGCGTCATGTGGGACATGCCGTCAGGTTCGCCAGGTTCATGCACCAGTTCTTCAAAGAGCGCGCGATAATGGATCATCGCCTGACGCAGATCCTCGGTATCGGCTTCTCCGCGTGCGTGACGTATGGCGATGTCATGGGCCGAGCGATAATTCTGCACGACTTCCGGGTGATAAACGGACAAGTCGGCTGAACGCCTGTCGAAATCGACGATGGGATAGCCGCGCGCCTCCATTACTTCGGTCAGCAGCACGTCAGCGCGTGACACCGCACCTTGAGGATCATCAACGAACTGGTTCTGGACCTTCATCCAGCCATCGGTGAACATGTCGGTTTGCTGCGGGGAAAGTCGGCGCAGCGAAAAGCTGGCCACACGCTTTTCCCGTTCCTGCAATTCTGCTTCCGCCTTGCGGGAGCTGCCTGCCTCCTCGACAGTGCGGTCATATTCAGGCCCGAATTTCGATCGCAGATTGGCATGCTGCCGGTTGCGCATGATCAGCACGGCTAATCCGGCCAGCAGGACAAGGACGACCAGCCCAAGACCGATTTCCAGCGGAGTGAGCGTCACCATGACATCTCCTTGGCCTGTTTTTAAGGCCGTTTATGACGCCCGCCGCCGATGTTGTTAACCGGGGTGAAGGGGCTTTGTTCCCGCAGGACGAAGACGAGGAAATCGAAGCGGAGGGAACGATGCGCCGCGCCACCGGTTGCCCTCACTCCCCTATCAGGAGTGGCTCCCATGCATATCGAAACCCGTGAAGGTCATGTCATCCATGTGAAGGACATGGGGTCGGGCCACCCGGTGATCCTG
The DNA here is from genome assembly GCF_055397305.1 of Sphingobium sp. TomMM7A. Lineage (NCBI taxonomy): Bacteria > Pseudomonadati > Pseudomonadota > Alphaproteobacteria > Sphingomonadales > Sphingobiaceae > Sphingobium > Sphingobium sp. TomMM7A. The sequence continues at coordinate 2,525,721 of NZ_AP027311.1, read as the reverse complement.
ATCCACGGCTGGCCCCTGACCGGCGACATGTGGGAATATCAAACGCTTGCGCTGCTAGATTCGGGCTATCGCGTGATTACCTATGATCGTCGCGGTTTCGGGCAATCGGGTCATCCCGCCGATGGCTATAATTATGACGTGTTCGCGGACGATCTCGCCGCCGTCATTGATTGGGTGGGCGCGGCCAAAGTCTCCCTCGTCGGATTTTCCATGGGAGGCGGCGAAATCGCGCGATACCTGTCGCGCCATGGTTCGGCGAAGGTGGACCGGGTAGCGCTGATCAGCTCTGTCGTGCCGTATCTTCTGAAGGATGACAGCAATCCCGACGGTGTCGATGAATCGGCACTGGACCAGATGCAGGCGCAGGTGCGCGAAGACCGTTTCGCTTTTCTCCAGACCTTCTCCAAAACCTTCTACGGCATCGGCCTTGTTTCCAAACCTGTCAGCAGCGCCTTGCTCGACTGGACATTCATGCTGGCGGTCATGGCGAGCCCGAAGGCGACGATCGATTGCATTCACGCCTTTGGCCGAACCGATTTCCGGCCTGACCTGGGCGCGTTCACCATACCGACGCTGATTATCCACGGGACGAGCGACAAGACGGTGCCGATCGATCCTACCGGGCGAGCAGCGACCGCTGCGATACCGGGGGCGCAGCTCATCGAATATGATGGCGAACCGCATGGCCTGTTCGCAACCGCGCCGGATCGGTTGAACGCCGATCTGCTGAGCTTCCTCGCTCAATAAGTGCAGCGCCCGTCATGCAGAAGATAAATCCGTTCGGCCTTATCATGGACAGCTGGCAACTGGGGCTGGAGGCCTGGACGGTGATCGGCCTCAGGATACCCAGGCTGCTGGCAGGCAACCCAGCCGCAGCGCGCGAAGCGCATCTCATGATCGCGGAGAAGATCGAAGCGATAGGCGTGCTGCAATGGAGGGCGATGACCGGCGATCTGGGCACCAGCCCCGATGCCGCGATGCGCGGTTCCATTGCCCATTATCGCAAAGCCGTTGGCCGCAATCGACGACGTCTCGCCCGGCGGAGAAAATGACCCAGCCGAGCCTGTTCGACGCGCCCCTGATTCCCGGACTGGATTATCGCGAAGATATGCTGACCCGCGATGAGGAAGCGATGCTCATCATGAAGATGGACGCGCTGCCTCTGTCGCCGTTCCGCTTTCAAGGATGGACCGGCAAGCGGCTAACGCTATCGCTCGGGTGGACTTATGATTTTGACAATGGCCGCTTCGGCCCAAGCGACCCTATTCCGCCATGGCTTCAACCAATCAAGGCGCGCGCTGCCCCGTTTGCGGGCGTGGCAGATGCCGACCTGGTGCAGGCATTGTTGATCCGATACGATCCAGGGGCGGGCATAGGCTGGCACAGGGACCGGCCGGTCTTCGAACATGTTGTCGGGATTTCATTGGGCAGTCCCACGACATTGCGCTTTCGCAGACGCACGGCGAAGGGGTTCGACCGCCTGTCCGTCCCCGTTGCCGCTCGATCCATCTATCATCTGTCCGGCGAAGCCCGGCATGAATGGGAGCATAGCATCGCGGACGTGGACGCACCCCGCTGGTCAATCACCTTCCGTTCGCTGTCCGCCAAGGGCGCTGAGATGGCGCGCGCCGGAACCACCCGGGCGGCCTTTTGATTGGACGAGTTTTTGGAAACCCTCGAACCAATCGGGTCGCGAAACGTCTTGTGAAAAGCCATGAGGATCGCGACCTATAATGTGAATGGCGTGAACGGGCGCCTACCGGTGCTGCTGCGGTGGCTGGAGCAGGCTGAGCCCGACATTATATGCTTGCAGGAGTTGAAGGCTCCGCAGGAGAATTTTCCCGAGCGCGCCATCCGGGACGCGGGATATGACGCCGTTTGGCACGGGCAGAGCCGGTGGAATGGCGTCGCTATCCTGAGCCGGGTTGGCGCCATCCATGAAACCCGGCGAGCACTGCCCGGCGATCCGGATGATGTGCAGAGCCGCTATATCGAAGCGGCGGTGAACGGGATCCTGATAGCCTGCCTCTACCTTCCCAACGGCAATCCCCGTCCCGGTCCCAAGTTCGACTTCAAGCTCCGCTGGTTCGATCGGCTGCACGCGCATATGGCCTCGCTCATCGACGTGGACGCGCCGGTGATCGTCGCGGGCGACTATAATGTGATGCCGACCGACCTTGACGTGTATGCGCCCGACCGGTGGCGCGACGATGCCCTGTTCGCGCCCGAGGTTCGCGCCGCCTACCAGCGCCTCCTCGATCAGGGATGGAGCGACGCGATCCGGCAGCTGCATCCCGATGAGGTGATCTACAGCTTCTGGAAATATTGGCGTGGCGCCTTTGAGCGCAATGCCGGTCTACGGATCGATCATGCGCTGCTGAACCCGGTTGCCGCCGCCAAGCTGGTCAGCGCGGAGGTCGATACCCGGCCCCGCGCCTGGGAAAAGACGAGCGATCATGCACCGGTCGTAATCACGCTCGACCTGGGCGGAGCGGAGCCATGACGCAGGCCAAGGACCCCAAGGGATTAGCCCTGCCGCTGCCGATGGAGGCTCGGCTTGTGTCCGAACTGCCCAAACCGCCGGGATGGCAATATGAGCCCAAATGGGATGGCTTCCGCGCGGTCGTGGGCCGCGATGGCCCGCAGGCCGACATCCGATCCAAATCCGGCAAGTCGCTCGCGCGTTTCTTTCCGGAAATCATGGATGCACTGCTCGCAACGACCGAGCGCCGCTATCTGCTGGACGGCGAGTTGATCCTGCCGCTGAACGGCGCGCTGTCCTTCGATGCGTTGCAGCAGCGGCTGCATCCGGCGGAGAGCAGAATAGCGCGCCTGTCCCGCGAAACCCCGGCGCACCTAATGCTGTTCGACTGTCTGGCGCTTGGCAGCAGCGACCTCATGCACGCACTGTTGCGCGAACGGCGAAAGGCGCTGGAACGCTTTCACGCGAAGAATGGGACCGAGACGCTGCTCCTGTCCCCTGCCAGCGAGCGGATAGAGGATGCCGACCGCTGGCTGGAAGGCAGCGGCGGCGCACTCGACGGGATCATCGCCAAACAACTGGACCTTCCCTATCGATCCGGCGAGCGCGCAATGATGAAGATGAAGAATTATCGCAGCGCCGACTGCGTGGTCGGCGGGTTCCGCCGCACGGCTGATGGGCATGGCGCTGCATCCTTGCTGCTTGGCCTCTATGATGAGGATGGCAAGCTCAACCATGTGGGCTTCACCTCCGGATTCAAGGCGGATGAGCGTCCTCTTCTGTTGCAACACCTTGAGCCGATTGCGGGAGGCTCCGGCTTCACCGGCAAGGCGCCGGGTGGGCCAAGCCGCTGGAACAAGGGCGAGGAAAGCGTCTGGGAGCCTCTAGCTCCGGAACTGGTTGTAGAAGTGATCTATGATCAGGTGACCGGCGGGCGCTTTCGCCATGGCACGCGCTTTTTGCGCTGGCGGCCCGACAAGGCGCCGCACCAATGCACATGTGATCAGTTGCAGATAGAGCTGCGCCCGGCCGAGATCGATCAATTGCTTGGCGGTTGAGTGAACTGCCAAAACCCCGGTCGACCCGCTTTTGTCCCAGTAAACGCTCTCATACTGATCCCTGTTAGGCATTTTTAAGGGAACGCCGCGCTCTCCCCCGAATTGAACAGGGGTACAATCAGGAGAGTATTTTCCGTGGCTACCCGTTTCGTCGCACCCGAGTGCGCATCGCAATTTCTTCAACAAAGTTTTCAGGAACGCCTCAGTCATTGGAACCGGCAACGTCTTGCCCCCTCCTATCCGGAGGATTGGGAAAGCCGGTTCCGTCAGGATGAAGCCATGCTGCGGTTGGAACATGGCTTCATGGAAGAGCTGCGCGCAACGGTGCGCGACCGCGCGGCAGAGGTGCCGCCCGATCCCGAAGGCTTCATCCAATGGTTCGAGGCGCTGGAGCGGACTGGCCCCGGCCAGCATGACGCGCTGTTTCCCTGGCTCGCCGACCATGCGTCGCGGGACGAAATACGCTGGTTCCTGACGCAGGAAGCGGCCGGTGAAGCTGGCTTTGACGATCTCGTCGCCCTGACGCAGGTGAAGCTCCCCGAGTCCGCCAAGCTGGAACTTGCGCGCAACTATTGGGACGAGATGGGGCGCGGCCAGGAAAAGGGCATGCATGGCCCCATGCTGGCGCAATTGGTCACGACGTTGGAACTGACGCCGACTATCGAGACGACTGTCTGGGAAAGCCTGGCGCTGGCTAACGCGATGACCGCGATGGCGACGCAGCGTTGCTATGCCTGGCACAGCGTCGGCGCGTTGGGCGCGATCGAACTGACCGCGCCGGGCCGATCGGCGCACACCGCGCGCGCCTTGCGACGAATTGGACTCAGCCAGTCGGAGCGACGATATTTTGATCTGCATGCGGTGCTGGACGTCAAACATAGCCGCGACTGGAACGAGCTGGCGATCAAGCCGCTGGTGGCGGAAGACCCTCGCCGCGCCGTCGCAATCGCGGAAGGCGCGCTGATGCGCCTTAGCTGTGGCGAGCGCTGCTTCAACCGCTACCGTAGCCATTTTGGCTTGGAGCAAGGGTGATGGCGCGATCCAACGGCCGCATCCTGATTGTTGAGGACGACCCGCTGCTGGCTGGCATGATGGTCGATTTGCTGCTGGCGGAGGATTATGAAGTGGACGGCCCCCACGCCAGCGTCGGCGACGGCATGGCCGCGCTAGCCACACATATGCCCGATGGCGCGGTGGTAGATTTGCATCATCCCAGCCGTAGCGTGAGCCTCTTGAAGGACGATCTTGAGACCTATGCCATCCCCTTGCTGGAAGGAGAGGATGGCGAGGTGCAGGACCTTCAAGGACGCTTGCTCCCTTGGCTTCGGCATATGCGGCATTGAGGCGCGCGGGATAAGCAACTCTTGTCCCGCGCCATATCGCGGCTATGACCCTGCATCGTGATCGAAGCAGGAGACGGCATGGGCCGCATCATCGGAAAAGTCTTTCGCGGAGCGGGCATCGGGCTACTGTTTCTCGTAATCGCCTTGTGTCTGGCGATCACGATCATCCCGCCCTTTCTCGACCGCATCTATTATGACGGGCCGGTCAGCGGCCATTATGACGGCGAGCACTTCTTCAATCCCGATGGCGAGATCGAGTTTTCCGGTCCTCCGGGGACGAACCGCCGGGGCTTTCTCCTTCGCTGGCTGACGGGACAGGACGAGCGCCCCGAATGGCCGCTGACGGTCGCAGTAAAGCCGACGCGCCCGCCAGCCTTCGCCGCGCCGCGCGGCATGGTGGCGACATGGGTCGGCCATGCCACGGTGCTGGTGCAGGCAGCGGGGGTCAATATCCTTACCGACCCCACCTGGTCCGACTATGCGAGCCCCTTCCCACCTTTAGGACCAAAGCGGGTCGCGCAGCCGGGAATCCGGATGGATGATCTGCCGAAGATCGACCTGATCATCGTCAGCCACAATCATTATGACCATATGGACATACCCACGCTCAAGAAGCTGTGGGAACGAGATCGGCCCAACATCATCGTCAGCCTGGGCAATGAGCGCATCCTGAAGGACAATGGCATTCCGGCGATCGCGCTGGATTGGGGCCAATCCGTGACGGGGGCTGCCCTCAACAATCTGGGGACGCAAACGGTCATCCAGTGTGAAAATTACGAACATTGCCCAGACTATCGCGTCCATGTGCTGCGCAATCATCATTGGAGCAGCCGGTGGGGCACTGATCGCAACCGCGCATTATGGTCGAGTTTCCTCATCGAAACGCGCGCGGGCAACATCTTCTTCGCGGGCGACACGGGGGCTGGCGACATGGCATGGCCCACTGAAGCGGCGCGGTTCGGCCCGATCCGCCTCGCGATGATCCCGATCGGCGCCTTCCGCTTCTGGCCGGGGCAGATGGAGGCGGACTCCCACATCGGGCCGCAGCGCGCGGTCGAGGTGTTCGAAAAGCTCAAGGCATCGACTGCCATTCCCATCCATTGGGGCACATTCCGGCTGTCTTATGAAAAATGGGACACGCCGCCCCGCATGCTGGAGCTTTTCCTGAAATGCGAAGGCATAGAGCGGCAGCGCTTTGCGCCGTTGCGGATCGGCCAGTCCATCCAGGTGCCCGCCTATTCCGCCGTGTCGCATAGTCCAAAACGATGCGACCAACGCGCCATCCGGGCATTGCAATAGGTCAGGCGGGAGGGCCTGCTTTCAGCATCGCGCGCCAATTTTCCGTCGTCATCGCCGTCAGATATTCGGCCTGCATCTCGGCCGTCAGCATCTCCACCATCTGCCGCCCTTCGATCCACAATTCGATCACGCCGAACACGCCGCCACGCTTGCGATATTTGGCGGGCCAGCCTTCGCGCTCCGCGATTGCCATGATCTCTTCGCGGGACAGGGGCGTGGCCAGCGCGGCATGTGTTGCGGTGTAACGGGTTTCGCCAGTCCGCTCCCCGAAGCTATCGGCGTCGCCTTCCTCTTCGCGCAAGACGGTGTCGATCGGATAGACCTCTATGGCGGTGCCCCGGTCATCGCCAGCCATGGCGATCCAACTTCCCGGCGTCACGGGCGGGAAATAGAGCGCCTCGCCGCGCCACATTTCAGCGATAACCTCCGCAACATGCTTTGGATCATGCGCGGCAATCGAAAGATGAAAGAGCATGTCTCGACTCTCCGACATTCTGATGGATGCCGGGCGCGACAATGGCACAGAATCCCGTCGTCAGCATTGGAGATTCCGGACAGGAGACCCTCCGCTGGCAGGCAGCGGAGGGTTTCTTAAGACAGGCTGTTCAGGCCTTGCTGCACTCTCCGGTGCGTTTGCCGGTTACGTCATGGGTGGTGCGCAATACGGGGCTACCTGCGGCGGTCTTCGTCATGGTGCTGCCCAGCGTCAGCGTATCGGCGGTGTAGTTGCCCTCCAGCACGATTTCCGATGTCGCCCCGCCTGACTTGCAGGCCAAGGTCGCGATCAACCGCCCTTTGCGCAGCAGCTTGTCCTTATAGGTGCAATCCTTGCCCTCATCCCCTGCCAGAGCATCGGCATCGGGTGTCCCCTTGGCATCGACGGCGATGCACAGCTTTTCCTCGTCAACCTGCTTCAGCGCGACCTGATATTGTTCGGGCGTGACAGTCGGCGTGTTGTAGCCCGTGGTCTTGCGGGTGATCGTCCATTCCCCCCCCTTGATCACGATGGGCGCTTCGACCGCTTCGGGTGCAGGCGCCTCATTGCCGCATCCGGCCAAGCCAAGCGTCATCGCCAGCGGCAACGCCGCGATTATCGTCTTTCGCATATCCTCTTCCCCTGTTCTCTTACGGAACGGGCAGAGGCTCGCTTGGCGCGCGGCGAAGCGCAAGAGAAAAAAGCGACGCTAGCGTTTCCTGTAGGTCGGCGCGTGGAAGTCGGGCGGCTTGGCCGCGACCCAGCCGAGAAAGCGGGCGATGCCGGGATGCGCGCGAAGGGCGGCGGGATCGCCCCGCGTTCGGGCAAGCTCAACGCTGAGCTGCGCATGGATGGCGCGATGGCAGATTGGATGGACGGGCACCGTTTCGCGCCCGCCTCGGCTTTTCGGCACCGGATGATGCCATTCAACCCGATTGCTTAACGGGCGCGCGCAGAGCCAGCAAAAGCCCTCCACGCCCTCCATCATATCAGGATGCTACGCAGTCCGCGCCAATCCACTTGCCCGTGGTCTTCGCCTTCATGCTCATGTTCATGCCGTTGGGCGCGCCGCTCATCTTCATGTCCATGTGCATTTCATAGCTTTCCGGCGCGTAGTCGCCAGACATGACGGCATTCATCGTGCCATTTTCCGACTTGCAGGCGATCTCGCCCTTCACCGACCCGCCGCTGACGTCGAAGCCCTTGTATGTGCAATCCTTGTTTTCCTGGCCCGAGAACATCTTGCCGCTGGGGTTCGCCGCTTCTTCGGGAGAGACGCAATATTTGATCAAGGTGCGGCTCATCATCTTCTTCATCTGCTCTTTCATCTGATCGCCACCGCCGGGCATGTTCGGCATGTCGATATCCTCGAGCGTATAGGCGCCTTCCCACTGGCCGGGCTTCAGCTGCACCTTCTGAACTTGGGCTTTCACTTCCTCGCGCGTCTGCGGTTCGCCAGAAGGCTTGTCGCCGCAGCTGGCGAGCAACAGCGTGGCAGGAATAATGACGGCCAAGGCTTTAAGCATGATCTTCCCCCGTTGATGCCGGAATGACCCGGCCTGTCTAACCATCAGCATATCAGGACAGGCATAGAATGAAAAATGGTCCTGCGGGCTATTGAGCCAGCGCCGCAGCTTCCTGCGCGCAATCGGGCGCGGTTTCCGAGGGTTTACCGCGCAACGCGGCGACTTCCTTGCGCGCGGCGGCGAGGTCTGCGGCAAATGCGGGTTCGGCGTTGAGACGCATCACGGTGGCGGAGGCGATAACGCGTCCTTCCTCGATATCGCTCAGCCAGTGCACATTGCAAATGCGGCGGCTGTCCCCAAAGGCTCGACCGCGCGCCACCAGCCTTGCCGCGCGATCGGGCATCACTTCTGCCAGGATAAGGCCATAGCCATAGCCGATGGCGCTGTGACCCGAGGGATAGGAGCCATCACGGCGCAGAAACTTTTCCCAATCCGGCGTACAGCTTGGCTTGCCATTATCCATGAAGGGGCGCGGACGCATGTATCGCTTCTTGACGTCGGCGGTGGACATGCCGAGGTCCCCCATCGCACGGGTCAGGAGGCGCGTCAGCGCGGGTGCATGGGCCTGATCGATCAGGAAGCCCGCCGCGCAGGAAAAGGCGGTCGCCGCATGGCCGGGGCGCAGGTCGGCATCGGCCTTGGCGAAATCCCAACGTGCGCTACCCTGCATCGCGACCGCTGCGGCTGCCCCTTCCCTATCGCGCGCCTCGGCCACTGATCCTGCGGCTGGCGGTGGCGGGGAGAGCAACAGGCTGTCAGGAAGCGCGCCGCCGCCAAGATAACCGCTGCCCAGTGGGTTCTTTCCCTGCATGGCCGATGGCGGCGTCTGCGCCGAACCGGCTCCACCGGTCGTCGTCGCGCATGCCTGCAACATGGCCAGCGTGGTAAACAGGAAAATGGCCTTGCGCATCGGGTCCTCCACTATCGTCATGTGGGATGCCTGCCCCACATTGCTGTGGTGCGGGACCATGCCCATATTGCCCCGCATGTCCATTCAGATTCGCACCACGCTGGACGAGCCCGAGACCGGCGAAGGCTTCGTCCCCCACCGTCCTGCACGCCCGGAAAAGAGCGAGGGCGGCAGGCCGTTCAAGCTGGTTTCCGACTATGAACCATCGGGCGACCAGCCCACCGCCATCGCCGAACTGGTCGAACAGGCAAGGGCGGGTGAAAAGGATCAGGTGCTGTTGGGTGTCACCGGCTCTGGCAAGACCTTCACCATGGCCAAGGTGATCGAGGCGATGCAGCGGCCCGCGCTGATCCTTGCTCCCAACAAGATTCTCGCAGCGCAGCTTTACGGTGAGTTCAAGAGCTTCTTCCCGGAGAATGCGGTCGAATATTTCGTCAGCTATTACGACTATTATCAGCCCGAAGCCTATGTGGCGCGATCCGACACCTATATCGAGAAGGAGTCGAGCGTTAACGAGGCGATCGACCGGATGCGCCACTCCGCCACCCGTGCGCTGCTGGAGCGGGACGATGTGATCATCGTCGCGTCGGTATCCTGCCTCTATGGCATCGGCTCGGTCGAGACTTATTCGGCCATGACCTTCTCGATGAAGAAGGGCGGGATCGAGGATCAGCGGGAGATTATCCGCAAGCTGGTGGCGCTCCAGTACAAGCGCAACGATGCCGCCTTCGCGCGCGGCAATTTCCGGGTGAAGGGGGATAATCTGGAGATTTTCCCTTCCCACTATGAGGATACCGCCTGGCGCGTCAGCTTCTTTGGCAATGAGATCGAGGAGATTGTCGAATTCGATCCGCTGACGGGGAAGAAGATCGCGACCCTCGAATATGTGAAGGTCTTCCCCAACAGCCACCATGTCACGCCGGGGCCAACGCTAAAGCAGGCGATGGAAGCAATCCGCTTCGAGCTGACCGAACGGCTGAAAGAGTTGCAGGCAGAGGGCAAGCTGCTGGAGGCGCAGCGGCTGGAGCAGCGGACCAACTTCGATCTGGAGATGATCGCCGCGACCGGCTCCTGCGCGGGGATCGAAAATTACAGCCGCTTCCTGACCGGCCGCCTGCCCGGCGAGCCGCCGCCGACCTTGTTCGAATATCTCCCGGAAAACGCGCTGCTGTTCGTAGACGAAAGCCACCAGACCGTGCCGCAAATTGGCGCGATGGCGCGGGGTGATCATCGGCGCAAGATCACACTCGCCGAATATGGCTTCCGTCTGCCTAGCTGCATCGACAATCGCCCGCTGCGCTTCAACGAATGGGACGCGATGCGGCCGCAGACGGTGAGCGTGTCCGCGACGCCGGGGCCGTGGGAAATGGAACAGACCGGCGGCGCCTTCTCCGAACAGGTCATTCGCCCCACCGGCCTCATCGACCCGCCGGTCGAGATCAAGCCGGTGGAGGATCAGGTGGACGACCTGATCAACGAATGCCGCAAGGTCGCCGCGCAGGGCTATCGCACCCTCGTCACCACGCTGACCAAGCGCATGGCCGAGGATTTGACCGAGTTCATGCATGAGGCGGGGATCAAGGTCCGCTACATGCATAGCGACGTAGAGACGCTGGAGCGTATCGAGCTGATCCGCGACCTGCGGCTGGGCGTCTATGACGTGCTGATCGGCATCAACCTGCTGCGCGAAGGTCTCGACATTCCGGAATGTGGCCTGGTCGCGATCCTCGATGCGGACAAGGAAGGCTTCCTGCGATCGGAAACATCGCTGATCCAGACCATTGGCCGCGCCGCGCGCAACGTGGATGGGCGTGTCATCCTCTACGCCGATCGCATCACCGGCAGCATGGAGCGCGCGCTCAACGAGACCAGCCGTCGCCGTGAAAAGCAGCAGGCGTATAATCTGGAACATGGCATCACGCCGACCACGATCAAGCGCAACATCGGCGACATCATCGCCCATGTCGCGAGCAAGGATCAGGTCACGGTCGATACCGGGCTGGACGACCGCCCACACCTCGTCGGCCATAACCTCCGCGCCTATATCGAGGATCTGGAAAAGAAGATGCGCGCGGCCGCAGCCGACCTCGAATTCGAGGAAGCAGGCCGCATCCGCGACGAAATCCGCAAGCTGGAGGCCGAGGAGTTGGGTCTGCCCGCCGACGAGCAGGTCGCGGCGCCGCGTGGGCGGGCGACCGAAGGCAAGCCGGGCACGCGCAAGCTGCGCTACGGCAAGACCCAGCGGAAGTTCGGGCGCTGACGCAAGTTCAGCATGACGAAAGGTTCGGGGCCGTTTAAGCGGGCATCATGAAGAACTTGCCTGTCGCCCGCGCTATCGCCCTTGCCATGCCGCTGCTGCTGCTGGGCGGCGCCTACGCTTCGCAATATGTAGGCGGCCTGCATCCGTGCGAGATGTGCTGGTGGCAGCGTTATCCGCATATGGCGGCGATCCCGCTCGCGCTGATCGCCTACGCCGTGAAAAGGCGGCCCTGCGTCAGTGCGCTGTTCGCGGGGCTGGCCGGGCTGGCGATCGGAATCAGCGGCGGCATTGGCCTCTTTCATGCGGGGGTCGAATATGGCTGGTGGCAGGGGCTGACCGCCTGCTCGACCACTCCCGCGGCGGGCAACCCTGCGGACATATTGAACCAGATCATGGCGACCCCGATCACCCGTTGCGACGTCGCGCCCTGGACACTCTTCGGCATTTCGCTCGCAGGCTTCAATGGGCTCTTGTCCGGAGCCAGCGCGCTCGCCATCTTGGCCCTGCTGATCAAGTCGAGGAAAGAGGCATGAACGCGCCCAGGGATTTCCCCCGCCCCGGCCGGAAAGTGACGGCCGATGATCGCGCGGCGATGCTGCGCGTCGATCAGGCGGGTGAGTTCGGCGCGACGCGCATTTATGCAGGGCAACTTGCCGTCCTTGGCGATCGCCACCCCGACGCGCGCGTCATCGCGGGCATGGCGGCGCAGGAAGAACGGCATCGCAAGATATTTGACGCGATGATAACGCGGCGCGGCGTAAGACCGACCGCGCTTCGGCCGATCTGGAACGTCGCAGGCTTTGCGCTGGGTGCTGTCACCGCCGCGATCGGCCCACGCGCCGCCATGGCCTGCACCGCCGCGATCGAAACGGAGATCGACCGCCATTATGGCGAACAGCTGGCGGAATTGGCGGGCGATGACCCGGAACTTGCCGCCACCATCACGGATTTTCAGGCGGAAGAAGTCGAACATCGCGAAACCGCGATCGCCCGTGGAGCGGAGCAGGCCCCCGCCTATCCGCTGCTTTCGGGCGTCATTCGCCTGGGGTGCCGGGCTGCAATCGCGCTGTCGAAGCGGATCTGAGGAGATAAGAACGATGATGAAGACCGCGACAGCCGCTATGCTGCTGATGGCCGCGAGCACCCTGCCCGCCATGGCGCAGCAGCAGGCCGGACCCGCGCAGGAGCAGGCACCGACCGCCGCCGCCGGCACGACGGGATCGGAGCGCGTCAATCTGGTCATCGTCTATGGCGACGACGCGTGCCCGCAAAGCGCTGGCACCGACATTGTCGTTTGCGCGCGCAAGGGCGAGGAAGAACGCTACCGCATCCCAGAACCGCTGCGCGGCGATCCCAACAAGCCGAGCAATCAGGCATGGGGCGAGCGCGTACGGTCCATGGAATATGTCGGCCGCACCGGCACGGAAAGCTGCTCGGCCACTGGCCCCGGCGGTTTCACCGGCTGCTTCAACCAGTTGGCAAGGCTTGCCAAGGCGGAACGGCAGGCGGCGGACAATGCCAGCTGGAAGGACTTGGTCGCCGCAGAGCGGGCGCGGCGGCTTTCCACCATCGATGCTGATAGCAAGGCGATCGAAGCGCGAGCCGTAGCGGAGGAAAAGGCGCAGGCCAGCCAACCGCAGCAGACTACACCGACGCAGCCCTGACGGTTGCTCCGGGCGCTTGGCGTCTGGGTAAGGCTGGCGGAATTGGGCACTCCGCCGGTGGACAGGGGCGAAAAGAGGATATCACCTATGCGCTTCCCGGTTCATGCCTTCCTCGCCATGGCCGCGCTTGCACCCATAGCCTTACTCGCCCCAGCCTGGGCCGAGCCGCCACAGCGCGTGTTCAACCTGATCGTCTATGGGAACGACCCCTGTCCCAAAGGCGAAGGCGACGAGATCGTCGTTTGCGCGCGCAAGCCTGAGTCCGAACGCTACCGCATCCCGAAGAAATTGCGCGAAAAGCCCGCCCCGTCCGGTGGGCCGGGCTGGGGTAGCCAAGTGGCCACCATGGAAGAGGTACAGCGCCAGAATCTGCCCGGCAGCTGCTCGGCGATCGGGAGCAACGGTTTTACCGGCTGCACCGCCAAGATGCTGGAACAATGGTTTGCCGAACGGCGGATGCAGGAGTCCAAGGGCGAGCCCTGAGCTTTTGATGCTCGACGATCGCCCATCCCCCTTCACCATCTGAATTTCAGATTGCGAAACTATCCGTAGCGCGGATCAGGGCGTCGAGGATGCCGGGTTCATTATAGGCGTGCCCAGCGCCATCGATCATCTCGAACCGTGCTTCAGGCCATGCCTTGTGCAGCGCCCAGGCGGTCTCGGCGGGACAGGCCATGTCGTAGCGACCCTGAACGATCACGCCGGGAATGTCGCGGAGCTTGCCCGCATCACGGATGAGCTGGCCTTCCTCCAGCCAGCCGCGATGCACGAAATAATGATTTTCGATCCGCGCGAAGGCGAGTGCGAACGCATCATCCTCATGCGTGGCTGACAGTGCAGCGTCTGGCAGCAAACGGATGGTTTCGCCTTCCCATACGCTCCACGCCTTGGCCGCCGCGACTTGCGCCGCACGATCCTCACCCGTCAGGATGCGGTGATAGGCATGAAGCAAGTCGCCACGATCCTCCTCCGCTATGGGCGCAAGGAAGCGTTCCCACTTATCTGGATAGATGCGGCTGGCACCTTCCTGATAATACCAGTCGACCTCCTGCTGGCGGAGCGTGAAGATGCCGCGCAGGATCAATTCGCTGACATTGGCGGGATGGCTCTGTGCATAGGCAAGCGCCAGCGCCGATCCCCAGCTACCGCCGAAGACAAGCCATTGATCAACGCCAATCAACTCCCGCAAGCGCTCTATGTCCGCCACGAGATGCCAGGTCGTATTCGCTTCCAGCGAAGCATGCGGCGTCGAACGGCCGCAACCGCGCTGGTCGAAGAGTAAAATGTCGTAGCGATCCGGATCGAACAGGCGGCGGTGATCGGGCGAGATGCCGCCGCCCGGCCCGCCGTGGAGAAAGACCGCAGGCTTTGCCCCCGGCGTGCCGACGCGCTCCCAATAGACGGAATGATCATCGCCAACGTCGAGGTGGCCGTGAGCGTATGGGTCGATGGCAGGGTACAAAGTGCGCATGCCCTCAGCCTAGGCGAGCCGATGAGCGAAGGGAACCGCAGCGCGTGAAGGCGTCTGCTACATTTTGCGACAAATTAGCCTTGGCCTTGCCAAGATTTTGAGACAGTTCGCCCCTAGTGACGGACCATCAAGAGTTCGCTTTTTCCAAAAGGGGTATGTTCGTGCGCCGACCGGCTTCGCTGATGCTGTTTTTCATGATGGGCGCATCGCCCGCTGCGCTGATGGCGCAGACTTCAGCCCAGGAGCCGCCTGCGCAGATGGACGAAGGCGACGAGATCATCGTCACCGGCCAGCCGCAGCGGGGCGCGGTGCTGGGCAATATCAAGCCTGAGCAGCAGCTTTCCTCCGCCGACATCCGCGCTCTGGGCGTCACCTCCATTTCGGAAATGATCACCGAATTGTCGGCACAGACGAACGGGACCCCGGTCGTGCTGCTGAACGGGAAGCGCATTTCCAGCTTTTCCGAAATCCAGGATATCCCGTCCGAGGCCGTGGCGCGCGTCGATATCCTGCCGGAACAGGTCGCCCTGTCCTATGGCTATGCACCAACGCAGAAGGTGGCGAACATCGTCCTGCGCCAGCGTTTTCGGGCGGAACTGGCCGATCTGCGCGCGGCCACGACCACCGATGGCGGACGGGAAAGCGGGTCGGCCGAGGCGGGCCTGCTGCGCATCCGGGGCGACAATCGCTTTACGTTGAACGTCAAATATAATGCCGCTGCTTCACTACTGGAAAGCGAACGCGGGATCGAACGGACGGCGATCAGTCCGGCGATGATCGACATCACCCGCTTTCGCACGTTGAGCCCGGCGACCGAGAGCGTGTCCGCGAACGCCACCTATGCGCGCGCGCTCGGCGGCGTATCGATGACCGTGAACGGCCGGGTGGAGCTGTCGGACAATGACTCGCTGCAAGGACTGTCTGCCGCCGCACTTGCCGCGCCTATCGGCAACGGGCCGCTCTATGCCGAATTTCTGCGGGACAACCGGCTCGATCAGCAGATTCGCGGAACGACCGGCCATCTGGGCCTGACCTTCAACGGGCTGCTCGGCAAGGGGTGGCAATGGTCCTTCACTGGCAATGGCGACCTGTCGGATACGCGCACGCGAACCGACCGATCGGCGTCGACCGACCGGGCGAGCGCGCGGTCGCAGGCGGTGACGGGCGACCTGCTATTGTCAGGCCCTGTGTTCGACCTGCCTGCGGGCGCCGCTACAAGCTCCGTCCGGGTGGGGGCGTCGGCCAATGGATTTGAGGGCTGGTCGATCCGCAACGGGTTCGAGCAGGACATCGACTATGATCGACAGATCGCCAGCGGACAGGTCACTCTGGACTTGCCGATCACCAGCAAGGTGAGAGGCGTGCTGGGCGCGGTCGGCGATATCGGCGTCAATGTGAATGCGGCGGCGCAAGAGCTTTCGGACTTCGGCACGCTCTCCACCCTTGGTTATGGCCTGCGCTGGCGGCCGATCCCTGCGGTGCAACTGCTGGTGTCCGCGAACCAGGATCGAGCTGCGCCGACGGGGAACCAGCTAAGCGATCCCGAAGTCAGGACGGAGAATGTACCCGTCTTCGATTATCAAAGCGGCCAGACCGTCTTCGTCACGCGGGTAACCGGAGGCAACGCCCAATTGAAGGAAAGCGTGCGCGACCAGTTCCGGCTGAGCGCAACGGTGAAGCCTTTCGACAAGCCCAACCTGACCCTGACAGCGACCTACCTCAACAGCCGGACAAGCAATCCGATCGCGGCATTCCCCGAGCCTACGCCAGCAATCTTGGATGCTTTCGAGGGCCGCTTCACTCGCGTTGGCGGTTTGCTGACCGAAATCGATGCGACGCCGATCAATTATCTGCGCTCGCAAAGCGAACAACTGCGCTGGGGCTTCGACCTCTCCTTCCCGCTGAAGTCGCGCATCCAGAAGTTGGCAGAGGCCTGGCGCGCCGCCGGTGCAAAGCCTGAGGATCGGCCCAAGGAACTGCAGGATATGCGCGCACTGTTCGGCAATCGCGGCGGACGGGGCGGAGAGCGTGGCGCGCAAGCGGGTCAGGATAGCGCTCCGCCGCCTCACGGACAGGAGGGCGGAGACCGACCGCGCGGCGAAGGCGGCTTTGGCGGCCCCGGAGGCGGCGGACGGCCAGGCGGCGGTTTTGGCGGGCCGGGCGGCATGGGTGGCGGACGTGGAGGCGGAGGCGGGCGCCTCAGCTTCAGCCTCTACCACACATGGCATTTTACCGAGAGCATCCTGATCGCACCGGGCGTGCCGGAACTCGATCTGTTGCGTGGCGACGCGACAGGATCATCGGGCGGCCAGCCACGGCATGAGGTGGAGGCGCGCGTCGGCTACACCAACAATGGCCTTGGTGCGCGGCTGGGCATCGATTGGGAAAGCGGCACCCATGTCGATGGCGCGCTGGGCGGCACTTCCCGGCTCAATTTCGACAGTCTGGCGACCGCTAACCTGCGACTATTCGCCAATCTGGGGCAGATGCCGTCGCTTGTGAAGAATCATCCCTTTCTGCGCGGATCGCGGGTATCGATCGGCATCAACAACATCTTCAACACGCGCCGCGATGTGACGGACGCGACCGGAGGAACCCCGCTGCGCTACCAGCAGGGCTATCTCGATCCGCTGGGCCGCACGATCAGCATTTCCTTCCGCAAGCTGTTCTTCTGACTCCTGCCTAAAACTCTCCATTTTCCGTCCGTTATGACCTTTGAAAACAAGGGTCGGAGGAATGCATGGCAAAGCCGATACGGATCGTGGTGGTCGATGACTCGCTGACCATTCGCGCCATGATCGAAACGCTGCTGGAACGCGATTGCCGGTTCGATGTCGTGGGCATCGCCCGCAACGGCGAAGAGGCGATCGACCTCATCCGCATGGAAAAGCCCGATGTGGTGACGATGGACGTCGCCATGCCGGGCCGGGATGGGCTCAGCATCCTTGACGAGATCATGGACATCGATCCCTGCCCCGTCATCATGCTGTCCAGCCTGATGCGCGACGGAGCGCCGATCATGGCCGAAGCGCTCGACCGGGGTGCGGCCGCCTGCTTCAACAAGGCGATGATCGCAAGGGAAGCGGGACGTTTCATCGCATTGGTCAAGGACGTCGCGCGTGGCCTCGTTCAGGCCGAACGGGTAGCGATCGCCGCCTGAAACATCCGCCCCGTACAACAAAAGGAGCTGTCATCCGACAGCTCCTTTTTTATGCGCTTTCGGGCGCCACCGCCCGAACCGGGTCAGGTCAGGATGCCAATGACCGAGGCAGGGCGCAGGCGGCGGCAATATCGATGGCGCTGGTAAATTCAACGCCCATCCGATCCTCGCGGGACCAGCGAACCACGGCGCTCACATTCTGACTGTCACTGAACTCGATCGACAACTGGGTGCCCTGGGGCACATGCCACAGCCCCTCGATCATCGCGCCAGTCGAGGAGATATTGCGGATGCGCCCGGTATAGGCGTGACCATCGGCACGCACCGTGATCGTCCGCAGCATCGTCTTGCGCTCTGGGCGGCTGGACTGGAAACCCTCCACCAGCGCCACCGTGCCGTGTGCACGGTGCCGGGCCAGCACATCGCTGACAATAAGCGGGCGGCCATAGACATAGCCTTGTATATGGCTGCACCCCAGATCGCGGATCAGCGCCAGTTCGTCCTGCGTCTCCGCGCCCTCCGCCGTGGTGTCCATGCCCAGCGCCTCGGCCAGACTGACGATTGCCTTGATGATCGCGCTGTTGCGGCTGCCGGTCATCACCGCGCCGCGCACAAAGCTCTGGTCGATCTTGATCTTGTCGAAGGGCGCCTTCTTCAAATAACCGAGCGAGGAGTATCCGGTGCCGAAATCGTCGAGCGCCAGACGGACGCCAATCCCCTTGAGCCGGGCGAACATCGAATCCGTTCCGTCATTGTCATTCAGGAACACGCTTTCGGTGATCTCCAACTCCAGCCGCTGGGGCGCGAGTTGGGAAGCGGCAAGCGCACTCATGACCGTCGCGGGCAATCCTGGATTGGCGAACTGGATCGGCGAGACATTGACGGCGACGCGAATATCTTCGTCCCAATCCGAAGCGTCGCGGCAGGCGGTGCGCAGTACCCAGTCACCGATCGGGCCGATAAGTCCTGTCTCCTCGGCGATGGGCACGAAAATGGATGGCGAAATCTCGCCACGTACGGGATGAGTCCAGCGAAGCAGCGCTTCATAGCCGGTGACCCGCTCCGTCCTTGAAGACACGACCGGTTGGTAGACAAGGTGCAGCCCATCCGAAGCCAGCGCGTGGCGAAGATCCTCCTCCAACTGCCGACGCCCCTCTGCATCGGCGTGCATTTCGGACGAATAGAAACGATGGACGCCGCGCCCGTCGCCTTTTGCAGCATAGAGCGCGAGATCAGCGTTGCGGATCAGCGCATCGGCCGTGTCGCCATCATGCGGGCAACAGGAAATCCCGATGGACACGCCGATGACGACCGCCTTCCCCTCAATCATATAAGGTTGCGACAGCGTGTTGATGATCATCGTAGATAGTTGGGACAGCAGCGCACGATCATGTCTGCCGGGCAGCAGCACCTTGAATTCGTCACCGCCCTGCCGCCCTACAAGCCCGCGATCGCCCGCGACACGTTGAAGACGCTGGCTCACCTGCCGCAGCAGCGCGTCCCCGGCGGGGTGGCCGAGCGTATCGTTGACGGTCTTGAAGCGATCCAGGTCCAGCATCAGCAGCGCGCAATCGCCCGACTTGCCGGGGGAGCCAGCCAGGGCATCTTCCAGCGCCCGCAGCATCTGTACGCGATTGGCAAGGCCAGTCAGCGAATCGAACTGGGCAAGCCGCTTCACCTCCGCCTGGCTCCGGCGGATTTCGGTAAGGTCGGCGCCGCTCCCGCGGAAGCCGTGGAACTGGCCAAATTCGTTGAAAACCGGCTGGCCGGATATCGACCACCAGCGCTCGTCGCGGGTAGCCGCGGCTCGAACATGGATGTCCGAAAAGCCGGTGCGGGTCGATAAATGGAAGCCGAGCGTGCGCTCACCCCCGCCATTTTTATGATCACCCGCAGAGACAATCTCGGTGATCAACTGGCCGACAAGTTCATCCTCCGCGATATCCAGTGTTCGCGCGAGCGTTTCTGATAGGTAGGTTAAGCAGCCTTGCCGGTCGGTTTCCCAGAACCAGCCCTGCCCCGACTGTTCATATTCCTGCAACAGGCGGTCGGATCGTTGCGCGCGAAGGTCCTGTTGATGTTGCGCGATTGCCCGTTCGAAATCAGACGTTGCCTGGCGCACTGCGGCGATCATCATGACCGCGATGCAACTCACCAACAAACCCAGTTGCGCAAAGCCCGCTTCCTGAAACGCTGAAACGATCAATGTGCCCAGAAAATAACTGACGCCCAGCAACCGCCGGTCGCCGAATATCGACACGGCGATCAACGCCATCGCGACTTCTGCCGCGAGAGAAATCGACAATGGTCCTGCAAATTGCGCTGGTCCCAGCAACATGCTGAAGCTCATGCTCGACAGCAATACCATCGGCAACATCAGCCATTTCTGCACATGCGGCCGTAGATTCTGAAATCGTTCCGCGCGCGGAGCGGCGATCAGCATGCCATCTATCAACAACATCGCCAGGAATGTGATGAAATGGAGAATGTTGTCAAAGGTGAACAGTGGCACATGGAGCAGCGTGATGGTGCACAGCTTGCCCAGCAGCACCAGCGGCCAGAGGCGGGCGATATGGGCGAAGGCTCCGGATATCCAGAAGGCCGACGCCTGCGTCCCGCCCTCAGCCAGACCCAGCGCGACCGCAAGATCGGCGGGTCGATACGATGTATCGTTCAGCTTGGTGCGCGACGGGGCCATATGCCGTGCGTAACGCACAGATGTTGAAAGAAACTTACCCGGTCGGCTGGCAAAGCGTGACGGGAGAGGGAAGGCCCCTCTCGCGACGCCAATACTGCCTCAATATTCGTTCAACAGAGGCCAAAACAGACTGAGCAGGATGAGGCATGCGGTCCCGCAGGACCGCTCACCCCGTTCCCGACTAAACGCGCATCGGCATCAGGACATAGAGCGCAGGACTGCGATCATTTTCCCGAATGAGCGTTGGCGCTGCCGCGTCGGCAAGGTGCAGTTCGACCGTCTCGCTGTCAATCTGGCCCAGAATGTCGAGCAGATAGCGCGCGTTGAAGCCAATATCGAAGCCCTCGCCCTGAAACGCACCCGGCACTTCTTCGGCCGCCGTGCCGTTTTCGGGGCTGGTGACCGACAGGGTGATCTTGTCGCGATCGAGCGTCATCTTGACCGCCCGAGTCTTTTCCGTCGCGATCGTGGCGACGCGGTCCACACCCTCCTCGAAGCTGCGCGGGTCGATCTTGAGCAGCTTGTCGTTCGCGGTGGGAATGACGCGGCTATAATCGGGGAAGGTGCCGTCGATCAGTTTGCTGGTCAGGATCGCGCTGCCAAGCCCGAAACGGATCTTGCTCGCCGAGAGGGTGATCTGCACCGAACCTTCGACCTCGTCGAGCAGCTTGCGCAGCTCGCCGATGCACTTGCGTGGAATGATGATGCCCGGCATGCCATCGGCGCCATCGGGACGCGGCACGGTGACGCGAGCGAGGCGGTGCCCATCGGTGGCCGCGGCCTTCAGGACCGGCTGACCATCATCCGACACGTGGAAATAAATACCGTTCAGATAATAGCGCGTCTCTTCGGTCGAGATGGCAAAGCGCGTCTTGTCGATGATTTGCTTCAGCGTCTCTGCGGGCAGTTCGAAGCTGGTCGGCAGGTCGCCTTCCGCGATCACCGGGAAGTCATCGCGCGGCAGGGTCGACAGGTTGAATCGCGCGCGGCCCGCCTGGATCAGCATCTTGCCTTCCGCCGCTTGCAGCGACACCTGCGACCCTTCGGGCAGCTTGCGGGCGATGTCGAACAGGGTGTGGGCCGAAATGGTCGTCGCGCCGGGCTGTTCCACCTGCGCGGACACGCTTTCGACGATCTGGAGGTCGAGGTCGGTCGCCATCAGCTTGATCGCGCCATCGGCAGACGCTTCGATCAGCACGTTGGACAGGATCGGAATCGTATTGCGCCGCTCGACCACCGACTGGACGTGGCTGAGGCTCTTGAGGAGCGTGGCGCGTTCGATGGTGGCCTTCATGTCCCTGTTTGTCCGTTTCTTTTCTGCGCAAAGCCCGGATGCGGTCGAATCCGGGCGACAATGATGGATGATCCTTCATAACCACTGTTGCGGCGGCGGCAAGCACCTGCTGATCGTTTCGTGACGGCAAGGGTTGCAAAAGAGGACATGATGGGCTTTGCCAGCGTCATGAAGCACGCCTTGCTCCTGCTCCTGCTGATCGCGACGCCGGCATTCGCAAGGGACTCGCTCGGCATGTTCGAGGCTTGGGGGGCGTTCCGTGACCCGGCGGCACCGCGTTGCTATGCCATCTCCAAACCCGTGAGCCGCGCTGGCAATGGTTTCGCCGCCGTTGGCAACTGGCCCCGCCAGCGCGTACGCGGACAGGTACATTTCCGGCTGAGCCGGGTGCGGGCAGACGATTCTCCCGTTATCCTGAATGTTGGGGACAGGCGCTTCCCGCTGGTCGCGGGACAGGCTGACGCGTGGGCGCCCGATCCTCGCGCGGACGCGGCCATCATTGCGGCCATGCGATCAGCAGGCAGCATGAGCGTACAGACGCAGGGCGCAAATGGGCGCGGTTTCGCGGACACCTACACACTGCGCGGCGCCGCAACAGCGATCGACGCGGCGGCTCTGGGCTGCGCACGGCTGCGGTGACAGGCGGGCGCTCGACGCTCCCTTTATAATTTTCGAAAAATCCGCTATGGGCGCTGCCATGCATTCATCCGCCAGCCCCCTGATGCCGATTCCCGGCGCTATCGACCCTGTGCCCGTGCCCCGCGCCGTGACGCCCCGTGAAGATGGGCGCACCGACCTGATGGGCCTGTCGCGCCCGCAGATTAAAAGCGCGCTGGAGGAAGCGGGGCTGGATGCCAAGCAGGCAAAGCTGCGGTCGAAGCAGCTGTTCCACTGGCTCTATCATCGCGGCGAGACCGATTTCGACGCCATGACCGACCTTGCCAAGCCGATGCGCGGCTGGATGACGGAACGCTTCATCGTGGGGCGTCCCGAGGTCGTCGAAGCGCAGGTGTCGAGCGACGGCACCCGCAAATGGCTGCTCCGGTCGGACGACGGGCAGGATTATGAGATGGTGTTCATCCCGGACGCCGATCGCGGAACCCTCTGCGTATCGAGCCAGGTGGGCTGCACGCTCAACTGCCGTTTCTGCCATACGGGCACGATGCGCCTCGTGCGCAACCTGACGCCTGGTGAGATCGTCGGGCAGGTCATGCTGGCCCGCGATGCGCTGGGCGAATGGCCCAAGGGCAGCATGGCGTCCGCCAATGATGACGAAGCGGACGATAGCTCGCAATATAGCCCCGATGGGCGGATGCTGACCAACATCGTGATGATGGGCATGGGCGAGCCGCTCTATAATTTCGACCATGTGCGCGATGCGCTGAAGGTCGTCATGGACGGCGACGGCCTCGCTCTGTCGAAGCGGCGGATCACGCTCTCCACCTCCGGCGTAGTGCCGATGATGGCGCGCGCGGGGGAAGAGATTGGCGTCAACCTTGCCGTGTCACTCCATGGCGTGACCAAGGATGTGCGTGACGAACTGGTGCCGCTCAACAAGAAATTCGGGATCGAACAGCTGCTGCAAGCCTGCGCCGACTATCCGAACGCGAATAATGCGCGCCGCATCACGTTCGAATATGTGATGATCAAGGACAAGAATGACAGCGATGAAGATGCGCGCGAACTGGTTCGCCTGCTGCGTCACTACAAGCTGCCTGCCAAGGTCAACCTGATCCCCTTCAACCCATGGCCGGGCACCGACTATGAATGTTCGACGCCCGAGCGGATCAAGCGCTTCTCCGAGATCGTGTTCGAAGGCGGCATCTCCGCCCCGGTACGCACGCCGCGCGGACGGGACATCATGGCCGCCTGCGGGCAACTCAAGTCGGCGAGCGAGAAGAAGAGTCGGGCGGAACTGGACCGGCTGGCGGCGGAAAAGCAGGCGGCACTGGGGTAACCCCGCGTCTCAGCGCGGCGCGCCGGGCTCGCTGATCTTTTCTTCCGCGTTCCGTTCATTCTCCTCGGGCTTGAGCGGCGCCATGACCCAGAAAGTCAGTAGCGTGAAGCCGGTGAGAACCACCGCCACATCATAGGCGCCAAGCCCCGCCGCAACGCCAATCGCCCCCGTGATCCACAGGCTTGCGGCGGTCGCGGTGCCCTTGACAGCATGTCTCTGCTGCAGGATCGCACCACCGCCCAGAAATCCGATGCCCGCGATCACGCCTTCCAGCACCCGGGCAAGCGCCGCCGGGTCCTGCGCCATCATTCCTTCCACCGTCTGGACAAAGCCACAGCTCGCGACGGCGACCAGCGGAAAGGTGCGCAGGCCAGCGCTGCGTTCCGCTCGCTCCCGGTTCCAGCCGATAGGCAAAGCCAGGCAATAGGCGATGACGATAGGGACCAGATGCGGCAGCACCGAAAAATTGTCGCTCATCCACCCGAAACGCACAAAGATGAATTCGGATGCGCAACGATGCAGTTAGCTGTTGCCGGGCGCTTCCAGCAGGCCGGGAATCAGCGGCAGCAATTCGCGCGCCAGAAATCCGACAGGCCCCATGGTGCGGGCGAGTTCGCGCCCTGCCTGGCCGTGCAACCAGCTGCCCCAGGCAGCCGCCCGCAAAGGGTCCGCGCCGCGCGCCGCCAAACCGCCGACGATCCCGGCCAGCACATCGCCCGAACCGCCGGTGGCCAGGCCGACGCAACCGCCCTCATGCAACAGGCAGGCGCCGTCCGGAGCCGCGACCACGCTGCGGTCGCCCTTCAGGATGACCACCGCCTGAAATTCCGCCGCCACTTGCAGCGCAATCTTCAGGGGATCGGCCGAAACGGCCTCGACGCTTTGCCCGGTCAGGATAGCCATCTCGCCATGATGAGGCGTCAGGATGATATGTCCCTCATGCCCGGCGACGGTGGATCGCAACTCGCGTGCGGATGTCAGCGCCGCCGCGTCGAGGACGATGGTAACCGGCGGATCGGTGGCGGCCAATATGGCCGCGACCAGTTCATCCGTCTGGGAACTCACGCTCATGCCCGGCCCCAGAACCAGCGCGTCACAGCGGGCGAGCTGCGGCGCCAGACGCTCAGCTGCTCCGGCGGCGATCTCGCCATTCTCCTCCGCAGGCAGCGCCGTCATCGCGGCTTCGGGAACCAGCACGCCCAGCGACATGGCGGCAGAACGGACAGTCGCCATCTGCAACTTGCCAGCACCTGCCCGCAGTGCCGCCTCGCCCGTCAGGCGCAGCGCACCGGGCACGAATTCCGCGCCACCGACGACCAACACACGACCCCGCCCATCCTTGTCGGAGTCATGGTCGGGAATCGGGAGGGGGTGCGTCCGCAACCATGCGCTATCGAGAGTCTCTGGCGTCATCCCCGTGCTCCGGCGATGGCATCGGGTTCGCGTGTGACAGGGGTTTCCTCTTCCTCCATCGGCGCGGTCACATTGTAACGGCGCAGTACCAGCCCGCCATTGCGCCCGTGGGAAGGGTCATAAACATAGTCGCTGATCGCGCAGTTCGCGACATCGCCAGCCCGGTCGATCGCCAGTATTTCCGCTTCATTCAACCCTTCGATGATATAGCGAAGGCACAGAACCACGACCTGATGCGTGAAGATCATCACGCGCCGTCCGGCATAGTGCAATGATATGGTGTCCATCACCGATCGGAGCCGCAGGATGACGTCGCACCAGCTCTCTCCGCCCGGCGGCCGGTGATAGAATTTTCCGAGCATCTGGCGGAATTCATACTGGTCGGCCTCCAGATTGCGGATGCCCGTCGTCGTCAGCCCGTCCAAAATGCCGAATTCCTTTTCGCGCAGCCGTTCATCGAAGCAGATCGGTTCCTCGGCGGCGGCTCCGCCAACCTCGCGGAAAATCTGCGCGGTCTGAAACGCCCGCAGATAGGGGGACGACAACAGAACCTCCGGCCTTTGATCTTCCTCCTCGCTGCCGAACCAATGGCCTAGCGCCTGCGCCTGCTCACGGCCCAATCCACTTAACGGAACGTCCGCATCCCGCACGGACAAGGCTATGCGATCGGACTGGGCTTCGGTGGCGGCGTCGCGCGCCACATTTCCGGCGCTCTGGCCATGACGTACGATGATGAGCTGGCTCGGCCAATGAAGTGACGCCACGAGTCCTGCTGCCTTCCATGCCGGTTGCTAAGGCATGAAGAACGGCCGCGTCGCCGCTTTGATCCCGGCGGAACGCGGCTTATGATGAAGGCTGCGCTTGGAAAATGGTGACCCCTACGGGAATCGAACCCGTGTTTCAGCCGTGAAAGGGCCGCGTCCTAACCGCTAGACGAAGGGGCCACATGCAGAACCGCTTGGGCGGCGCTGCGAAGCGAGGGCGGCTTTAGGGGGGGAGCTTGCGGCGGTCAACCCCTTTGGGGCAGGAAAACGACCACTTCTTTCAATCGACCCAGGCGGCATCTTCCAGATGCAGTTCAGCGGCGGGCCGGCTGCCCCAATCGTCGATCTTTGCACGACCCGCGACCCACAGGCGGCGGTCGCGCGGTGCGCCCAGGATAGCTTGCCCCAACTCACTCTCCGCCTGGCGGAAGGCGATGGTTTTGATGGAGCGGCCATCGTCCCCCGCCATAACGGCGCGCAGATGACCATTGCCGACGACATCGGCCTTGATGACGCGCATCGGCCCGGCCGCGATGAGCGGAGAGGGCCAGCCAGCGCCATAGGGGCCGCCTGCCTCGATCGCGGCCACGAAGTCCGGATTGACGCCCGCGGGGGCAAGCACGGCGTCGATCAGCAATGCTCGATCATCGCGGGCGCGGGCGACGGCGGGGGCAAGCCTTTCGTCCAGAAAATCAGCCAGCGCGTCCAGCTTGTCAGCCGCGACGGTCAGCCCTGCCGCCATGGCGTGGCCGCCACCGGCAACCAGCAGCCCGCTGTCCTTGGCCGCCAGCACGGCCGCGCCCAGATCAACGCCGGAGATCGAACGGCCCGATCCCTTGCCCGTGCCCGCATCATCAATCGCCACCACGATCGCCGGGCGGCCCGCCTTTTCCTTGATGCGTCCGGCGACGATGCCGATCACGCCCGGATGCCAGCCAGACCCGGCTATGAGCGCCACGGCCCGGTTGCCCTGCGCCGCCAGCAGTTCCTCCGCCTCGGCCTGTACCGCCGCCTCGATCACGCGACGTTCCTCGTTGAACTGGTCCAACTCGGCAGCGATGCTCGCGGCCTCGATCGGGTCTTCCGTAGTCAGCAGGCGCACGCCCAGATCAGCCTTGCCTACCCGCCCGCCCGCGTTGATGCGGGGACCGAGCGCAAATCCCAGGTCGTGGCAAAGCGGCGCGCGGCTAAGGCGGCTGGCGTCGATCAGCGCGGCGATGCCGATGTTGCGGCGCTTGGCCATGACCTTGAGGCCCTGTGCGACAAAGGCGCGGTTAAGCCCCTTGAGTTGTGCCACGTCTGCCACGGTGCCCAGCGCCACGATGTCGAGCAATTCCATCAGGGCAGGCTCGGCACGCTGCGCGAACCATCCCCGCTTGCGCAACACGCGGATAAGCGCGGCGCCCAACAGGAAGGCAACCCCCACCGCCGCCAGATGGCCATGAGCGGCCGCCTCCTCAACCTCGTCAAGCCGATTGGGGTTCACCAGTGCAAAGGCTTCGGGAAGCGCGGCGGCGCATTTATGATGATCGACCACCACGACATCGACGCCCACAGCCTTCGCCATGGTAAGCGCCTCGAACGCCTGGGCGCCGCAATCGACGGTGACGATCAGCGTTGCCCCCTCCCCGGCCAGCCGCACCAGCGCTTCGCCAGACGGCCCATAGCCTTCCATCAGCCGATCCGGGATGTAGGGCCGGGCGGACAGGCCAAGATCACGCAGCAGGCGGATCAGCAAGGCCGCGCTGGTTGCGCCGTCCACGTCATAGTCGCCGAAGATACGGACATGCTCGCCGCTCTGCACCGCATCCGCCAGCCGTTCGGCAGCGCTGTCCATGTCGCGGAACAAGCTGGGATCGGGCATGAAGTGTCGGATGGTCGGATTACGATGCGCTTCCACGGCTTCGCGCGGACAGCCACGGGCCAGCAGCAACTGCGTAACCAGGTCGTCGGGCAGATAGCCCCGCTCGCGCGCATCCGCGCCTGCGCCCCGCCAGCGCCACGGTTGTCCAAGGATAGAGCGGGATACATTCAGCGCTATGGTCATTTCTGATCCCTAAACCGGGCCGACGCTCGAGGGAAGCGGTTCGCGGCCAGCGGCGGAACCGAAACAAGGCCTTGCGCGTATTCGTCTTCCCCGCGTGCACGGCGGACGGAAAGGGGCAGCTGAATTTACATGGGTTTCAGGCAGGCGAAACGCGCCCGGCGTGCCTTGGGCGTTCTGATGATCGCTGCGTCACCCTTGCCGCTGCAGGCCCAGACATCCGCAGGCACGGTTGCTGCCGGGCAGGAGCCGCCAATACTGCCCGACGACGAATTCGAAGCGCGATTGCCCAAGGCTGGCGAAAGCGACCCTGCCAACCCTTCTACTCCGCTACCGTCGATAGACAGCTGGATCGATCAGCAAATGCCGCAGGCCAGCGCGCCCGCCGAACTGCCGCCCGCCACCGAACCAGCGGCGGAAGCGGAGTTGGCACAGCCCCTGGCCCCGCTCGACAGCGTGACCGTGCCTGCGCAAGTGGCAAACGACAGCCCTCACGAGAAGACGCCGGAGATCCGCTATGCGGTCGAAATCGAAGGCTTCGGCAAGACCGGCCTTGAAGATGAGTTCCGGGGTGAGTCAGCGCTAGTTGATGGCAAGGGACGCGCCGACACTGCCGCCATGGTGCAGGCCCGCGCGCATGAGGATGAAGCGCTCGCCGTGCGGCTGCTGTATTCGGAGGGTTATTATGACGCGACCGCGCTCGCCTCGCTCGACCAGACGGGCGACGGAACGCTGAAGGCGGTGCTGTCGGTCACGCCGGGCAAACGGTACAAGATCGGCGACATCGTCATCAACGCTGGCCCAACGGTGCCGCCCAGCCTTGTCCGCGACAGCCTTCCGCTCAAGACCGGCGACTATATCGTGGCCGCCGATGTCGAAAGCGCGGAGGCCAATGTCGGGGTGAAGCTGCCCGAAAATGGCTACCCCTTCGCCAAGGTCGGGGAACGGGACATATTGCTCGACCCCGCGACGATCACGGGCGACTACACCCTGCCTGTCGAAGTCGGCCCGCGCGGGTCGTTCCGGGGGATCACCACCTCGGGCCGCAAGCAGGCCTTTGGCGCTGATCATATGAAGGTCATCAGCCGCTTCAAGCAGGGCGAGCTTTACGACAGCCGCAAGGTGGATGACCTGCGCCGCGCCCTCGTCACGACGGGCCTCTTCTCCAGCGTCGCGGTCGATCCGGTGCGCACGAACGAGCCCGGCCCCGATGGCGCCGAATATGTCGACCTGCATGTCGATCAGGAGGCGGGTCCGCCCCGCACGCTGGCGGGCGAGCTTGGCTATGGCACGGGGCAAGGCTTCCGCGCCGAGGGCACATGGACGCACCGCAACCTCTTCCCGCCAGAAGGCGCGCTGATCGCGAAGGTGATCGCCGGCACGCAGGAACAGGGCGTTTCCGGCACCTTCCGCCGCTCCAACGCGGGCAAGCGGGACAAGACCTTCCAGGCTGGCGCCCTGCTCAACCACCAAAATTATGATGCCTATGAAGCCTTCACTGCGGGCCTCAACATCAGCTGGTCGCGCCAGTCGACGCCCATCTTCCAAAAGCGCTGGACCTACACCTATGGCGCAGAAATCCTGCTGTCGAACGAGCAGACGACGATCGACCCCGCTACGGCGGAAAAGCGGCGGCTGACATATTTCATCGGCTCGCTGCCGGTGCAGCTTGGCTATGATCGGTCGGACGATCTGCTCAATCCCACCAAAGGCTTCCGCGCCAATCTGCGCCTGTCGCCCGAAGCATCGTTCCAGGGCAATCTGTCACCCTATGTCCGCGGGACCTTCGACCTTAGCGGCTATTATCCCGTTTCCGATGCGCTGGTGATCGCGGCTCGGACCCGGCTCGGCACGATCAGCGGTGCATCACGCGACCAGATCGCACCCTCCCGCCGCGTCTATGCAGGCGGCGGCGGATCGGTGCGCGGCTTTGGCTATCAGGAATTGGGACCAAAGGACGTCAATGACGATCCGGTCGGCGGCCGATCCGTCAACGAGTTCGCCGTCGAAGGTCGCTACCGCTTCGGCAATTATGGCGTGGTCGCCTTCGTCGATGCGGGACAGGTCTATGAAAGCGCCATCCCGAAATTCTCCGACATTCGCTATGGCGTAGGCTTGGGCGGCCGCTTCTATACCGACTTCGGCCCCTTCCGGGCGGACATCGCGATGCCGATCAACCGGCAGCCCGGCGAGTCCAAATTCACCCTCTATATCGGCATTGGACAGGCATTCTAATGGCCGAAGACCCGTCTCCACCCGCTCCCAAAAGCCAGACGATCATTGTCCGCGAAGGACGGCCGCTCTGGCAGAAGATCGTGCTGGGCGTTGCGGCCTTGATCCTCGGCTTGGTCGTGCTTGCCGCCGGATTGCTGCTTTCCCTGAACACGCAGCCGGGCAAGAAATTCCTCATCCGCCAGATCGCGGCGCTGAAGTTGGAATCCGGCATGGCGATCGAGGTCGGCCGTATCGAGGGGTCAGTCTATAGCGACATGGTCATCCATGACCTCGTCCTGCGCGACCCCAAAGGCCCGTTCGCGGCGTCCCCACGCGTCCATGTCGTTTGGCGTCCCTTCCGCTACCTCAACAATCATATTTCCGTGCGGCTGCTGGAAAGCCCGCTGGTCGTGCTGGCCCGCAGCCCCCAATTCAACGTCACGAAAAGCGACCCCAACGCGCCAATCCTGCCCGACCTCAACATCGACGTCGATCGCCTGAAGATCGCCAAGTTCGTGCTGGCGAAACCCGTGATCGGCCAAAAGCGCGAGATTGCCATCGACGGCGTGACCCACATCGCCGATGGCCGCGCGCAGCTTAGCGCCAATGCCGTCGTGGACAGCGGCGACCGGCTCCAGGCCTCGATTGACGCCGTACCCGCACAGAACCGCCTCGCCATGAAGGGCACGCTGACCGCTCCAAAGGGTGGCGTCATCGCAAAGATGAGCGGGCTCACGGATGGCCTGACCGCAACGCTCGATGGTCGCGGCACATGGCAGGCGTGGAACGGCCGCATCGTTGCGACCTCGCCCAAGGGGCAGCTTGCGAACATCGCGCTCGCCGCGCGAGACGGCAACTTCACCGCCAAAGGTCCGGTGCGCCCCGGCCTCGTCTTTGCCGGAACCGTGGACCGGCTGACTGCTCCGGCCCCCGATTTCGATCTCTTCGCCGGGCTTAACGAGCGGCGCGTGAAGCTGAAGGGCACGCTGCGCTCCAGAGCACTCGCCGCCACCGCGCAAGGCCTCATCGACCTCGGCAAGAGCCAGTTCAGCGGCCTCAAGATCGACGCCGCGCTACTGACCCCCGGCGCGATCATGGAAAAGGTGCGGGGAAAGGATGTACGCGCCTCGATCATCCTTGACGGCCCGATGGCGACGCCGTTCATCGATTATGATCTGAGCGCCGCAATGCTCGCCTTCGACCAGACCGGCATTGAAGGGCTGAAAGCCAGTGGCCGGGCGGTGATTGACGCCGATCGCATCCGCATCCCCGTCAACGCGACCGCGCGGCGGGTCACCGGCCTTAACGCCGCAGCGGGCGGGCTCCTTCAGAACCTGCGCGTCAAGGGCGACTTCGCCTATGCTTCTGGCAAGCTGATCAGCGACAACCTCAAGATCGACAGCGACCGGGTGGACGCCACCGCCATCGTGCTCGCCGACCTGGACAACGCCATCTACCGGGGGGCGCTCAAGGGGCGAGTAAACGACTACAAGATCGACGGCGTAGGCATCGTCAACCTCAACACCGATGTGAAGCTAGTGCCCGGACCGAAGGGCGGCTGGGGCTTTGCGGGCAAGTTCGGCGTCCGCACGGCGCGCTGGGAAAGCGCCTCCGTGCGCGATTTCCTGGGCGGCAATGCCGTCGCATCGGGCCGCATCGGCATGACGCCGGAAGGCAAGTTCACCCTTGCGGACCTGAAGGGCGCGGCACCCAATTTCCGCGTCCATTCCGGATCGGGCAGCTACGACACCAATGGCGCCATCACCTTCGACGCCTCCGCCACGTCGAACCAATATGGCCCGCTGGCGCTCAGCGTGCGCGGAACAATGGAGAGGCCTCAAGCGGTCCTGCGCGCCGCCCGGCCCAATGTCGGCGTGCAGCTCTCCAATGTCGTCGCAAAACTGAATGGCGAGGCTGGCGGCTACCGGCTGGAGGCAACCGGCGGCTCCGCCTATGGCCCCTTCTTCGCCAATATGCTGATCCGCACGGCTCAAGGTCCGCTCACGATCGACATCACGCGCGCGCGCTTCGCGGGCGTCGATATGAACGGACGCCTCCAGCAGACCGCCGCTGGACCGTTTGCCGGACAGCTTGCCATGAATGGCTCTGGCATAACCGGCGCCGCGCAACTGGCAGCCGTAGGGAAGGCTCAGGGTATCGCCGTCAACGCCACGGCCAGCAACGCCCGCCTGCCCGGCGAAGCCGATGTGGTGATCGGCCGAGCGATCGCGACGGCGGACATCATCCTCACCGACCAGCCGCGTATCATCGCGGATATCCAAATGGCGAACGCTGCCTATGGTGACTATGTCGTGCGAAAAAGCCGCGCCCGGATCAATTATCAAGGCGGTCGGGGCCGCGCGCAGCTGGTTGCCGACGGATCGACGGGCGTGCCCTTCTCGATCGCCGTCAATGCGGCGCTCCGCCCCAACCTCTACGCCGTCGCGCTGGAAGGCAAGGCAAGCAACATCCCCTTCCGCTTCGCCCAGCCCGCGATCATCCGCATCGAACCGCAAGGCTACCGGCTGGAACCGGCGACCCTAGTCCTGCCTCAAGGACGGGTTGATCTCGCCGGGCGCTTCGGCAACCAGACCGCCCTCCAGGCGCGATT
Source organism: Sphingobium sp. TomMM7A (assembly GCF_055397305.1). Classification (NCBI taxonomy): domain Bacteria; kingdom Pseudomonadati; phylum Pseudomonadota; class Alphaproteobacteria; order Sphingomonadales; family Sphingobiaceae; genus Sphingobium; species Sphingobium sp. TomMM7A. The sequence goes on along the minus strand of NZ_AP027311.1, from coordinate 2,493,078 downwards.
CAAGGATTTCGATCTCGCCATCATGAACATCGCCAGCCCCGGCCTTGGCATCAGCGGCAAGGCGACCGGCGCGATCGACTTCAACCAGAGCCGCAACGCCTTCCCCAACGCCACGACGCGCTTAGCAATCAGTGATTTCCGCCGCTCCAGCCTGTCCGCCGTCTCCGATCCGGTCTCCATGGCGATCGAAGGCCGCCTCTCGAACCGCGGCGGCGACCTGCGCGGACTCATCCGGCGCGGCAACGCGCCATTAGGGCGCTTCATCGCCACCCTCGCGCCTCCCGGCTCTGGATCAAGCTGGACAGAGCAGCTCCAATCCGCCCCCCTCGGCGGCGGCATACGCTATGCCGGGCCTGCCGACGTGCTCTTCTCCTTCGCGGGGCTCGCTGACCAGCAACTGACCGGCCCCATCGCCGTCGCAGCAGATTTCAGCGGCCGCCTCACCGCGCCGCGCCTTAACGGCCTCGTCCGCGCCAACGCGCTGACCTACGAGAATGAAACATTCGGCACGCGCCTGACACAAATGCGTCTCGATGGCCGCTTCACCAACGACCGGCTGGAAATACGCGACTTTTCCGGCCGCGCTGGCGACGGCACCGTGCAGGCGAGCGGCTCGGTCGGTCTCGCGGCCGAAAGCGGCTACCCCATGAACATCGCCGTCAAGCTGGACCGCGCCCGCATCGCGCGCAGCGAAGCGATCACCAGCGTCGTCACCGGCACGATCAACGTAACGAACAGCGTGGCAGACGGCGGACTGATCAAGGGCAACCTATCGCTTCCCGAAACCCGCTACCGAATCGCCTGGCAGGGCGGCGCCGACATCCGCCAGCTTCAGGGCGTTCGGCGTAAGGGCGAGGGCACCGACCTGCTCGACCAGCGCGTCGCGTCCCGGCAGGCGGCTGCCAAGCCCGCCGACTGGAAGCTCGACATCCGCGTCCGCGCGGACAATGAAATCTACCTGACCGGCATGGGTCTCGATTCCGAATGGAAGACCAACATGCGGGTGACCGGCACCACCAAGGCCCCAAGCGTAGTCGGCAAGATCGAGGTGATACGCGGCCGCTACAGCTTCTCAGGCCATCAGTTCGACCTTGAACAGGGGATCATCACCTTCAACGGGCCGATGATGAACCCGGTGCTGGCGATCCGCGCCGAAACCCGGATAAACACGGTGGCGGCAGGCATCGCCGTCGGCGGCACGGCGCAGAAGCCGGACATCAGCTTCATTTCGACACCTACCCTGCCTCAGGACGAGATATTGGCACGCATCCTGTTCGGCGACAATGTCGCGAACCTGTCCGCCACGCAGGCGATCCAGCTCGCCGCCGCGCTCAACGGCCTGCGCGGTGGTGGTGGTGGCCTCAACCCCATGGGCAAGCTACAGAACGCGTCCGGCGTCGATCGCATAGGCATCGTCGGCGGCGACAAGGATACGGGGCGCGGCGCATCGCTGGCTGTGGGTCAGCACATTTCCAACAATATCTATGTGGAGGTGATCACCGATCCCAAGGGCTTCACCGCCACTCAGCTGGAAATCTCCCTGTCAAAGACGCTCAGCCTGCTGTCGAAGACCGGCACCAACGCCGGATCATCAGCGAACCTGCGCTATTCGAAGGATTATTGAAGCCGCTCGGCGCGGTAGCGGGCGATCAGCCCTTCATATTCGCCCATTCCGGGGAAGCGTTCAAAGCTGACCACCGCCCCGGTCTGCGCCCAAGGCAACTTCTCCGCCGTCTGCGTCTCCATCCACGGCGCGAACCAGCTGGCATCGTCCAGCATGGTTGCCCGCACATTGACGAAGCCCATGTCGGCGGCGGGCTTGGTAAAGACCCAGCTCTTGCACCAGTCGCAATGATGATGGTGCACGTCTTCGCCATGCAGCCCACCGATCACAGTCTCTCCCGCAATCAGTTCAAAGCCGCCCGAAGGCATGATGATCGTGGTGGAAAAGGCGCTGCCGGTCATCTTCTGGCACCCGGTACAATGACAAGCCGCCTCACCCCAAGGCGCTTCGCTCAACCGGAAACGCACACGCCCGCACCGACAACCGCCTTCGATGGGGAGATCGGGAATGGACATGGGATTCTCCTTGGCTTCGGGATGAAAGTTTATCCTCCCCATCGACAGATGGGGAGGGGGACCAGCCGCAGGCTGGTGGAGGGGAGCGCCCGTAGGCGCCGCAGGTCATGCCAGTTGCCCTCCACCACCGCTGCGCGGCGGTCCCCCTCTCCACGCTCTGCGCAGGGAGGATTTTGCTCTTATCCTCACCCTCAATGAAAGTCCCGAGACCTCGGTAATATCCGCACATTGCGCGGATGGCTGGACGTCCGGGGATGCTGAGGATGCACAAACTCATCCGCCCTCGACAAGGCGATCTGTGGCCTATGCGTATCCGACAGGCGCGATAGCTCCGCGGTGCGATCATGCACCCGGCTCGCCATCAGGTGGACGACGCCTTCCTTGCTCCGTTGCACCTCACCTTCGACCAGCATCAGCCGCGACGCCATGACCGGTCGCCGTTGCATTTCGAACAGGCGCGCCCAGAGCAGGATGTTGGTGACGCCCGTCTCATCTTCTATCGTGATGAAAACCGCATTGCCCTTACCCGGTCGCTGCCGCACCAGCACCACACCCGCTGTCCGCACCTTCGTCCCGTTCTTCGCGGCCGTCGTCTGCGCGCAACTCAGCACCCCTTCAGCAGCAAAGACCGGCCGCAGGAACTGCATCGGGTGCCCTTTGAGCGACAGGCGCGTCATCTGGTAATCGGCCGCGACCTGTTCAGCGAGCGGCATGGCGGGCAACATCGCATCCGGCTCCTCCCCCAATTCTCCCGCCGCCTTCTGGTCCCGCTTTCGCGCAGCAGCAAACAGGGGCAGTTCATTGGACGGCGTGCGCCGCGCTTCCCACAGCGCCGCCCGCCGGTCCTGCCCGAGAGACCGGCAAGCGTCCGCATCCGCCAGTAAGCGCAGCGCCCGCGCAGGTAACCCAGCCCGCCGCGCCAGATCCTCCAGGCTGGTGAACAGACCCCCCTCCCGCGCCTCGACCATCTGCGCAGCCCAAGCCTCGCGAAAACCATCGATCTGGCGAAAGCCCAGCCGCAGCGCCAACGCCCGACCCTCCCCTTCACCCCGCCTCCTATTGCGCGACCGCAGCAGCGGTTCGAGCGCATTGTCCCACCCGCTCATATTCACATCCACATCGTGCACGGCAACGCCATGCTCCCGCGCATCACGCACGATCTGCGCCGGGGCATAAAAGCCCATCGGCTGAGAATTCAGCAGCGCACAGGCAAAGACGGCAGGCTGGTGGCATTTGATCCACGCCGACACATAGACCAGCCGCGCAAAGGAAAGAGCATGGCTTTCGGGAAAGCCATAGCTGCCGAACCCCTCGATCTGGCTATAGCAACGCTCGGCAAAATCGCGTTCATACCCCCTCCGCACCATACCGCCGATCATCTTCTCCTTGAACTTGTCCATGCCCCCCACTTGCCGGAAAGTCGCCATCGACCGCCGCAGCTGGTTAGCCTCCGATGGCGTAAATTCAGCAGCGACGATGGCGAGCTTCATCGCCTGTTCCTGGAACAGGGGGACGCCGTAGGTATCCTTCAGTAACTCCCGCAACTCATTGGGATTATGTGGATAACCGGGGGAAGGAAATTCGGCCTTTTCGATGCCCGCCCGCCGTCGCAGATAAGGATGCACCATGTCGCCTTCGATCGGCCCAGGCCGAACGATCGCAACCTGCACCGTCAGGTCGTACAGGTTCTCCGGCTTCAAGCGAGGCAGCATGTTGATCTGCGCCCGGCTTTCCACCTGAAACACACCGATGCTGTCTCCCTTCTGCAGCATGGCGTAAACAGCAGGGTCTTCGGAATCGAGATCGACGGTCAGGTCATGATTGCCCAGCCCATGACGCCGCATCAATTCATAAGCCCTGCGAATGCAGCTCAACATGCCGAGCGCGAGCACATCGACCTTCATCAGGCCCAGCGCATCGATATCGTCCTTATCCCATTCGATGAAGCTACGATCAGACATCGCGGCATTGTGAATGGGCACCGTTTCATCCAGCCGGTTCTGGGTCAGCACAAAACCGCCGACATGCTGAGACAGATGACGGGCAAAAGGCGCTCGGATCAGTTGCTGAACCAGCAATCGCAATCGCACGATTTCCGCATTGTCGAGGGAAAAGCCCGCATCGCGAAAACGCCCATCGCCCAGATCGCTTGAGTAGCTGCCCCAGACCGTACTGGACAGGCGCGCCGCGATATCTTCGCTAAGACCCAGCACCTTCGTCACTTCACGCAGGGCGCTGCGGGACCGGTAATGGATGACGGTCGCGGCGATCCCCGCCCGTTCGCGCCCATAGCGGCGGTAGATATATTGCATCACCTCCTCGCGCCGCTCATGTTCGAAATCGACGTCGATGTCGGGCGGTTCGTTGCGTTCTTCCGACACGAAACGGGAAAAGAGCAGGTCATGCTTCATCGGATCGACGGAAGTGACGCCCAGCAGGAAGCAGACGATGGAATTGGCGGCAGACCCCCGCCCTTGGCAGAGGATAGGCGGTTTTTGCGCGCGGGCGAAGCGCACAAGATCGTGAACGGTCAGGAAATAATAGGCATAATTTTGGCTGCGGATGAGGCGCAACTCCTGTCCGATCAGCGCTCTTGCCTTAGGAGGCAATCTGCGCCCGTAACGGCGCTTTGCCCGGCGACGCACCAAATCCTCCAGCCAGCCATCGGGTGACCAGCCGGACGGCACCGGCTCATGAGGATATTCATATTTTAGGTCGGTGAGGACGAAATCGATCTCATCAACGAACCGGATCGTTTCAGCCAGCGCTTGCGGATAGGCGGCATAAAGGCGGGCCATTTCCTGCGGAGATTTGAGATGCCGCTCGCCATGCGCTTCCAGCCGCCGCCCCGCTTGCTTGAGCGTCACGCCATCACGAATGCAGCTGAGCACGTCCTGCAATGGCCGCGATGTCGCTTCGGCATACAGCACATCATTGGTCGCGATGACTGGCATGCCCACCTCACGGGCAGTCTGCTGAATAGCGGTGGCATGTCGGCGGTCGCACCCATGATAGCGCAAGGTCAAGCCCAGCCATACGCGCCCCGGCGCTTTGTTCTGCAACCCGCGCAATGCATCCTGCCATGTGGGCGGAGATGCGGGCGGCACCAGTTTCAGGTGGGAAATGGACACTTCCTCGTCACCGGACGGATAGGCCGGGGGAGCCTTGTGCGCCTCTTGGGGACGGGCCGTGGATAGCGGCAGGACAATCAACAGAAGGTCGTCAAGATGATCCATCAGATCGCTGAAGGTAAGAATGCAATCTCCCTTCACCGCCTCCATATTGCCCTTGGTCAGCAGACGGGTGAGCCGTCCCCAACCAAAACGGCTTTTGGGATAGGCCAGAATGTCAGGCGTGCCATCGACAAAGACTAAGCGAGCGCCAACCACTAGGCGCAGATCGGTGTGACAGGCCGCCTCTTCCTCGGCCGTCAGCTCGACTGATTCACCCCTCTCCTTCTTTTCTTTGGTCATGGCGGCGCGCGCCTTGTCTGGCGCGTCACGCAAAGCGACATAGGCGCGCACCACGCCAGCCACACTGTTCCTGTCAGCAATACCAATGGCGCGAAGCCCCAGATGATTGGCTTGTGCGACAATATCTGAGGGGTGCGAGGCGCCGTGTAAAAAGCTGTAATTGGACATGACGCCCAATTCGGCGAAGGCTGGGCCTTCTCTTGACACTGCCGGCCTTACAGGCTGCTCCTGCCGCTTCTTCTCCCTTGCCTTAACCGCATCCAACTCCCGCCGGTCGGGGGACTTGGGCTTGGACGGATCAGGCCCCTTGCCGCGTTTCATGCGAACAGGCCGTGGATGTACCAGCCGGGATGCCGCGCCTCCGTGCCGTAAAGGCCGTGGCGGAAGATCCAGTAGCGGCGGCCGCGCGCATCCTCGATCCGGTAATAGTCGCGCGTCATGCCTGTGCTTTCGCCCGCCAACGCGCCGTCCTTCGCCTTCCACCATTCAGGCGCGATCCGCTCTGGCCCTTCATAGCGGGTCACTTCATGCGCGCTGCGCCGCCAGCGGAAATGATGGGGCGGGCCGTCTGGCACCTCAGCCACCACCTCGATCGGTTGGGGCGGATCGAACAGATGGATGGGGCGCATCGGCGGATCGCCGGGCTCTCCCTGACGTGGCCAGCTGGACGGGGTGCGGCCTTCGATCGCGGGCAGCGCAAGCTGCGCCTGCTCGGGAATATGGCTGTCGCGCGGTTCCAACCGCTGGATGCGGTTGCGGCCAGCGCGGACGGACAGCCGATCGACCAGCGCCGCGACAGCTTCCTCGCGCTTTGCCTCGCCCCCTTCCAGCGCCAACTGGGTCGCGGCCATCGGCTCGGTCTGCGGCACGGTAAGGCGCAACATGTCGAAGCCGAAACCGGGATCGAGCGGATCGGACAGGCTGTCGATCCGCTCCTGCACCAACCGCATGATCGCGGGCGCATCGCGCACCGGCAGGCCGGTTTCCACCCGCAGCGGAAAGGCGAGGCCATCGGTGCGGAAGAACAACAGCTCGAACCGCCGCCCGCCCTCGCCCCGCTCGGTCAGCCGTTCGCCCGCTTCGGCCGCCATCTCCTCTACCCGTTGCAGCGCATAGGCGGTGCTGCCCACAGGCTCGGCGAAACGACGCTCGATCCGCAGGACAGGGCGCGGGCGGCGGGGGCTAAGCGGGCGATGCCCCAGACCCAGCAGGCGACGGAGCGCATCCACCGCCTCCTCGCCAAAGCGCGCGGCCAGCGCTGCGGCGGGCCGGGCAGCAAGATCGCCGATGGTGCGCAGCCCCGCGCGCCGCAACGCCACCCCGCTCTCCTGATCCAGCTCCAGCGCCTCGACCGGCAAGCGGCGCAGCGCGGCCTCCTCATCAGGCGCTGGCCCTGCGGAAAAACGGCACAGCGCATGCGCGCCCTCCGGCGTGCCCGCTACTGCATGACGCACCTCCATGCCGTGCCGCTCGAACCGGTCCACCGCCTCGCGCGCCAGTGTTTCCTCCCCGCCCCACAGATGCGCGCAGCCAGTAATGTCCAGCATCAGCCCATGCGGCGGATCGATCGCGACCGCAGGCGTATAGCGAGCGCACCCATCGCACAGCCGTTCCAGCCAATCCTGATCGGCATGATGATCGGCCTCGAAGCTGACAAGGTCAGGCTCTTGCGCCCGCGCATCGGCCAGGGTCATGCCCGCATTCAGGCCCAACGCCAGCGCATCGGCATCCGGTGTCACAAGACGCATGGCCCCGCGCACGGCCTCCACGATGGCGACCGGCGCGGCGCCGGCCTGCGCTTGCCACAGGTCAGGCCGCGCGATGCGCAGCCGATCGACCGGCAGGAAGGGGAACCACAGCGCCAGGTAGCGCCGCCTCGTCAGCGCGTCCTCCGCTTGCCCATCCATGCTCATGGCGTTCATCGCACTCTTCTCCAAAATCTCCCCGCTCGGCATTCCACACCATTCGCCACGTCATGCCGTCTGCCCCCGAACGGCGGCGCAACAGGTGGAGCGAAAAGGCGCTCATGCCCGGCGCATTGCCCGGCAACGGCACGGATGGGGCAGCCTCCACCCGCCACCGCGTCTCCGCCGCGCTCGGAACCGGATCGCCACCAATCCGCAGCACGAAGGCGGTAACCCCCGACGTCTCCGCCGCCAGCGCCAGACGGCGGCTCGCGGTCAAGTCCAGCAGCGGCGCGCGCCCGCGCAATTCGATGACCAGCGCGCCCAGCGCCGGGCATCGCAACGCATCGACCGCCGCGCGCAGCAGCAGCGCCTCATCCTTCATCACGCCGATCAGCAAATGGGCTGGATCTATTCCAAGCGCGGAAAGCCCCGGGCCATAAGGTTGTCCCGCCGTTCCATCTGGAAGGCGCAACCAGAACAGAGGAGCCTCACGCGCCGCAAGATGGGCAAGGATCAGGGAAAGACCGGCAGTGGCGCCCTCATCTTCAGCATTCCCGAACAATTCATGCACCCGACCCCTGGCAAGGCCACCCTGCAATGCCTGATCAAAAGCCGCATGTCCGGTCGCAATACGCGCATCTGTTTTGACGGCCGGAATCCCTTCCAGTGATGCAATGTGCCGCCTGAGGGCTGCAAGCCTGTTCACCGAATCCACCATAGAATGTTCTCTATATGTTCTTTTCGGCGATAGCGCACCCCCTGTCAATCAACTTGGCTGCCATCAGAAAAAAGGGAGGATGGTTTCAGCTTCTTACACACATTGGCCATCATCCGGAAAAGTTTCACACCCGGCTTTCTGCCAAGCTAATCTGTGTTGATGGACACGCCCCACATCGCTTCGCTGGCTCATGCGCCCTTCATTCTGGCGCGCCGTATCGCTTCGGCTCGCAGCCTGCGTCTTGTTTCCAGCGCTGCGACTGCGCTCCTCGCCTCCTACCCGAAGTCGGGCAGGACCTGGCTCAGGTTTATCCTGGCGCAATATTTCCTCGCGTCGCGTGCATATCCGCCCATTACGACCCAGAGCATGTTCACCTTTGCTCCCAATTTCGACTTGGATCCGGTGCGCGGCATACCGGCCTTTGTCCGGAGATCAGAGGAGGCCTCTTTCCCCCTGATCCCTTCCACTCATCTGCGCTTCAAACCAACCCTGCCCGGCCGCCTTCCCATCATATTCCTGATCCGGGATCCGCGGGCCGTACTCATTTCCGACTATCACCATGTGACTCGGCACAAGATGTCGTTTCAAGGCAGCGTTGATGATTTTCTCATGGATGAGAATAGGGGCCTGCCGCACTATATTAAATATATGAATAGCTGGGCCAATGGCCTCGAACGGCATGATCATCACATCATATATTATGAGGATCTACTGCTTCAAACGGAGGTAGAAGTCGAAACGATGCTCAGTTTTCTGGATGAGCCGGTCAATAGCCGTGCTCTTGGATATGCGGTGGAAAACTCATCCTTCGAAAAGCTCAAGGCACTGGAACTCGCCCAGGGCATTCCCGGCCATGAATATGACAGATCGGATTCAGATGCCCTGCGGATCAGAAAGGGGCAATCCGACAGCTTCCGGCAGGAGCTGACGATAGAGCAGCAGAAATTCATCGAGGATAGCTGCAAGTCTCAGTTGAACCCCCGAATGTTGGCCAAGCTGGATCGATACGGATTTTCGGACCCGCCTTCGTCATCCACTGTGAGACCGATCGAGATATCGCAATCCGCAGCGCCCGAAAGGCAGGTGCATGATCCTGTAACCAAGCGCCGCCTCCCCTCTCTTGGCGTACAGCTCTTGAGCGAAGCGATGGTCATGATCGGCCTCGCCGCCATGCTCATCGCCCCGACCATTCTGGCGATAGAGGTAGGCGAATGGCTTTTCCGGCGAGAATGGGATGGTCATTCCCTTGAAGACGGCCTCGCCCTGTTCGGGATCGACCGGGTGGGGCCTGTGGAAACGCCGACCGAACAAATACTCGACGTCTTTCTCGCGCTGCCTCTCACCATCGCCTTGTTCATGAACGGCCTCCTCATATTCCTGGCTGCCGTACATTTCGGAGACTGGGGTCTTCAGGGCGTACGGCTCAAGAAAAAGCTCGCCGTCGAGCAGAGCAAAAGGCGCCAGCGGACCCACGCCAAAAATCCGCCCTCCGACCTCAAACCGGCAGGAATGGTGAGCCCTAGCCGCTGATCAATGTTCATCTGGCCCTGTTGAGCAAGCCTCGCCCTTCTATAACGGTAAAAGGCCCGCCCCGCGAAAATGCGCGGGCGGGCCTTTTCAGTGCGTGAAACGAAAGGCGAGCAGAGCCGCGCGGCTATCCTGCGGCTGATCCGGCCGCAGGCATTAGCCGTGCTTATTCGCCATCATCCTCCGCTTCGGGTCCGGTCATCATTCCTTCGGCAACCTCTTCGGTCTTGCCCCGGATCACCTTTTCCAGGCGCTCCGCCATTTCGGGATTTTCCTTGAGGAAGGTCTTGGCATTCTCACGACCCTGGCCAATGCGGACGGAGTCGTAGGAGAACCAGGCGCCCGACTTTTCGACCACGCCAGCTTTGACGCCCAGATCGAGTATCTCGCCGATCTTCGAAATCCCCTCGCCATACATTATGTCGAATTCCACCTGCTTGAACGGCGGCGCCACCTTGTTCTTCACCACCTTCACGCGGGTCGCGTTGCCGACGATATCGTCGCGATCCTTGATCTGGCCAGTACGGCGGATGTCGAGGCGAACCGACGCATAGAATTTGAGCGCGTTGCCGCCCGTCGTCGTTTCCGGATTGCCGTACATGACGCCAATCTTCATGCGCACCTGGTTGATGAAGATCACCAGACACTTAGAACGAGAGATCGAGCCGGTAAGCTTGCGCAGCGCCTGGCTCATCAGGCGCGCCTGCAGGCCGACATGGCTATCGCCCATCTCACCTTCGATTTCCGCACGGGGCACCAGCGCCGCGACGGAGTCGATCACCAGCACGTCGATGGCGTTCGACCGCACCAGCGTATCGACGATTTCCAGCGCCTGTTCACCGGTATCGGGCTGGGACACGATCAACTCGTCAATATCGACGCCCAGCTTCTTGGCATAAGCGGGGTCGAGGGCATGCTCGGCATCGACGAAAGCCGCAACGCCGCCGGTCTTCTGCGCCTCTGCAATGGCATGCAGCGCCAGCGTGGTCTTGCCTGAGCTTTCCGGGCCATAGATTTCGATGATGCGGCCGCGTGGCAAACCGCCAATGCCAAGCGCGATGTCGAGCCCCAGCGATCCCGTCGAAATCGCCTCGATCTCGATCTTCTCGCGGCTGCCCAGCTTCATGGCCGAACCTTTACCGAAGGCGCGGTCAATCTGGGAAAGGGCCGCTTCCAATGCTTTCTGTCTGTCCATTGTCCCTGTCTTCTTGGAATCGATGAGTGAGAGCATTGCTGTCATCGGCCTATCCCCTGTCAAGCGGAAGCGCCGATTAAGTGGCGCCTGGGCCACCATGTATCCCCTTTGTTCTCAAAGAACAAGAGGGGAACGGAAATTTCCTATTTAGGCGGAAAGAACCTTCGTCAACGCCCGCTCAACAGCGCCAATCGTATAAGGTTTTGCCAAAGTCGGCCGATCCGAATGCCCTGACGGCACATCGTCAGCCATGCCGCCCGTCGCGAAAATAAAGGGGATGCCGCTTTGCGCCAGCAGGTCCGCGACCGGCCAGCTTTTCTCACCTTGCAAATTGCAGTCCACCAATGCGGCGTCGAAGCCGCCCTGACGCGCATGCTCACACGCCTCATCCACCGAGACGGCGATGGCATACAGGCGATATCCCAATGTTTCGAGATAATCTTCCAGCATCATGCCGATCATCGCTTCATCCTCGACCACCAGGATGGTCTTGCCGTCCGACATGTGCGATCCCCTATTTCGTTACGCTCGCTATCTTATCATCGGCGCGCGGACCAGCATAAACGCCTGATCGTTCAAGAAGTTCATTCCACCCCTGCGCCCATGGCTAGCGCGTCACGTGCGGCCTCCGCCAACTGACTGACGGAAAAGGGTTTTGGCAGGAAGGCGACATTGGCAAGGTCGATCGACTTGCGCAGTTGCTCCTCGGCATAGCCCGACATAAACAGCACGGGAAGGTCGGGATGCGTATCCCGTGCCCGCGCGACCATGGACGGGCCATCCATATTGGGCATGACCACGTCGGAAATCAGCAGGTCGATCTTCTCACCGCTCGCGAGCACCTCCAGCCCCTGCTCGCCATCATTGGCGGTCAGCACCTTGTAGCCCTGACGCGAAAGGGCGCGTTCGGCGACGGCGCGGACCATATCCTCGTCCTCGACCACCAATACCGTGCCCGTGCCCCATGTCTCGCTGCGCTTGATGGGCAGCTTGGCGGGAACCGCCTGCTCCATGTCCGCGCCCTGATAGACGGGCAGATATATAACGAAGCTCGCTCCGCGGCCAATTTCAGACTCTGCGAAGATATAGCCGCCCGACTGCTTGACGATGCCATAGACGGTCGAGAGGCCGAGCCCCGTGCCCTTACCCAGTTCCTTGGTAGTGAAGAAGGGCTCGAATATCTTGGAAAGAATGTCGGGCGGGATGCCAAGACCGGTGTCGGAGACGCGCAACGCGGTATAGTCGGCGGCAGGCAATATCTCCTGCCGCATCTCGCGCACCTTGCCGGCCGGAACCGCATAGGTCTGGATATTGAGGATGCCGCCTTCCGGCATAGCGTCGCGCGCATTGACCGCCAGGTTCACGATCACCTGCTCCAGTTGGCCCGGATCAGCACGCACCGCGCCCAGGTTGCGGCCGTGGCTCACCTCCAGCTTCACGCTCTCACCCAGCAGGCGCTTCAAGAGGTTGGAGACGTCGGCAACGATGTCGGGCAGTTGCAGCACCTGCGGACGCAGTGTCTGTTGCCGCGAAAAAGCGAGCAGCTGGCGCGTCAGCCCGGCCGCGCGATTGCTGTTCGACTTGATCTGCTGAATATCGTCATAGTCGCTGTCGCCCGGCGTATGGCGCATCAGCATCAGGTCGCAATGGCCGATGATCGCGGTCAGGATATTGTTGAAGTCATGCGCGACGCCACCAGCCAACTGGCCGATCGCCTGCATCTTGGTCGCCTGCGCGACCTGCCGCTTGAGCTTGCTTTCCTCGCTATTGTCCTTGAGGCTGAGCAGAACCGCCGCCTCGCCAAGGCCCCGCACACCCGCCAGGCTGAGCGCCGTCGGCTCCTCCGGTTCGTTGCGCAGCCTGATGGCGATATCGCCTGACATTTGCGGGCCAACGGCAAAGCGGCGCACGGCGTCGGCAACCGCTGCCTGATCCTCGCGCACGACCAGATCACCGGGATAGCTCGGCCGTTCGCTACGCTTGAGTCCCGCCGCGCGGGAGAAGGCATTGTTGAGGAACAGCACCCGACCATCGCGATCCGCCATGGCGAGGCCGAAGGGCAGCAGGGACAGCAGCGTTTCGATATAGGAAAGCGCCGATGTACCGCCCGCGCTGCCCGCTGGCTCATCGATCAGCAGCAGCAGCATCGGACCATCCTGGCCCACTTGGCTACCAGCAGGCTGAGCCGTCCGACGCAAAGGGACCTGCAACAACCGCAGCGGCAACCCGCCCGACTCCTCACGCGCCAGAAATAGCCGCCCCTTGTCATCGACGCGCATATGGGCGGCAAAGTCACGGCCGGTAATATTGGCGTCGATCCGGCCAGCGGCACGCAGCAGGAAAGCCCCGTTCGCCGCGCGGATGCGCCCTTCACCGCCGATCATCACCGCCATGATCCCGGCCTCGCCCATCTGCCGCCCCGCGTCCCCGGTCAGCAGGCGGTGCACATCATCCAGCGCGTTGGGCTGGCGAACCGGAGTAAAGCGCCACAGCAGATAATCTTCCGACCGGCCCGTGCGGCACAGATCGACGTCCAACCGGAGAGCGCCCTGCGCCACGCCTTCGACCCGCGCCTCACCATCGCGCCAGGCCGCGCGGGCGGCAGCGCTCAGGCTTTCCGTTAAGCTAGGCTCAGCGGTGAGATTGGGGGGCGTCGGAAATCCAGGAAACCATTCGCCGAACAGGTCACTGGCGCAAACAAGCCGCCCTGCCCGGTCGGTCACGGCAATCGCCATGTTGGACGCATCCGCTGCGGCGCGCGCTACCGTCCAATCCGGCACCGCCTCGCCGTCTGCCGCCTCTTCCGGGAAAATACGCCGATACCAGCTGAGCAGCGCGGCGATGGCAAGGATCATCGCGCCGAACCCTGTGGCCATAGCGGGGTTGCCGGTCGCATAGATGACGAGAACCGCCGAAAGCAGCGCCGCCAGTATCAGCAGCGGCAGGGACAGCCGGGAAGGGCGCTCGCCCGTCCACGCTTCCTCATCCCTTTTGACGCGCGAGGCCATCGGCCGGCCTTCCCCCTGAAAACGCCTGGACTATTCGCCCTGCGTCAGACGCGGGCGACTTCTTCCAATGCGCTGCTTTCGGGTGCCTTGCCAATCCTCAATTTACGCGCATGCCATTTCCGGCCCATCCGATGGCGCCAGATCCAGTCGGCAAGGAAATATCCCACCACCGCGAACGCGATCGAAATCAACGCCAGCCCAAACAGCATGGCGGGCGCCGCTTCGGAAAAGAGCCAGCCGCACCATTCGCGGATCGACGCATGCTTATCGACCAGCGCCATGAAACCGGACGCGTCAGCGCTGCGGCCCAGGAACCAGTTGCCGATATAGACCGAAGCCATAAGGAACAGCGGTGTAGTCGCCGGGTTGGACAGGAACGTCATGGCTGCCGCCAGCGGAATATTGGCCCGGAAAGGCAGCGCCAGCAGCGCCGCGCCCGCAATCTGCACGCCGGGGATCAGCAGGAATATCCCGACCAGCAATCCCAATGCCACGCCTCGCGGCACGGAACGGCGGGTGAAGCGCCACAGCGAGGGTTCCAGCACACGATGCGCCACGGGGGCGATGAAGCGGTTGTCCTCCAGCGATTCACGGGTCGGCGCGTTGGCGTGCCACCAGCGGGCAAGACGGCCCATGCTCGCCTTCGGACCCATCAGCGATGGTCCTTCATGATGCGCTGCTGATCACGTTTCCAGTCGCGTTCCTTGATCGTTTCACGCTTGTCGTGCGTCTTCTTGCCCTTGGCCAGAGCCAGTTCGACCTTCGCCTTGCCCCGGCTGTTGAAATAGACGCTCAAGGGGACGAGCGTCATGCCCTTGCGCTCGACCGCACCATGCATGCGCGCGATCTCCCGCTCGTGCAGCAACAGCTTGCGGGGCCGCTTGGGCTCATGATTATAGCGATTACCGTGGCTGAATTCGGGGATGTTGCTGTTGACCAGCCACACCTGATCGCCCTTCACCTCGGCATAGCTCTCGGCGATGTTGCCCTCGCCGAAACGGAGTGATTTCACCTCCGTGCCTTGCAGCGCGATGCCCGCTTCGAACACATCCTCAAGGAAATATTCAAAACGCGCGCGCCGGTTCTCGGCGACGATCTTCTTCTTGTCGAACAATTCGGGACGAGGGCGGGCCATGGGACTCTTAATTAACTCACTTCACCATATAAGGCCGCAGCCCATTTAGACGAGACCCGCAATTTCCAAAGCCCGATCGACAGCGGCGCGGCTCGATTCCGATGGCCAGGTGATCGGCAGGCGTAATTCACCGGGCATGTCGGACCGCACGCGGCTGAGCGCATATTTAACCGGCCCAGGTGAAGAATCGCTGAACAGCGCGTCGTGCAGCGGGTAGAGCCGGTCCTGTAGCGCCAGCGCACCAGCCCAGTCACCCGACGCACAAGCCGCCTGGAACTCCGCGCAGAGACGCGGCGCGACATTGGCCGTGACGGAGATGCAGCCCTTGCCCCCCATGGCGTTAAATCCCAGCGCGGTTTCGTCATTGCCGGACAGCTGGCAGAAATCATCGCGGCAGGCGAGCCGCTGCGCGGTGACCCGCCCCAGATTCCCGGTGGCGTCCTTTATGCCCACGATCGTCTGATATTCTTCCGTCAGGCGGTGGATCACTGGCACGCCAATGTCGGTGATCGTGCGGCTCGGCACATTGTAAAGGACGATCGGCAGCTGACAGCGCTCGGCCAGATAGGCGAAATGCTGATAGACGCCTTCCTGGTTCGGCTTGTTATAATAAGGCGCGACCACCAGCGCCGCGTCCGCGCCAGACGCCTGCGCCGCGAACATATGCTCCAGAGCGATTCGCGTGTCGTTGGACCCGCAGCCCGCGATCACCGGCACCCGGCCCGCGGCCTGATCGACACAGATCGCGACGACGCGATTATGCTCCTCGACCGTCATGGTCGCGCTTTCGCCGGTGGTGCCGCAGGGCACCAAGGCACTGCTTCCCTCCTCGATCTGCCAATCCACCAGCGCGCGAAATGCCGCCTCATCCACGGCTCCGTCGCGGAAAGGGGTGACCAGCGCCGGAATCGACCCGGAAAACATCAATAAACTCCTTCAATTCACCGGCATTCCGGGGCACACTGTCGAGTGTAGGCGTCGGCGCGCTATAGCGCGTCATTCAGGGCCTGATAAGGATGGAATTGCGATGATGTCCAGTAGGCTGTCAGCTCGCCGCCCCGAAACAGCAATGGTCCGCATGCCCTTGATCGCTCTTCTTCTTTTTACCGCTGGCGCCAGCGCCCAGACCGAAGCCCCCGTTGCGACGCCCTATCCGGGTGGCGCGGTGGTCCAGCAACTGCCCGCGTCGACTCAGTCATCGCCTCAGCCGTCGCCCTGGAATCAGGTCAGCAGCCGAATCGGCGTGGCGTCCGATCCGTCCATCTCCGCGACGATCAGCCAGTGGCGCGCCTTGCAGCAGAGCGACGGCTTGGGCTTCTCCTCCTATGCCAGCTTCATCCTCGCCAATCCCGGTTGGCCGGGAGAGGACCGGATGCGGCGGCTGGCGGAAAACGGCATCAATCCCAACAGCTATGATCCGCGTCAGGTTACGGCCTTCTTCGCCCGCTTCCCCGCGCGCACCGCCACCGGCCATGCGCGCAATGCGCTGGCGCTGATGCAGATGGGCCGCATGCCCGAAGCCCGCATCGCCGCACGCAGCGCCTGGGTCGGCGGCACGCTTTCGCCGGATGACGAGGCTCGGCTGCTATCGCTCTTCGGCAGCAGCTGGACGAGTGCGGACCATGATCAGCGCGCCGACGTGCTGCTGTGGGGCGGCGACATCGCCGGGGCGCAACGGATGCTCGCTTATGTGACGCCCACGCGACGGCCGGTCTACGAAGCGCGCATCGCCTTCCGCCAGAAGGCGCCGGACGCCGCCGCCCGGATGCAAGTCGCGGAACCGGTCGGCATATCCGACGCTGGCTTCGTCGCGGACAAGGCAACTTGGCTGTTGAACACGGGCAGTTGGATCGCCGCACGGCAATATCTCGCCAACCGGCCCCAGCTGACCTTCCGCCCGGGCAATGCGGAAAAATGGTATGAAACATTGCTCGGCCAGGCGCGCGCCGCCGCCAACGACAGCCAGTGGAGCTTCGCCTATGGCATCGCCAGCAAGCTCGACGACGCCTATGCGCCCGGCACCGACGTTTCCAGCCGCCCGATCGGCGAGCGTGATGACTATACCAGTCTCGCCTGGCTGGCCGGAACGACCGCCTTCTACAATCTAAACCGACCAGCGGACGCGGCGGCGATGTTCCGCCGCTACGCAACGGCTGCCAAATCCCCCCAGACCCAGTCTAAGGGCTATTATTGGGCAGGCCGCGCAGCGCTGGCAGCCGGTGATACGGCCACCGCGACCAGCTATTTCGCCCAGGCTTCGGTGTTCCCGGATCAATTCTACGGCCAACTTGCTCTGGAACGCGTCGGAAAGCCGGTGCCCGCGCCTGCCCTCGTTGAACGGGCCGTGGAGATTTCCGCCGCCGATCGCACGTCCTTCAATAATCGCTCGGTCGTCCGCGCCGTGAAGGCGCTGGGGCAGATGGGCTATTGGGAAGATCAGAGCAAATTCGCCCGCGCCATCGCCAATAATGCCGACAGCGACAGCGATCATTATCTCGCCGCCGAACTCGCCAAGAGCATCGGCAGGCCCGACATGGGCGTGATGGTCGGCCGCCGCGCCGTGTCGAGCGGCCTCACCGGCTATGGCGAAAGCGCTTTCCCCCGCGTGCCCGTGCCGCCCACCGCGCAATCCAACTGGACGATGGTGCATGCCATCGCCCGGCAGGAAAGCCAGTTCGACCGCCAGATCGTCAGTCACGCAGGCGCGCGCGGCCTGATGCAGCTTATGCCCGGCACCGCGCGGGAACAGGCGGGCAAGCTTGGTCTCGGCTATGACCCCGGCTCGCTCAACGACCCGAGCTACAACATCATGCTCGGTTCATCCTATTTCCAGCGCATGCTCAACTATTATGGCGGCAGCTACCCGCTGGCCGTCGCGGCCTATAATGCCGGCCCCGGCAATGTGAACCGCTGGATTTCGGCCAATGGCGACCCGCGCCTGCCGGGCGCCGACATGTTGCGCTGGATCGAGCAGATCCCGCTTTTCGAAACGCGCAACTATGTACAGCGCGTGCTGGAAAATGCGGTCGTCTATGAAGCGATGAACCCCGAACGCGCCCGCTTCCGGGGTTCCAATACCCCACTCTCCAAATATCTGGGCAAGCAAACCCCGGGCTGACTGCCCTTATTCTCCGTTCGGGCTGAGCCTGTCGAAGCCCCCACTTCTCTTCGTTGAGATGAGGACTTCGACAAGCTGCATTCGAAGGGATAGGAAAGTCCGGTCATGACCCCTCACCCCAATTACATCAGCCCTGAAGGCTTTGCGAAGCTACGCGCCGAATATGATCAGTTGCTTGGCGTCGAGCGGCCCCGCATCGTGGAGATCGTCAGCTGGGCAGCGGGCAATGGCGACCGCAGTGAGAATGGCGACTATCTATACGGCCGCAAGCGCATGCGTGAGATCGACGGCCAACTGCGCCGCCTGTCAAAGAAGATGAAGGATGCGAAAGTCGTCGATCCTCGTCAGCAACCCGACAAGAGCCGCGTCTTCTTCGGCGCGACCGTGACGATCGCCGACGAAGACGACAATCACCGCACCGTCACCATCGTCGGCAATGACGAAACCGACGCCAGCGCGGGCCGGATCGGCTGGAGCTCCCCCATCGCACGCGCCTTGCGCAATGCCGCGGTAGGCGATTTACGCCGCGTCATGCTGCCCGCCGGGGAAAAGGAATATGAGGTGATGGAGATCGGTTATCCGGAGTGACGCGAAGCTCGTTAAGGGTTCGAACCATTCCCTCTCCCCTGAAGGGGAGAGGGTGCCGAGCTTAGCGAAGGCGGGAGAGGGGACTGTTAGGACGCCGTTTCCTCATTCCCCTCTCCCCAGCCCTCTCCCCTGAAGGGGAGAGGGAGGAAGTCCGCTACTCGTCCAACGCATTCCTCGCCCGCTTGCCGAAAGGGAAATGACTGGCCCCTCGAAAGGCGAAACCAACCAGCCCGCTCACCGCACCACGTTCTTCCCCACCGGCTGAGCCTGCGCAATCACCGCACCGGGCTTCGCCGCCAGCCGCGCGATCGTCTTCAGCGCATAATCCAGCTGGAAATCCTCAATCCCCTTCTTCTTCAGCTCGTCAGCCGACATGGCGAAGCGCGGATCTTCCTTCGTGTCTTCTTCCAGCGCGGCATTATCCGTCTTGATCTCGTTGATCAGGTGACGGCGCAGGTCGCTTTCGCGGAATTTCGGCCGGTTCTTGTAATCGGGATCGGACAGCTGCGGGACGCGGACGTCAGGCTCGATCCCGCCTTCCTGAACCGAACGCCCTGACGGGGTATAATAGCGCGCCGTCGTCAGCTTGAGCGCGGTCGTATTGGTCAGCGGCAGCATCGTTTGCACGCTGCCCTTGCCGAAGCTGCGCTCACCCATGACCAGTGCGCGATGCTGGTCCTGAAGCGCGCCCGCGACGATTTCGGACGCTGAAGCAGACCCCGCATCGACCAGTACAACGACCGGCAGCCCCTTCGCATCGTCGCCGGGCTTGGCATAATAGCGCTCGACATCGCCCTTGTTGCGGCCGCGCTGCGAAACGATCTCGCCACGCTCCAGAAATGCGTCACTCACCGATACAGCTTCATCCAGCAACCCGCCCGGATTGGACCGGAGGTCGAGGATATAGCCCGTCGGCTTATGCCCAAGGCTCTTGTCGATGCTGCGGATCGCCTGTCGCAGGTCGGCGCCGGTATTGGCGGAGAAACTGACGATATTGATCACGCCAACGCCGTTCTTCACTTCCCACTTTACCGGCTTCAGCTGGATGATCTCGCGCGTCAGCGTCACTTCGATCGGCTTGTCACGGCCCGCGCGCACGATGGTCAGCTTGATCGACGTGCCCGGCGCGCCGCGCATCTTGTCGACCGCTTCATCCAGCGTGCCGCCATAGATGAGCTGCCCGTCGAGATGGGTGATATAATCCCCAGCCTTGATCCCCGCGCGCCAGGCGGGAGTGTCCTGCGTCGGCGCGATCACCTTGACCGCGCCATCCTCCTGCGTGACGGACAGGCCCAGGCCGCCATAGCTGCCCTCCGTCTGGGTCCGCAGATTCTGGAAATCGCGCGCGTCGAGGAAGCTGGAATGCGGGTCGAGGCTGGCCAGCATGCCGTCGATCGCGCCCTTTATCAGCTTCTCGTCGTCCACCTTCTCCACATAGTCGCTGCGGACTTTCTGGAAGACGTCCATGAACTCGTCGAGCGCCTTGTAGCTACTCGCTTCCCCGTCCGCGAGCGCGGCGGTGGTGGCGGGGATGAGCGCGAGTGCGCCAAGGGCAACGGCGCCCCGGAAGAAATTGGATTTCATTGCTGTCCTGAGTCCTGGCATCAAGCCATCAGTATAGGATGCTTCTCAGGCATACGCAAAGCATCGGTTACGGCGTAGCGCCCGCAGCGACGCTATTCGTGCGGCCGCAATGCCTGATTGAGATCCTCCATCACCTGGGCGATCGGTTCCACCACGGTTACGCTGCGGCCTTCGCCAAAGCGGATGCGGGTGCCGTCCGTGACGGATGATACGAAGGTGACCTGCGCGGCATTGATGGCGGTTTCGGTCCGGTCGGCGCCCACGAACATCACGAGCATGGCTGTCCTCTCCTTCTTGTTGGATGGAGAGGTTAGCCGCATTTGCGCATGGCGCCAGCCATTTTTCCCTGAAGTCGGCGTCAATCCAATCGAATAGCCTCGATAAAAAGGCTGGCCCGCGCGTCCAGGCGCTGCGCTTCGCCCGCCAGTTGGCTTGCCGCATGACGGATGTTGCGCGCGCCATCGACCGCCGCGTCGGCATTCGCGCTGATCTGGCTGGCGCTCGACCGGACATGATCGCTGGACTCGCCCGCTTCGGACAGGCTGGCGGCGATGCCCCGGCTGAAGGCGCCATGGCGCGCCACCGCGTCGAACACGGAAGCCGACAGCTGATGCGCCGTCTCAATCGCCGACCCCATCAACGCATGGCCCTGCGCCACATGACCGACAGTCGCGCGGATATGGTCTATCCGGTCGGCAATTTCCGCCGCGGCGTCGCGGGTCTGCCCCGCGAGCAGCTTCACCTCGCGCGCGACAACGGCAAAGCCTTGCCCCGCCTCCCCGGCTCGCGCGGCCTCTATGCCCGCGTTCAGGGCCAGCGTGGCCGTCGCCCGAGCTACCGCGTCGATCAGCGCCGTAACCTCTCCGATGCCATCTGCCTGAATACGCAATTGTTGGGTCTGTGCTGACCCCAGCCGCGTCTGTTCGACCGCCGCCTTGATCGCGGCACCAGCCTGACGCACCTCATCCTCGATTGACTGGAACAGCAGGCCAAGGTCGTTGGCCGACCCTGCGATGCCGGACAGATTGTCAGCGGTTTGCGCGGCGGCCACCGCCATGCCTGCTGCCGCCTGCCCGTTATGGGCCGCGCGTTCCGCGGCGTCGCTCGCCAGCCGGGACAGCATATCCGCCATCCCCACCAGATCGGCGATCAGCGTTGCGATATCGTCGCGAAAACTGCCGCTCTCCCGCGTCACGCGCTCCAGCCGCTCCGCCCGCGCGATCGCCACGCGCGCATCCCGCTCCGCTGCCAGCTTCAGCAGCAACTGCCCGCCGACCATCCCGGCATAACGGCCGCCTTCTATGACAATCAGCCCTTCGCACTTTTGCCCCTGCGCTGCGTAGAGGTCGATCAGCATCTCGATCGTGGCGCTCCGCTCGACCGAGGCACAGGGCCGGATATGATCATCCAGCCGCCCGCCAAAGCTGGGGTTACGCAGCAGCGCATGGCCGAACGGATTGAACAGAATCCGTCGCATGTCCCGCTCGTAGATTGCGCCCTTGGGCCGATCCGCATCGTCCAGAACGGGCAGGAGCCGCAGCGAAGGATTTTGCTGAAAATGCTCCACCGCTTCGCTCAACGGCCGTCCGATCCGGATCGCCGGACTGGTGGAGACGAAGGGCAAGCCCTGCCAGCGAGGCAGCGACGGCGAAGGATCGAGCATCATGGGCGCGTACATGAGTTGCTGGTAGCGCCCGAATGGTAAATGAGCAGTTAGATTTTGATGACAGATTTATGACAACGCACTGTTTTGTCTTGGTTTTTTACGGCATTTGATAGTTGAATGCTTCCTTGGCGAGCTTGACCACCTCCGGGTCGGCCTCAGGAAAATCCATCGGCACCAACTTTTCCAATGACTTGGCCACATATTTCAGTGCGGCGATACGCCCGGCCGCACGGTGATTATTGTCGATCACCTGCCATGGCGCATATTTGCTGTCCGTCTTCTTGAACATGTCGTGCATCGCGTCGAGATAATCGTCGCGCCGCGCCCGGTTGCGATAATCCTCCGCGCCCGTCTTCCACCGCTTCCACGGCGTATCGAGCCGCTGCGCCAGCTGCTTGTCCTGCGTTTCCTGGGTAATGTGGACGAACAGCTTGATGATGTTGGTACCCGCATCCTCCTGCTGCTTTTCAAAGGCGTTTATCTCGTCATAGGCGCGCTTCCATTCGCCCTTGGAGCAGAGCCCCTCCACCCGCTCGACCAGCACGCGCCCGTACCAACTGCGGTCGAACACCGCGATGTTGCGGCCCGCAGGCAGCCGGGTCCAGAAACGCCAGAGAAAATGATGGTCGCATTCTTCGGCGGACGGCGCGGCGATGGGCCAGACGCGATAATAGCGCGGGTCCCATTGCGCCGTCATCCGCTTGATGATGCCGCCCTTCCCCGCCGCGTCCCAGCCTTCGAACAGGATGACCGACCGCCGGTCATGGATCACATGGGCAACCTGAATCTTCGCCAGCCGCTCCTGCAGCTTTTCCAGCTCCGCCTCATAGTCGCCCTTGAGAGGCTTGCCCTTCTCATAGTCGGCAAGGTCAATCGCCATGCGCGTCATCCTTCCTGTTCAGATGAGGAAAGCAACGCCCGAAGCGGCGAAAAGTCAAATCTGCCTTGCCCCTGCCCCGTCATCCCAGCGAACGCTGGGATCTCAGGAGGCGAAGTGCAATCTCGACCGAGATCCCAGCTTCCGCTGGGATGACGATAGGGTGATCAAGCCTTGGCCTGCGGCTCCACCACCCGAACATGCAGTTCACGCAGCTGCTTGAACTCGGCCGGGCTCGGCGCACCCATCAGCAGGTCCTCGGCGCGTTGGTTCATCGGGAACAGCGTCACCTCGCGCAGATTCTGCGCCCCGCACAGCAGCATGACGATGCGATCGACACCAGCCGCCATCCCGCCATGCGGCGGCGCGCCGTACTGGAACGCCCGGTACAGACCGCCGAAACGCTCTTCCACATCCTGCTGCGACAAGCCGACCTTCTCAAAAGCCTTCACCATCAGCTCCGGCGACTGATTACGGATCGACCCCGAAGCAATCTCATAGCCGTTGCAGACCATGTCATACTGATACGCCTTGATCGTCAGCGGGTCCTGATGCTCCAGCGCGTCCATCCCGCCCTGCGGCATGGAGAAGGGGTTATGCGCAAAGTCGACCGATTTCGATTCCTCATCATATTCGTAGAAGGGGAAGTCGACGATCCAGCACAGTTCGAACCGATCCTTGTCGATCAAGTCCAGCTGCTCGCCCACGCGAATGCGCGCCAGCCCCGCCAACTTGGCGGCCTGCGATTCCTTACCCGCCGCAAAGAACACGCCGTCATTGGGGCCAAGGCCCAGCGACTCGATCAGCTTCGCCGTCCGCTCCTCGCCATGGTTCTTGGCAATGGGACCGCCGGGCACGCCATCCTTGATGTTGATATAGCCAAGGCCCGAATAGCCCTCGCCCCGCGCCCAATTATTCATGTCATCGAAGAATTTACGGCTGCCCGCACCAGCGCCGGGAGCCGGGATCGCACGAATGACGCTGCCGCTCTCGACCAGCGACGCAAAGATGCCGAAGCCAGACCCATGGAAATGCTCGGTCACGTCCTGAATCAGGATCGGGTTGCGCAGGTCCGGCTTGTCCGACCCATATTTCAGGATCGCTTCATCATGAGGAATGCGCGGGAAGCTGCCCGCGGGCGTCACCGGCTTGCCGTCGGCGAACTGCTCGAACACCTCAGCAATCACCGGCTCCATCGTGTTCCACACATCCTCCTGCGTGACGAAGCTCATCTCCAGGTCAAGCTGGTAGAACTCGCCCGGCAGGCGATCAGCACGCGGGTCTTCATCGCGGAAGCAAGGCGCGATCTGGAAATAACGGTCGAACCCTGCGACCATCAGCAGCTGCTTATATTGCTGCGGCGCCTGCGGCAGGGCGTAGAATTTCCCAGGATGGATGCGGCTCGGCACCAGAAAGTCGCGCGCGCCTTCCGGGCTGCTCGCGGTCAAGATCGGCGTCGAATATTCGGTGAAGCCAGCCCCTTCCATGCGGCGGCGCATGTCGGAGATGACCTTGGTCCGCTTGACGATGTTCGCATGCAGCGTTTCGCGCCGCAGGTCGAGGAAGCGGTAGCGCAGGCGGATATCCTCGGGATACTCCTGCTCCCCCGCGACCGGCAGCGGCAATTCGGCGGCGGTCGACTGCACCGTCACGCTGTCGGCCACGACCTCGATCGTGCCGGTCGGCATCTTGGGGTTGGTCGCTTCGGGGCCGCGCGCCACGACCGTGCCGTCGATCGTCACCACTGATTCGAGACGCAACGCCTCAAGCACCCTCAGCGGATCGCTGTCCGCCTTCGCGACGATCTGGGTGATGCCATAATGATCGCGCAGGTCGATGAACAGCACGCCGCCATGATCGCGCTTGCGATGTATCCATCCCGACAGGCGGACAGTCGCGCCGACATCACCTTCACGAAGGGCGCCGCAGGTGTGGGTGCGATAGGCGTGCATGGCGTTTTGGTCTTTCAGCTTCGTTTTACGGAAATGACAAATTGTTGCAGCCCCGCTATGGGCACTCATGTCGAACATCGACGAGCCCGCCAGGGAGCGGGCCAGCCCATAATAAGATCGAAGACCATATGCAAATCCATCCGCTGATCACCGACAGCAAGACACTCGCCCAATTCTGCGCCCGTATCGCCAAATCACCCTACATCGCGGTCGATACGGAGTTCATGCGCGAAAACAGCTACTGGCCCGACCTCTGCCTCGTCCAGGTGGCCGACAGCAACGAAGCCGCCGCGATCGACCCCAAGGCGCCGGGCCTTGACCTTAGCCCCCTGCTCGACCTGATGGTCGATAATGAGGATGTGCTGAAGGTCTTTCATGCCGGCGGGCAGGACCTGGAGATTATCTACAACCTGACCGGCCGCACCCCGCATCCGATGTTCGACACGCAGATCGCGGCGATGGCCTTGGGCCTTGGCGAGCAGATCGGCTACGGCAACCTTATCGACGCGTGGCTCGGCGTACAACTCGACAAGGGCGCGCGTTTCACCGACTGGGGACGCCGCCCGCTCGACAAACGGCAGATCGATTATGCCATCGGCGATGTCACCTACCTCATCCAGATTTTCCCGATGATGCTGGAAGAACTGCGCAAGACCGGACGGGGCGACTGGCTCGACCAGGAAATGGAGCGCGTCTGCGACCCTTCCAACTATGTGAACGAGCCGCATGAGGCCTGGAAGCGCGTCCGCATCGCCAGCCGCAAGGCTGATGTGCTCGGCCGTCTGAAGGCGCTCGCCGCATGGCGCGAGATCGAGGCGCAGGACAAGAATCTTCCCCGTGGCCGCATCGTCAAGGATGAGACACTGGCCGACATTGCCAGCCACCCGCCCCGCTCTCAGGAAGACCTTGGCAAGGTACGCGGCCTGTCCGCCACCTGGAAGACCAACGACATCGGCGCACGCCTGATGGCGGCGCTCGGCGGCCACACGCCGCTCGACAAGGATGAGATGCCCGAACGCGATCCCAAGCGTCCCGGCCTTGGCAAGGACGGCGCGCTAGTCGCGGATTTGCTAAAGCTCCTCCTCAAGATTCGCTCGCGCGACATCAACGTCGCCGCCCGCCTCTTGGCCCGCAGCGACGATCTGGACGCGCTGGCCGCAGGTGTTCGCGATGACCTGTCGATCCTGGAAGGCTGGCGCTATGAACAATTCGGCCGCGATGCCGTTGACCTTGTGGAAGGACGCCTCGCCTTCGCGGTGAAGGGCGGCCGCCTCAAGATGACACGCACCGAATAGGAGCAATTATAATGCGGGCAGCGGCGCTGATGATTCCTCTTCTGTTGGCGGCCTGTACCGCCGCTGACGGACAAGGCCCCGGCACCACGCCAGCGACAGCCGAGGGGCCTTGCCGCAACCACGGCCTTGACCGCTTCGCCGGCCAGACCGCCAGCGCCGACATCGGCGCACAACTGCTGGAAGCATCCGGCGCCCGCACCCTCCGCTGGGGCGCCCCCGGCATGGCCATGACCATGGACTTCCGCCCCGATCGCCTCACCGTCAGCTATGACGAGAAGATGGTAATCACCTCAGCGAGATGCGGTTAGGCACACTGCTCCCCCTCCCGCAGGCGGGAGGGGGCCGGGGGGTGGGCCAGCGCAACGCCGGTCTCATATAAGAAGCTCACTCCGCTCGCGCCCATCCCTAGCCTTTCAAACGAGTTACGTGCCTCGTTTGAACGTCTATGGGAGGGGAATAACTAATCAGCGCCACCGTCACCCAAACACCACACCCCCTCCAAAAACCATCCTATTCCCAACACCAGCCCAAAATTCACCCTGTCCTATTCCCCACAACAACCCTATCCCCGCCCCTCTCTTTGAAACGTCCACATCACCCCCTCGCGCCCACGCGCGCTCGCTCTCGCGCGCGCATACACTGTGAACTTCGACGGAAATCCGCCATTTTTGGCGCCTCCCCTCAACATTCCAGTCCTACAAGCGCGCCGCTACCGATCCGGTTCACATGGCGCTTGCCGTCGATCTCCAGCCAATCCGGCGTCACCTCCAGCCGCCGCCCCCGGATGGTCGTGCGCAGATGCTCCACGGCGATCCGGTTACGCGCCACGATCCGCAAAATGGCTAGGCCCTCGCCCCGCGCCGCCATGACGCTGTAGCGATCACCACGCAGCAGGAACCGCCAGCTACCATTGGCGGCCAGCCATTCATTGCCTTGAATCACCTGCACCGGATTGCCGTCCGGATCACCGAGCCGCAGGCTGATCCGCGTCGCGCCCCGGCTGCGGCGTGGCGGCGCGAACATCAGGATCGGCTCCCCATCCAGCACCAGCGGAATCGGCGTATCGCGCAGCGGCCGTGAGCCTCCGACGATCAAAGTCGGCAACTCCGAAGAAAATGGCATGCGGTCCCGGGCGAAGTGCCGCTGCCGAACCACCGGATTGGTATGAAATCCCTGCACCTGCGCCGTGGTCAGCCGCCCCTCCTCCACCAGCGCGTGGCAAGTCGGGCAGAGCAATGTGGCTTGGGGCGAATCGGGCAGGCGAAGATAGCGATAGATGGTGACGCCGCATCGGACGCAGGCAAAGCCGCAGGCCTCACGAACGGCCTCACGCTGCGGCTCAGTTAATTCAGGCAGCGAAAGCATCACCGGCAAGGCCATGAAGGACACCCTTTGCAACCGCGCCCCGCGCCATTGCGAAGCAGCGTTACCCAGCGGCATCCTTCCCCGGATACAGGCTTTTCACTGTCCCTTCAGTCAGGACATATGGTCGAAATAAATTGGCGTCAGGTCAAGGGGGCGCGAACGCCCGTCAACGCTGTGGCAGCAAATCGAGATTGCGCGACGCCGCGATGTTCCGGATGCGCCCCGGCCGGGGCATGGACTTGACCGCGATTTCCGCGATGTCGCCCGCACTGAACAGTTCGACATTGCCGACATCGAAGATGCGCTGCCCGAATGTCTGCGTGATGCGCACGCTGCGAATGCTCGACAGCGCAATCTCGGTGCGCTGCTTGGCCAGCAGCCCGCACTCCATCAGCACCTCCCGGTCGGACAATGCCAACCGCTCCCCCTTCGTCCGCAGCCACCAGACCCCGATCGCCAGCAGCCCCACGACAGAAATCAGCAGCAGGATGAACAGAAATGGATGCGCGCGAAACATCGCAGGATGCTCGTCATACAGCCAGGCGTCGCTCATCATTCGTCCCATCAAGAAGTGCGCACGGACATGATCATGGATGCCCCGCCCGCGTCAATCCTTGGCTAACGCGGCCCTCCACGAAAGGAGGAGGCTTGGAGGAGGTCACCCCGAACGAAGGAGTGTTAGCTCTCATCCCCCATCCGCAGCGCCGCAATGAAGGCCTCCTGCGGGATCTGTACCGACCCATATTCCCGCATCCGCTTCTTGCCCTCTTTCTGCTTCTCCAGCAGCTTCTTCTTGCGGGTGATGTCGCCGCCATAGCATTTGGCGGTGACGTCCTTGCGCATCGCCGCGATCGTTTCGCGGGCAATTACCTTGCCGCCGATCGCCGCTTGAATCGGGATCTTGAACAGGTGACGAGGGATCAGGTCCTTCAGCCGCTCGCACATATGCCGCCCCCGCGCTTCGGCAGCGCTGCGGTGAACGATCATCGAAAGCGCATCGACCGGTTCGTTGTTGACGAGGATGCTCATCTTGACGAGGTCACCCTCGCGGGTGCCGATCTGATGATAGTCGAAGCTGGCATAGCCCCGGCTGATCGACTTCAGGCGATCGTAAAAGTCAAACACCACTTCGTTGAGCGGCAGCTCATAGGTCACCTGTGCGCGCCCGCCGACATAGGTCAGGTTCTTCTGGATTCCGCGCCGGTCCTGGCAAAGCTTCAGGATCGACCCCAGATATTCGTCGGGGCAGTAGATCACCGCCTCGATCCACGGCTCCTCGATCATCTCGATATGGTTCGGGTCGGGCATGTCGGCGGGGTTGTGCAGATGGCGCACCTCCCCATCCTTCATGTGCATCTCATAGACCACCGACGGCGCGGTGGTGATGAGGTCGAGATCATATTCGCGCGTCAGCCGCTCCTGGATGATCTCCAGATGGAGCAGCCCCAGGAAACCGCAGCGGAAGCCGAAGCCGAGCGCCGCCGACGTCTCCATCTCGAAGGAGAAGGACGCATCGTTCAGCCGCAGCTTCGAAATCGAATCGCGCAACTTCTCGAAATCATTGGCATCGACCGGGAACAGCCCGCAGAAGACCACCGGCTGCACTTCCTTGAAACCTGGCAGCGGATTAGCCGCGGGGTTCTTGACCGTGGTGATGGTATCGCCGACGCGGGTCTGGCTGATGTCCTTGATCTGCGCGGTGATGAAGCCGATCTCGCCCGGACCGAGTTCCGGCAGCTGTTCGATCTTGGGCCGCATGCATCCGACGCGGTCGATCAGATGCTCGGTCTCGCCGATCATGAACTTGATCTGCTGCCCCTTCTTGATCACGCCATTGACGACGCGGACCAGGATGACGACGCCGAGATAAGGGTCATACCAGCTGTCGACCAGCATCGCTTCCAGCGGCGCGTTGCGGTCGCCCTTGGGCGGCGGAATCTTGGCGACGATGGCTTCGAGAATATCGTCGATGCCGATACCCGACTTCGCGCTCGCCAGCACCGCTTCCGAAGCGTCCAGGCCGATCACTTCCTCGATCTCCGCTCGGACCTTTTCCGGTTCGGCGGCAGGCAGGTCGATCTTGTTCAGCACCGGCACGATCTCATGGTCATGCTCGATCGACTGATAGACATTGGCCAGCGTCTGCGCCTCCACGCCCTGCGCCGCATCGACAACCAGCAGCGCGCCCTCGCACGCAGCGAGGCTCCGGCTCACTTCGTAGGCGAAGTCGACATGGCCCGGCGTGTCCATGAGGTTGAGCTCATACGTCTCACCATTTTTCGCGACATAGTCGAGGCGCACGGTCTGCGCCTTGATGGTGATGCCCCGCTCCTTCTCGATATCCATATTGTCGAGGACCTGCGCCGACATCTCGCGATCGGTCAGCCCCCCGGTGCGTTGGATCAGCCGGTCGGCCAGCGTCGACTTGCCATGGTCGATATGCGCGATGATCGAGAAATTACGGATGTGCGAAAGGTTGGTCATGGACCGCGCCGATAGCAGCCATTTGCGGGCCTGTCAGCAGAGCTTGCAAACAGCCTGACCATCAGTAGGAAAAGCCCGCGAGCTATGGTAATTGACGCGAGCCTTAAACGGGTCGTACCATAATAAAAATTCCATAATTAACCGCTCGAAAGGGATTTGGGGCAATGTTCAAGACGGTTTCCGCGCTCGTCGCGACAGCATCGATGCTTGCGACGCCGATGTCTGCGATGGCGCAGACGAATATGAGTTCTTCTGGCAAGACCTATAAGGATGGCACCACCAAAGGCGCCTCCTCGGGCCGCAGGTCGCAGGAGCGCGCTCAGCAGGAGATTCCCCGCTGTACCCGCCGCCTTGGCACTGTCGCGATCGTCGAACCCGACAACCAGTGGTGGCGCGAGTTGAACTTGGGCAGCCCGGAAGCGATCCTCAAGGTGTTCATCCAGCAGTCTGGCTGCTTCGGCATCGTCAACCGCGGCCGCGCCATGCAGAGCCGGGCGATGGAACGCGCCATGGCGGACTCGGGCGAATTGCAGGCTGGATCGAACCTGGGCCGGGGCCAGGTCAAGGCAGCCGACTATTATCTGGAGCCTGACATTGTCTCGTCCAACCGCAACTCTGGCGGGGGGGGCTTTGGCGCTGCACTTGGCGGCCTGATGGGCGGCACGTTCGGCGCACTTGCTGGCGGCCTGAACATCAAGAAGAAAGAAGCGAACGTCACGCTTTCCATCGTCAACGCCCGCACGACTGAAGAAGAGGCGCTGACCGAAGGCTATGCGCGCAAGACCGACATCGGCTTTGGCGGCGGCGGCGGTGCCGGATGGTGGGGTGGCTTTGCTGCTGCCGGTGCGAGCGGCTACCAGAATACCGAGATCGGCCAGGTGATCGTGCTGGCCTATCTGGACGCCTATACCAAGCTGGTCACGCAGATGGGCGGGTTGCCGGCCAACGCGGCAGCAGCAGCCCCCCGCGCGCAGTAAAATCTTAATGTAGGGGCTTGGCTCCAATGCCGAGCCCCTGTCCTTCTCCTTCCGCTCACCACCACTGTCGGTGCGACGGAGTAGACATCGTCATTAAATAGGCCGGGACGAGGCTTCAGCGTGCACAAACCTCTTCCCACGCCGCCGTCGCCACCACGATATTATCGCCTCGCCTGCGGGACGCTCCACCAGCCTGTTTATGCCCGTGCCCAAAGTTAACGCGACAAGAAACGCGGAGAAGAAGGCGAGCCACGGGTTGTAGCCCTGCTCCGCCATCTTCAGCATCACGACAAAACCCACATGCTGATGGATGAGGTAGAAGGAATAGCTGATCCCACCCATCCAGAGCAGTGGACGTGACGCGATCCACTGCAAATGCCCTCTGATCAGCGCTGCAAAGCCTGCAAGCAGAATACAGGCCATAAGCGTGACGTCCCAACTTTCCATGAAGGCGACCGACAGCAGTGCAAGGGCGGCGTAGGGAGATTGCTGGCGCCAGCTTCGCTGACCGGACCAGACACGGTACGACAGCATCCCGATGATAAAGAAGGGGAGATAGCGTAATACCAAGAGCATGACGATGCGTTCTGGCATGTCGGGCCATAACCCATAAATCGCGCGAACCGCGAGCCACAATGCCAGCATCGGTTCGAGCCTTTTCAATCCAGCCCATTTCCAGATCGATATCATGCAGAAGTAAAAGGCGATTTCGACGGTCAAAGTCCAATAAGCGCCGTCTACCTCAGGAAGAAACGCGAACCCCTGCAACATCGTGAAGTTAGCCAGGATAGCGCTGGGACCTACCAGCAATTGGGACGCCTTTGCCGCATATTCGATCGACAAGGTTAGCAACATCGCGACGATATAAGCCGGATATAGCCGAGCGATCCGGTTTACCGCGAAGTCGGCGACGCTACCGATCCGATCCAGCGTGAAGAATATGGCGAAGCCCGAGATCGTGAAAAACAGCAGGACACGATAATTGCCCCCGGGAAAACTGAACGGTACATGCGCCGCTTGGGGAAAAAGCTCGTGGAAACGCGTGGAATAATGAAAAACCAGCACGCACAGTGCACCGATGCCTCTCAAGGCATCCAATTCCACCAGGCGGTTCCGAGTGAGCGAAGCAGTCACCCGAATGCATTAGCAATGAAACAGCAATCAATCGGTTAAGATATTAGGGTCGGATATATATTGTTGCTGGCGCCTCCATGCTGAGTCCAGCTTGGAAGGTCAGTCGCCCTGCTCCGCTGTGCGCTTCAGCCGTGCAAGCTGCTCACAGAAACAGCCTCCCGCTTTTGTATCCAGGCTAAGGTTGGCGGCATCGCCACTGCAGGTGTGTTCGCTGCTCCACCAGCGCGCCGATGAAGCAATCAAGGATATATTGTTTGCACATCGCCCAGGGTTTCGACGCTGCTGACTACCTCGAAGCCGAAATCGTTCGCCGACTTAACTTCCGCTTGGGCGACCGTTCCGCAAGCGAGCGCAGTGACTAGGATGGCCCGAATAGAGTTCCGCATGCCTTCCTCCCGCCTCTGAAAGACGGGAGAAATTACCTCAGCTTTGGGCGTGATCCAATATGCCCGCGATTGCCGCAGTCACATCGTCCATGTCAGCCATGCCATCCACACGGGACACGATCCCTCGCGCCTCATAGATTGGAAGGATGGGGGCGGTCTTAGCGCGATATTCCGCCATCCGGGTGCGAACCGTTTCTTCATTATCATCGGGACGGCGCTTGAACTCATGCCCATGGCATTTGTCGCACTCATCAGCGACCTTGGGCTGCTTGAAGCTGTCGTGATAGCCCTCACCGCAGGTCGCGCAGGTGAAGCGGCCCGTGATGCGCTCAACCAGAGCGTCCTCATCGACGTCGAGTTCGATGACATGGTCCAATGTACGGCCGCGATCGGCAAGAATGGCGTCGAGCGAATGAGCCTGAGCTTCGGTGCGCGGATAGCCGTCGAAGATCACGCCAGTGCTGTCGGCCAACCCATCCAATGCTTCGCCGATGATACCGGAAACGATTTCATCCGAAACCAGTTCACCCGCTTCCATCACCGCCTTGGCCTTGAGGCCAATCGGCGTCTGCGCCTTTACCGCCGCCCGCAGCATGTCACCCGTCGACAGCTGAACCATGCCACGGGTTTCGACCAGGCGGCTCGCCTGCGTGCCCTTCCCTGCTCCTGGAGGACCCAGCAGAATGATATTCATTTTGCGCATACTCCCCTGTTCTTGCGCCGCGCCTCGATGCGCTTTTAACGAAGGCGTCCCTTCAGCTTCGCCTTCTTGATCAGATCCCCATATTGGTGAGCCAGCAAATGGCTCTGGATCTGCGTCACGGTATCCACCGTGACATTGACCACGATCAGCAGACTCGTCCCGCCCAGATAGAAGGGAATACCCGCCCGGGCGATGGCAAATTCCGGCACCAGGCATATGATGGCCAGATAGGCAGCACCAATCACCGTGATCCGGGTCAGCACATAGTCCAGATAATTTTCGGTGTTCTTGCCGGGACGGATGCCCGGTATAAACCCGCCATTCCGCTTGAGATTATCTGCCGTCTCCTCAGGATTGAACACAACCGCGGTGTAGAAGAAGCAGAAGAACACGATACCCAGGCCATAAAGGCCCATGTAAACCGGGCTGCCGTGCGACAGATATTGGTTCAGCGTCAGTACGAAATCCCCAAGCCTGCTCTCACCGGCAATGGTTCTACCCGCGAACTGGGAAATGGTGAGTGGCATCAGCAGAAGCGAACTGGCGAAGATCGGCGGGATAACGCCGGCGGTATTTACCTTGAGCGGCAGATGGCTGCGATCCGCCTGCATCAATCCCTGACGAGTCTGGCGCTTGGGATACTGGATCAGCACGCGGCGCTGCGCGCGCTCCATGAAACAGATCAGCAGGATCAAGCCGACCGCCAATGCGATGACCATCACGATCAACAGGCCCGAGATCGATCCCTCGCTGCCCGATTTGAAAAGATTGCTTAGGGTGACCGGAAGCTGAGCAACGATACCAGCCATGATTATTAGGCTGACGCCGTTGCCGATACCGCGCGACGTGATCTGTTCACCCAGCCACATCAGGAACATCGTGCCCCCGATCAGCGACACGACCGCTGCGATCCGGAACAGAAAACCGGGATCAACCACTGCTTGCACACCCGATTGTGCGCCGAAGCTTTCGAGGCCGACCGCGATGAAATAGCCCTGCACCGCAGTCAGGCCAACCGTGCCGTAACGCGTATACTGGTTGAGCTTTTTGCGACCGCTCTCGCCTTCCTTCTTAATCGCGGCGAGCTGCGGCGAAAGGCTGGCCGCGAGCTGTACGACGATCGAGGCGGTGATATATGGCATCACCCCGAGCGCGATCAGGCTCATGCGTGACAGAGAACCACCCGAAAAGGTGTTGAAGATGTCCAGGACACCACCGTTCGTCTGCTTGTAAAGCTGAGACAGCGCGGTCGGGTCGACGCCCGGTAGCGGCACGAAACTCAGGAAGCGAAACACGATCAAGGCGCCCAGTGTGAACCATAGGCGCTTCTTGAGGTCGGTCGCCTGGCTGAACTTTGCCAGGCTGAGATTGGATGCGAGCTGGTCGGCTCTCGATGCCATCTTGGCTGCCCTTCAAAACATCTTGGCCAAGGTCACGCCCCAGCCTGAATCGCTAATCCCTTAGCGGGGTCATGGGGCGCTGTCGAACCGGGATTTGCGGATGATGCGACAAAGTGCGCCTTCAGCGTCCCGCCCTTCCTTGCGTTCCCCATTTCGTTTCGAGCGGAGTCGAGAAACGGGTGATGTCCTGACGGTACCGAGACAGTGCGCGACACGATCTGACGAAAGGAAGGCTGCCGGAACATTGCCCGAAACACATAGCCCCGCTCGCCCATATCGGGCAGCGGGGCCATGCTTGCAAGCCTTGGCGGCTTGATTAGGCCTTGGCCGCGGCCTTCTTGGCAGCTAGGGCCGTGCCCTTCTTGGCCTTCGCCTTATCGGCAGCGGGAACGACTTCGATCATCTGGACCTTGCCGCCAGCCTTCTCGACCGCCTCGACAGCGCCCTTCGAGGCACCGGCGACCAGCAGGTTGACCTTGGCGGCCAGTTCGCCCTTGGCGAGCAAACGGACGCCGTCCTTGCCGCCGCGAGCCAGCGCAGCAGCCTTCAGCGCCGCATGGTCGATCGTCGCATTGGCGTCGAGCTTGCCGGCGTCGATCGCCTTCTGCACCGCGCCCAGGTTCACGATCGCGTAATCCTTGGCGAAAATGTTGTTGAAGCCGCGCTTCGGCAGCCGCATGTGCAGCGGCATCTGGCCGCCTTCGAAGCCGTTGATCGCAACGCCCGAACGCGCCTTCGCACCCTTCTGGCCGCGACCAGCGGTCTTGCCCTTGCCCGAGCCGATACCACGGCCGACGCGCATCCGACCCTTACGGGCACCGGCATTGTCATTGAGTTCGTTAAGCTTCGTCATTGTGCACTCGCTTTCGCTATGTTCGCGCGAGGCATGATTGCTCTTTGAGCAGTCATGCCGAAGTCCCAGCGAAGGCTGGAACCGCTGGCGGCTGAACGCGACTTCTCGGGTCGCGCCTAGCCAAATGAAACCGGGGGTCTCCTCACAAGAGGACTCGCCATCCGGCATGAGATCCCAGCCTATGCTGGGATTTTGGAAGTCGCGCCTTTAGCGCGTCTTCCAAAAAAACGAAAGAGGGGTTTCCCCCTCTCCCGCTTCATTCCATTGTGATCGGAAGGCTCAGCCCTCGACCACTGCGACCATGTGGGGAAGCTTGGCAATGGCACCGCGGACTTCCGCTGTGTCTTCCAGTTCAACCACGCGGTGCATCTTGCCAAGGCCGAGGCCGATCAGAATCTTCTTCTGGTCGGCGGGACGGCGGATCGGTGAGCCGATCTGCTTGATCTTGATCTTCGCCATATCCGTTACTCCACGATCGCTTCGGCATCAGCCTGCGCGACTTCGGCCGAGGCGCCACCACGACGAAGCAGGTCAGCAACCTTCTTGCCACGACGCTGCGCCACCGACTTCGGACTGGTCTGTTCGCCCAGCGCCGAGAAGGTCGCACGAATCATGTTGTAGGGGTTCGAGGTGCCGTTCGACTTCGTCACGACGTCTGCAACGCCTAGGCTTTCGAACACCGCGCGCATCGGACCACCGGCGATGATACCCGTACCGGCGGGGGCCGACCGAACCGTCACCTTACCCGCACCGAAATGGCCAAGGCCGTCATGGTGCAGCGTGCGGCCTTCCTTCAGCGGAACGCGAACCATCGCCTTCTTGGCCGAAGCGGTCGCCTTGCTGATGGCTTCAGGCACTTCGCGCGCCTTGCCATGGCCGAAGCCCGCACGACCCTTGCCGTCGCCGACAACCACCAAAGCAGCAAAGCCGAAGCGCTTACCGCCCTTGACGGTCTTCGAGACGCGGTTGATGTGAACCAGCTTCTCGATCAGCTCTTCGCCCTGTTCCTCGTCACGGTTACCACCGCGACGATCGTCGCGACGGCCACGGCCGCCACGCTCACCACGGTTGCGGTCACCGCCGCGACCACGACCCCGACCGGGACCACGGCCCTCGGTCGGTGCATTCTCGCCGCCTTCGACAGCAGCAGGTGCGCCCGCCTGGGCCTGGATTTCGTTTTCGTCAGCCATGATCAGAACTCCAGCCCGCCTTCGCGGGCGGCATCGGCCAGCGCCTTGACGCGGCCATGGAACAGGAAGCCACCACGATCGAACACGACCTTGGTGACGCCGGCAGCGGTCGCCGCAGCGGCAACGCGCTTGCCGACTTCCGCAGCGGCTTCGGAAGAGGCGCCAGTCTTACCCAGAGCCTTCGACCCGACGTCCTTGTCCAGGGTCGACGCGGCGGCCAGGGTCTTGCCCTGCGCATCGTCAATGACCTGGGCGTAGATGTGACGGCCCGAACGGTGGACGCTGAGGCGGGGCTTGTGGCCCGATACTGCCTTGAGCGCGGTGCGAACGCGGCGGCGACGCCGCGCGAAGAGGGAAAGCTTTGCCATCTTACTTCTTCTTCCCTTCCTTGCGGAAGATGAACTCGCCGGCGTACTTGATACCCTTGCCCTTATAGGGTTCGGGCTTGCGCCAGCGGCGGATCTCGGCCGCAACCTGACCCACCTTCTGCTTGTCGATACCGCTAATCTCGACCGTGGTGTTATCCGGGGTCTTGATTTCGATACCTTCCGGGATCGCGAAATCGACGTCGTGCGAATAGCCGAGCTGCAGCTTCAGGGTCTTGCCCTGCGAGTTGGCGCGGTAGCCGACACCGGTGATGAGCAGCTTCTTGGAAAAGCCCTCGGTAACACCGGTGATCAGGTTAGCAATCAGCGTGCGCTGCATGCCCCAGAAAGCGCGGGCGCGCTTGCTGTCATTGGCAGGCTTCACGGCGATCGATCCGTCTTCGATGCTGTAGGTGACTTCGTCGGCCAGCGGAATGGCGAGGGTACCCTTGGGCCCCTTCACCGACAACTGACCGCCTTCGATGGCGGCGGTGACGCCCGCAGGGACGGCAACCGGTTTCTTACCAGTGCGGCTCATCAGAACACCTCCGCCAGCACTTCGCCGCCGACATTCTGCTCACGCGCTTCCGCGTCGGACAGAACGCCGCGAGGCGTCGAGACAATGGTGATGCCCAGGCCGTTGCGGACCACCGGCAGTTCCTTGGAACCCGAATAGACGCGGCGGCCAGGCTTGGACACGCGGGCGACATGCTTGATCGCGGGCTGGCCCTCGAAATATTTCAGCTCGATGCGCAGGCCCGGGTGCTTGCCGAGAGCTTCCTCGGAATAACCACGGATATAGCCTTCGCGCTGCAGCACGTCGAGCACGCGGGCGCGCAGCTTCGAAGCGGGGGACACAACGCTGTCCTTCTTCGCCTGCTGCCCGTTGCGGATGCGGGTGAGCATATCACCCAGGGGATCGGTCAATGCCATCTCAAATGATCCTTACCAGCTCGACTTGGTGACGCCGGGGATCAGGCCCTTGTTGGCCAGATCACGCAGCTGCACGCGGCAGAGGCGGAATTTGCGGTAGTAAGCGCGGGGACGCCCCGTCAGTTCGCAGCGGTTCCGAACGCGCGTCGGGTTGCCGTTGCGGGGGATCTCCGCCATCTTCAGACGCGCGATCAGACGATCGCTGTCGTCGGCCGCGGTATCATTCGCGATCGCCTTGAGCTTCGCATAGCGGCCGGCATATTTCTTGACCAGCTTCTTGCGGCGCTCATTTTTGTTGATCGAACTCAGTTTCGCCATGACTTAAGTTCTCTTTCCTTGGGTGTCTTTGGAAAGAGAAGCGGGACCTTGTTCAGGCCGCCTGCTTCTCTTCGATCGGGAAGGGGAAGCCAAAGAGACGCAGCAGTTCGCGCGCTTCCTCGTCCGTCTTCGCCGTGGTGGTCACGATGATGTCCATGCCGCGCACCTTGTCGATGCGGTCATAGTTGATCTCGGGGAAGATGATCTGCTCCTTGATGCCAAAGGCATAGTTGCCACGGCCGTCGAAGCTTTTCGGATTGAGACCACGGAAGTCGCGCACGCGGGGCAGAGCAACGTTGATCAGGCGATCAAGAAACTCGTACATGCGCTCACGACGCAGCGTGACCTTGGCACCGATCGGCATGCCTTCACGGAGCTTGAACTGCGCGATCGACTTGCGAGCCTTGGTGATCACCGGCTTCTGGCCAGCGATCAGTTCCATTTCCTCGGCGGCCGAGGTAACCTTCTTCTTGTCCTGGGTCGCTTCGCCCACGCCCATGTTGAGCGTGATCTTCTCGATCTTCGGGACCTGCATGACGTTTTCGTAACCGAACTTCTCGGTCATCGCCTTGGCGATTTCGGCGTCATACTGCGCCTTGGAGCGCGGAGTGTACTTGTCGCTCATTACAGCACCTCACCGGACTTGACGGCGACGCGGACCTTCTTGCCGTCGCGGTCCTCGAAACGGACGCGGGTCGGCTTGCCATCCTTGTCGGCGACAGCGACATTCGAAATGTGGAGCGGCGCGGGCTTGCGCTCGATGCCACCCTGCGGGTTCGCCTGGTCGGGCTTGCGGTGACGCGCATGCACGTTGATGCCTTCCACCAGGACCTTGTCGTCCTTGGGCAGCACAGCCAAGACAGCGCCGGTACGTCCCTTGTCCTTGCCAGCGAGCACGACGACCTTGTCGCCCTTCTTGATTCTAGCAGCGCTCATTACAGCACCTCAGGAGCAAGGCTGATGATCTTCATGTGCTTCTTGGCGCGCAGTTCGCGAACGACCGGGCCAAAAATACGGGTGCCGATCGGCTCCTCGTTCTTGTTGATCAGCACGGCGGCGTTGCCGTCAAAGCGAATCACGCTGCCATCAGCGCGACGCACGTCCTTGGCGGTGCGCACGATGACAGCGCGATGCACGTCACCCTTCTTCACCTTGCCACGAGGCGCAGCCTCCTTGATCGAGACGACGATGATGTCGCCCACGCTCGCGAAGCGACGCTTCGAGCCGCCCAGCACCTTGATGCACTGGACGCGCTTGGCGCCGCTGTTGTCAGCAACGTCAAGATTGGATTGCATCTGGATCATTGATCCGGTTCCTTCTTGTCTGGCCTACCGAGACTGTCCCGGCGGTTCCGAATTCGGGTTTCGACCGGAAGATTCGAAACACGAAGCGCGGGCCTGTAACCTCTCCGACAAGAAAAGGCCAGCCCCGCGTCCGAAATTTCGACCCTCAAGGCCGGTGACTAACCTCAGGCCGCCGTTTCAGGCGACTTGTGGGTGTCCACGCGCTCGATGACCTTCCAGGTCTTGAGCTTGGAAATCGGAGCGGTCTCTTCGATGCGGACCGTTTCGCCTTCCTTGTAAACATTGCCCTCGTCATGGGCATGGTACTTCTTGGAGCGGCGGATGATCTTGCCGTAGAGCGCATGCTTAACCTTGCGCTCTACGCGAACCACCACCGTCTTGTCGGTCTTGTCGGAAACCACCGTTCCCGTCAGCACGCGCTTGGGCATCGTGTGTTTCCTTTACTTCGCGGCGGAGCTGTTACGCTCCGTCTGCAGGGTCTTGATCTGCGCGATCGAACGGCGGACTTCCTTCACGCGGCTGGGCTTTTCCA
Source organism: Sphingobium sp. TomMM7A (assembly GCF_055397305.1). Lineage (NCBI taxonomy): Bacteria > Pseudomonadati > Pseudomonadota > Alphaproteobacteria > Sphingomonadales > Sphingobiaceae > Sphingobium > Sphingobium sp. TomMM7A. The sequence continues at coordinate 2,453,012 of NZ_AP027311.1, read as the reverse complement.
GCTGGTTGGTGGCCGCCTGGAAACGCAGGTTGAACTGCTCGCGCTTCAGGTTGTTGAGTTCGGTCGACAGTTCGTCGTCCGTCTTGGTCTTGAGGTCGGCAACGTTGGCCACGGCTTAGCCCTCCAGGTGCGAGGTGTCGCCGAGGCGGGCAACGACCTTGGTCTTGATGGGCAGCTTCATCGCGGCGCGCGAGAATGCCTCTGCTGCGAGCGGGCCAGGAACGCCGTCGAGTTCGAAAAGGATACGACCTGGCTTCACGCGAGCCGCCCAATATTCGACCGAACCCTTGCCCTTACCCTGACGGACTTCGGCAGGCTTCTTCGACACCGGAACGTCGGGGAACACGCGGATCCACAGACGACCCTGGCGGCGGATGTGCCGGGTGATCGCGCGGCGGGCCGCTTCGATCTGACGCGCGGTAACGCGCTCGGGTTCCAGAGCCTTCAGGCCATAGGAGCCGAAGTTCAGGTCCGAACCGCCCTTGGCGTCGCCCTTGATCCGGCCCTTGAAGGTCTTGCGGAACTTCATTTTTTTCGGTTGCAGCATGACGCTATACCTACCTTATTCTCAGCGCGCCGGGCGTACGCCGGAGGTCTGAGCCTCCAGCATCAGCCGGTCGGTAGCCATCGGATCATGACCAAGGATTTCGCCCTTGAAGATCCAGACCTTGATGCCGCAAACGCCATAGGCGGTGTGCGCCGTGGCTTCAGCATAGTCGACGTTCGCACGGAGCGTGTGCAGCGGAACGCGGCCTTCGCGATACCATTCCACACGTGCGATCTCCGCGCCGCCCAGACGGCCGCCGCAAGTGATCTTGATCCCTTCCGCGCCGAGACGCAGGGCGGACTGCACCGCGCGCTTCATCGCACGGCGGAACGCCACGCGACGCTCCAGCTGGTCGGCAATGCCCTGTGCCACGAGCTTGGAGTCTACTTCCGGCTTGCGGATCTCGACAATGTTCAGGCTGACGTCCGAAGAAGTCAGGCTGCCCAGCTTCTTGCGCAGCTTCTCAATGTCCGCACCCTTCTTACCGATGATCACACCGGGACGAGCAGCATATACCGACACGCGGCACAGCTTAGCCGGACGCTCGATCACGACCTTGGAGATCGCGGCTTGCGGCAGGTTCTTCATGATATACTGGCGGATCTTGAGATCCTCCAGCAGCAGGCGACCATAGTCGGCGCCTTCCGCGTACCAGCGGCTATCCCAGGTGCGGTTGATCTGCAGGCGCAGACCGATCGGATTGCTCTTGTGACCCATAGTCTTACGCCTCCGCTTCTTCAGCTGCTTCGCGAACGACGATGCGCACGCGGCTGAAGGGCTTCAGGATCCGGGTCGACTTGCCGCGGCCGCGGGCGTGGAAGCGCTTCAGGGTGAAGCTCTTGCCCACCGATGCTTCCGCGACGACCAGCGAGTCGACGTCCAGATTGTGATTGTTTTCCGCATTGGCGATGGCCGAAGCCAACACCTTGCGCACGTCGACAGCCATCGCCTTTTTCGAGAAGGCAAGGATGTTCAACGCCTCTTCGACCTTACGGCCGCGGATGAGCGTGGCGACCAGGTTCAGCTTCTGGGCCGAACCACGGATCTGCGTGCCAACGGCCAGCGCCTCATTGTCGGCGACGCGACGGGGAGCCTTTTCCTTGCTCATTAGCGCTTGCCCTTCTTGTCGGCAGCGTGGCCGGGGAAGTAGCGGGTCGGGGCGAATTCGCCCAGCTTGTGACCCACCATATCCTCGTTCACCGAGACCGGCACATGCTTGCGGCCGTTATAGACGTTGAACGTCAGGCCAACGAACTGCGGCAGGATGGTGGAACGGCGCGACCAGGTCTTGATCGGACCCGAACGGCCACCGGCGTCCTGCGCCACTTCCGCCTTCTTCAGAAGGCTGAGGTCCACGAAAGGACCTTTCCAGACGGAACGAGCCATCTCGCTTACCTCTTCTTCTTCGCGTGGCGGCTACGGATGATGAACTTGTCCGTTGCCTTGTTGTGGCGGGTGCGCGCACCCTTGGTCGGCTTGCCCCAGGGAGTAACCGGATGACGGCCGCCCGAGGTCCGGCCTTCACCACCGCCATGGGGGTGATCGACCGGGTTCTTCGCCACACCGCGCGTCAGAGGACGGATACCGTTCCAACGGTTGCGGCCTGCCTTGGCGAGGTTGGTGTTGCCATTGTCCGGGTTGGACACGGCGCCGATGGTGCCCATGCAATCCGAACGGATGTAGCGCTGCTCGCCCGAGGACAGGCGGACCATCACCATGCCGCGATCGCGGCCGACCAGCTGGGCGTAGGTGCCCGCCGACCGGCAAAGCTGACCGCCCTTGCCCGGCTTCATCTCGATGTTGTGGATGATCGTGCCAACCGGCATCTGACCCAGTTCCATCGCATTGCCCGGCTTCACGTCGGTCTTCTTGCCCGCGATGACCTTGTCACCCGGCGCAAGCCGCTGCGGTGCCAGGATGTAGGCCTGCGTGCCATCGGGATAGTTCACCAGAGCGATGAAGGCTGTGCGGTTGGGGTCATATTCCAGACGCTCGACCGTACCTTCGACATCCCACAAGCGGCGCTTGAAGTCGATGATGCGATAGCGCTGCTTGTGACCGCCGCCGATACCGCGCGAGGTCACATGGCCCTTGTTGTTACGGCCACCAGTCTTGCGCTTGCCTTCGGTCAGCGCCTTGACGGGCTTGCCCTTGTGCAGGCTGGACTTGTCGACCAGGATAAGGCCACGCTGCGCGGGGCTGGTCGGGTTGTAGCTCTTAAGCGCCATGATCAGCGCACTCCTTCGGTGATGTCGATCGACTGGCCGTCAGCCAGACGAACGATCGCCTTCTTCACGTCCGAACGAGTGTAGGGCTTGCCCTTCCACTTCTTCGTCTTGCCCTTGGCGACCAGCGTGTTCACGCTCTTGACGGTCACGCCCCAGAGCGCCTCGACGGCCGCCTTGATCTCCGGCTTGGTCGCATCATTGGCGACCTTGAAGACCACGGCGTTATTCTCGGAGAGAAGCGTCGACTTCTCGGTGATGACCGGGGCGACAACGACGTCATAATGACGGTTATCGACCTTCGCGGCTTCTTTCTTAGCCATTGAAACGCGCCTCCAGCTTTTCGACCGCGGCGCGGGTCAGCACCAGCGAGTCGGCCTTCAGGATGTCATAAACGTTGGCGCCCACAGCGGGCAGCAGGTTCACGCCGATGATGTTAGCCGAAGCCTTGGCGAAGCTGATGTTCACGGCGTCACCGTCGATGAACAGCGCCTTGGTGAGGTTCAGCTTGGCGAGGCTGGCGACCAACTCGCGGGTCTTGCCGTCCTTGACGTCGAGGCTGTCGATGATGGTGAGCGATCCGCTCTTGATCTTCGACGACAGCGCCATCTTCAGGCCCAGCGCACGAACCTTCTTGTTCAGCGAGGGATTGAAGTCGCGGACGCGGGCACCGTGAGCCTTACCACCGCCGATGAACACCGGTGCGCGGCGATCGCCGTGACGGGCGGTGCCGCCACCCTTCTGGCGGCCGAACTTCTTGCCGGTGCGGGCAACGTCGCTACGCTCGCGCGTGCCGCGGGCAGTGCCGCGACGCTTTTCGAGCTGCCAGGTGACGACGCGGTGCAGGATGTCGGCGCGAGGCTCGAGGCCGAACACGGCATCGTTGAGCTCCAGTTCGCCAGCAGTCTGCGCGTCGAGGGTCTGTACATTGACCTTCATGGTTTAGCCCTCCTGGCCTTCGGTGACTTCGGGAGCCGCAGCTTCTTCAGCCGGGGTGTTCGCCGGAGCGCTATTGCTGTTCGCAGCCTGCTTCAGGCTGGCGGGATAGGGTGCGTCCGCCGGGCGAGCGACCTTGACGGCGTCGCTGACGGTGAGCCAGGCCCCCTTCGCGCCCGGAACGCTGCCCTTCACGAAGAGAAGGCCGCGCTCGACATCGGTGCGCACGATTTCGAGGTTCTGCTGGGTCCGCTCACGGTCGCCCATATGACCTGCCATCTTCTTGTTCTTGAAGACGCGGCCCGGATCCTGACGGTTACCGGTCGAACCATGGGCACGGTGACTGATCGACACGCCGTGGGTGGCGCGCATACCTCCGAAGCCCCAGCGCTTCATGGCGCCGGCGAAACCCTTACCTTGGGTGTGACCGGCAACATCGACCAACTGGCCAGCGATGAAATGATCGGCCGCGATCTCGGCGCCGACATCGAGGAGCGCGTCCTCGGCGACACGGAATTCGACCAGACGCGCCTTCGGCTCCACTTCCGCCTTGGCGAAGTGACCGCGCTGCGGCTTGGCGACATTCTTGACCTTCGCGACGCCCGCACCAAGCTGAACCGCGACATAACCGTCACGATCAACTTCCTTGCGAGCCACGACCTGATTGCCCTCAAGGGCCAGAACCGTAACCGGTACATGCCGTCCGTCCTCCTGGAACAGACGGGTCATCCCGACTTTCTTAGCGATCACGCCTGTGCGCATCACTGATTACTCCCATAGAGGCCCGCCTTAGCAGCGGGCGTATCCAACGAAAAAACCGCTCAGGATCCCTCCTTCGCGGCCAACCCAAATAACAAATCACCCCGTCCGGGTTGGTTGCCACTCCCTACTCGGGAACAGCGACGGGGGACCAGGACCACGAGCCATTTCCAGTTTACCGGAGAGGCCGTGCGGTATCCCTTGTGTCGTTTGAGCTTCCGGTCTCCCGGAATGCCCGATACCCTGCCATCCTTGCGGAAAAGCAGGGACTTGCCAGCTTAAGCCAGCTTGATTTCCACGTTCACGCCGGCAGCCAAGTCCAGCTTCATCAGCGCGTCGACCGTCTGCGGCGTCGGCTGCACAATGTCAAGCATACGCTTGTAGGTGCGGACCTCAAACTGCTCGCGTGACTTCTTGTCGATGTGCGGACCACGGTTGACCGTGAACTTTTCGATGCGCGTCGGAAGGGGAATCGGACCGCGAATAAGGGCGCCGGTGCGGCGGGCGGTTTCGGCGATGTCGCCGGTCGCCTGATCAAGCACGCGATGATCGAACGCCTTGAGGCGAATGCGGATGTTGCTGTCCATTGTTCCTGTACCGATGCGAAAGAGCCAAAAACCTGGAGCATTTTCAGAAATCAGCTGGAGCAGCCGATGACTTGTGAGAATGCACCACCAAAAAATATCCGCCCCGTTTCCGGCCCTTCTAGCTCAGTCGAGCCGGAGAAAGGCGATCCGGGGCGGTAGAAATTCCGAGCGGCGCGAATCAGGCGATTCGCGCCGCTGCGGTCCTATATTACTTCGAGATCGTGCCGACAACCCCGGCGCCGACGGTACGACCGCCTTCGCGGATGGCGAAGCGCAGACCCGAGTCCATCGCGATCGGCGCGATGAGCTTGATGTTCAGCTTCACATTGTCGCCGGGCATGACCATCTCGGTGCCTTCGGGCAGGATAACTTCGCCGGTGACGTCCGTGGTGCGGAAGTAGAACTGCGGACGATAGTTCGCGAAGAACGGGGTGTGACGGCCGCCTTCTTCCTTCGACAGAACATAGACTTCCGCGTCAAACTCGGTGTGCGGCGTAACCGAACCGGGCTTGGCCAGAACCTGACCACGCTCAACGTCTTCACGGCCAACGCCACGAACCAGAGCACCGATGTTGTCGCCCGCACGACCTTCGTCGAGCAGCTTGCGGAACATTTCCACGCCCGTGACGGTGGTCTTGCGGGTGTCCTTGATGCCGACGATCTCGACTTCTTCGCCAACCTTGACGATACCGGTTTCGACGCGCCCAGTCACAACGGTACCACGACCTGAGATCGAGAACACGTCTTCGATTGGCATAAGGAAAGGCTTGTCGATCGGGCGCTCCGGCTGCGGAATGAAGCTGTCAACAGCAGCCATCAGCTTCAGGACGGCTTCCTTGCCGATTTCATCGTTCGAGCCATCCAGCGCCTTCACGGCCGAGCCGGGGATGACAGGGATGTTGTCGCCGTCGAAGTCGTAGGACGACAGCAGTTCGCGGATTTCCAGCTCGACCAGCTCGAGGATCTCCGGATCGTCAACCAGATCGACCTTGTTCATGAACACGACGAGCTGGGGAACGCCAACCTGCTTGGCGAGCAGGATGTGCTCACGGGTCTGCGGCATCGGGCCGTCGGTGGCCGAAACGACGAGAATCGCGCCGTCCATCTGGGCCGCACCAGTGATCATGTTCTTGACGTAGTCAGCGTGACCCGGGCAGTCGACGTGCGCGTAGTGACGGGCTTCGGTCTCATATTCAACGTGCGCCGTCGAAATGGTGATGCCGCGCTCGCGCTCTTCGGGAGCCTTGTCGATGTTCGCGTAGTCAACGAAGGTCGCGCCGCCGGTTTCGGCCAGCACCTTGGTGATCGCCGCGGTCAGCGAGGTCTTGCCATGGTCAACGTGACCGATGGTGCCGATGTTGCAGTGCGGCTTGTTCCGCTCAAACTTAGCCTTAGCCATTTTATCCTACCTTCTAATCAAATCAGCTTTGGTCTGACCGCTCGGCCGCGCCTCGCGAAGGCGCGTCCATAGCAGCAAATTCACAGATTACCAGCCCCTAACCGAGCCGTGTGCACGGCTCGATTAAGGAAAATCATCAGGCCATCTTCGCCTTGACTTCGTCCGCCACATTCTGCGGCACTTCGTCATAGTGGGAGAAGATCATCGAGTAGTTCGCGCGGCCTTGGGTGAAGGAACGCAGCGAGTTCACATAGCCGAACATGTTGGCCAGCGGCACCATGGCTTCGACCACCTGGGCATTGCCGCGCGTGTCGGTGCCTTGAATCTGACCACGACGGCTGTTCATGTCGCCAATGACGTCGCCCAGATATTCCTCCGGGGTGACGACTTCGACCTTCATGACCGGTTCGAGCAGCGTGATGCCCGACTTCTGCGCCGCTTCGCGCATTGCTCCGCGAGCACAGATTTCGAACGCCAGTGCCGACGAGTCGACGTCATGGTACGCGCCATCATAAAGCACGATGTCGAAATCGATAATCGGGAAGCCGATCAGCGAGCCGGTTGCCGCCGTCTCACGGAAGCCCTTTTCAATAGCGGGAATATATTCCTTGGGAATGTTACCGCCCTTGATCTCATCCTTGAACTGGATCCCCGCACCGCGCTCGCCCGGGGTCAGCTTCACCTTCACGCGGCCGAACTGACCGGTACCACCCGACTGCTTCTTGTGTGTGTAGTCGATGTCGACCGGCTTCTTGAGATATTCGCGATAGGCCACCTGCGGCGCGCCAACATTCGCCTCGACCTTGAATTCGCGCTTCATGCGGTCGACCAGGATTTCGAGGTGAAGTTCGCCCATGCCCTTGATGATGGTCTGGCCCGATTCGTGGTCGGTCGTGACGCGGAAGGACGGGTCTTCAGCGGCCAGGCGGTTGAGCGCGACGCCCATCTTTTCCTGGTCCGCCTTGGTCTTGGGTTCAACCGACAGCTCGATCACCGGCTCGGGGAATTCCATTCGCTCCAAGATGATCGGCTGGCGCTCGGCGCACAGCGTATCACCGGTGGTGGTTTCCTTCATGCCGGCCAGCGCGACGATGTCGCCGGCATATGCCGCGTCGATATCTTCACGGCTGTTCGCATGCATCAGCAGCATGCGGCCGATCTTTTCCTTCTTGTCCTTGACCGAGTTCAGATAGGTGCCCTTGGTCAGGGTGCCCGAATACACGCGCAGGAAGGTCAGCGAGCCGACGAACGGATCGTTCATGATCTTGAACGCCAGACCCGAAAAGGGCGCGTCGTCGGCGGTCGCGCGGCTGTCGGGCTGGTCGTTGTCGGGGTTGATACCCTGAACGTCCTCGATGTCGAGCGGCGAAGGCAGATAGTCGACGACGGCGTCGAGCAACGGCTGAACGCCCTTGTTCTTGAACGCCGAGCCACACAGCACCGGCACGAACGCCTGGCCCAGCGTACCCTTGCGGATCAGCTTCTTGAGGGTTGCGGTGTCGGGCAGGTTGCCTTCAAGATAGGCTTCCATCGCTTCGTCGTCCTGCTCGACGGCAAGTTCGATCAGCTTTTCACGATATTCGGCAGCCTTGTCAGCCATGTCTGCCGGAATTTCTTCGTAGGTGAACTCCGCGCCCAGATTCTCATCCTTCCAGATGATCGCGCGGTTTTCGACCAGATCGACCAGGCCCTTGAAATCCGACTCAGCGCCGATGGGCAGATAGAGGACGGCTGGGGTAGCGCCCAGACGATCAATGATCGTCTGCACGCAATAATAGAAGTTCGCGCCGGTACGGTCGAGCTTGTTGATGAAGCACATGCGCGGCACGCGATACTTGTCAGCCTGGCGCCACACGGTTTCCGACTGCGGCTCAACGCCAGCAACGCCGTCGAACGCGGCGACCGCACCGTCGAGCACGCGCAGCGAACGTTCAACTTCGATGGTGAAGTCGACGTGGCCGGGGGTGTCGATGATGTTCAGGCGATGCTCAGGACCCTTGCCCTCTTCGGCCTTCCACACACAAGTGGTGGCCGCAGACGTGATGGTGATACCACGCTCCTGCTCCTGCTCCATCCAGTCCATGGTGGCGGCGCCGTCATGGACTTCGCCGATCTTGTAGGACTTGCCGGTGTAATAAAGGATACGCTCGGTCGTGGTGGTCTTGCCGGCGTCAATATGCGCCATGATACCGAAATTGCGATAGCGTTCGAGCGGATGGCTGCGGGCCATGATGCTTCTCCGTTGCCGGCGCACCGGCGATGAGTGAGTGAGTCTTGCGGCTGGCCCCTAAACCAATCCGTCCGCCATGGGTAGCCCCACGGCGAACGGACCGACATTCAAAACCAGATAGAAAAAGCGGGCACCAAAGCGCCCGCCTTTCTTTACCAGCGGTAGTGCGAGAAGGCGCGGTTCGCTTCCGCCATGCGGTGCGTATCTTCGCGCTTCTTGACCGCGTTACCACGGTTGTTGGCAGCGTCCAGCAGCTCACCCGACAGGCGCGCAGCCATGGTGGTTTCGCTGCGGTTGCGCGACGCGGTGATCAACCAGCGGATCGCCAGCGCCTGGGCGCGCTCGGGGCGCACTTCGACGGGGACCTGGTAGGTCGCACCGCCGACGCGGCGGCTGCGGACTTCGATGCCGGGCTTCACATTGTTCAGCGCGTCATGGAACATGCCGATGGGGTCCTTCTTGGACTTCGTCTCGACAGTTTCGAGCGCACCGTACACGATGGACTCAGCGACGGCCTTCTTGCCATCCTGCATGATGCTGTTCATGAACTTCGACAGCACGATATCACCGAACTTGGGATCGGGCAGGATAACGCGCTTTTCGGGGCGACGACGACGTGACATATTCTAGTCTCCCTTACTTCGGACGCTTCGCGCCGTACTTCGAACGGCTCTGCTTACGGTCCTTGACGCCCTGGGTATCCAGAACGCCGCGCAGCACGTGATAGCGCACACCGGGAAGGTCGCGTACGCGGCCGCCACGGATCAGCACAACGCTGTGCTCCTGAAGATTGTGGCCTTCACCCGGAATGTAGGTGATGACTTCGCGCTGGTTGACCAGACGCACCTTCGCCACCTTACGGAGAGCCGAGTTCGGCTTCTTCGGGGTCGTCGTGTAAACACGGGTGCAAACGCCGCGCTTTTGCGGGTTCGCTTCCATTGCAGGGACCTTCGACTTGGTCTTCTGCAGTTCGCGGCCCTTGCGGACCAGCTGGTTGATTGTTGGCATGAAGCCCTTCACCTTTTCAGTTACTTTACCGCAAGCATTCCCGCGTTCTTCACGGCCTGAAAAGGATGACCTTCCAAACAGCAAAGGCCCCGGCGGGAAACCCGCCTGGAGCCGCAAGAGCACCGGCAATGTTCAGCTCTATGTCGCCTGGCATGTCACCGACCAGAAAGACCGAATCTTTCCAGGTGGATCGCCGCTGGGCAGGCGCGCCTATAGCGAGGCACGGTAATCCGGTCAAGAACGGCGGCGCGCCACCTCGTTTCGGTTTCGTTCCAAGATGGTGAAGCCTTCATTAGCAGATTGATAACCGACATTATTCTATTGATTTCCAGTGGCGCCACCGGGTGCGCCGACGTGGATTGGCCGTGACCCATCTTTCTCTCTTCACGGGTGAGTTTCTCAGCCGGACACAGGAAGCCGCTTTTCAAGCGGAGCGCCTCACCGAGTCGCGTCGGCACGCCCGTATACTCTTCCTCTGCTCGGTCGCCCTGAATGCGCTTTTCCTGCTGAGTGATTGGCGCTTTTTCGGCACGCCCCATTTCTGGATCGCAGTACCGGCGCGCCTCATTGTGGTGCTATGGTCACTTGGATGCCTGTATTTCAGCCGGAAGCTGGAGTCCTTCCAGAGGGTCGAGCGGCTCTGCTTGGCCTGGCAGATCGTAACCGCAATCGGTGTGGCATTCCTGGTCAGTTCCCGCAGTGATATCGCTATTTTCGTGCTCGTCATGCTGCCGCTGATCTTTTACCTGGGCGTGCCTACCAGCTTCCGGGGCAATTTCGGCGGCGGGCTGGGATGTGGAGTTGCGCTACTCATCGGCTATCTGGCGCCTGCGCCCTTATCCCCCACCGCCCCTGGCATGATCATGGCCGTGCTGATCCTTCACTGCGGCATGTGGATCACGATCATGCGGACAAACCGCCTCCAGCGCCTTGAGTGGGTGGCGAGCCAGGCCGCCGGTACGGCGCGAGCCGCGTTGGCGCGCAACAGCAAAACGCTGGAGCGCATGTTCATGAGCGTACCCATCCCGCTGCTGGTCACACGTCAGGACGGCACGGTAATCCGCTTCAACGATGCTGCTGCTCAGGCCTTTGGATCAGACGGCGACATTTCGCGCATTCACCTGCTTGGCGAGGGCTCCGCCGCGCAGGCGAGCCTGCGGGACCAGATCGCAAGCGGCGATGCGCTCAACAATCAGGAATGCCGTATCGTCGGAAAGGATGCGGTGGTCCACGACGTGTTGCTAGCGACGCGCCCGATTCAAATAGACGACAAAGAATGCATCCTTTCCAGTATCGTCGATATCACAGACCGCAAGGATGCCGAGCGGCATCTGGCCCATCTTGCCATGACCGACGCGCTGACAGGCTTGGCAAATCGCTCGCATTTCATGGCGACGCTGGCGCAGGCGGCAAGTGCGACAGGGCATGCGGGCGGACAGATGGCCGTTGTGCTGATCGACGTCGATGAGTTCAAACGGATCAACGACAGCGCCGGGCATGCAGTCGGCGACGCGCTCCTTTGCGCTGTAGCCGAGCGCCTGCGGCGCGCAGTGCGACCGGGAGATCTGGTTGCGCGCATGGGGGGCGACGAATTTGCCGTTCTGTTGACGCGTCTGCGCAATGGACCGGATCTGGAAGCGATCCTGGCGCGCATGATGGCTCAACTTCATCAGCCACTCGCCTACGGCCATCGTGACGTCGACTGCCGTGTCAGCATGGGCGTTGCACTTTTTCCGGAACATGCTGGGGACATTGCGGACCTTATAAAATTCGCGGACATCGCCCTGTATGAAGCGAAAAATGGCGGACGAGGTCGCGCGTGCTTGTTCGAGCCCTCGCTGCTCGAACGCTGGCAGCAGGAAGCCCGAATGCTGGATCGCGCACGCCACGCCTTGGTCCATGCCCCACCCGTCCCCTGGTATCAGCCCAAGATCGATCTATCGACGGGCGCCATCATCGGCTTCGAGGCGCTGCTGAGATGCGTTCGTACTGACGGCTCAGTCATCATGCCGTCCGAGATTGCCGCTGCGTTCGAACATTCCGAGCTAGGCCGGACAATCAACGAGCGGATGCTGGATCGGATTCTGGCCAACTGTCGACGCTGGCAGGATCAGGGACTGGATTTCGGTCATGTCGCCATCAATGTGCCAGGGGTAGAGCTTCACGACGGCAGCTTCCCTGATCGATTGCTCTCCCGACTCGCCGCGACAGGCGTATCCACTGCGAGGATCGAATTGGAGGTGACGGAGTCGGTTTTTCTTGGCCGGAATGCGGAGGTCGTGGAACGCAGTCTTCATCAATTGAGTACAGCGGGCCTGTCCATCGCGCTGGATGATTTCGGCACCGGCTATGCGTCGCTCTCGCATCTGAAGCAGTTTCCAATAGATATCATCAAGATAGATCAGCGTTTCGTCCGGGACCTGGAAACCGATCCAGATGACGCCGCCATTGTACGAACATTGCTGAACCTTGCCTATAGCCTTGGCATTCGAACGGTCGCCGAGGGCGTCGAAAATGTTCATCAGGTTGATTATCTGCGTGCTGGTGGGTGCCATTATGCACAGGGCTTTCATTTCGGGGCAGCCGTCCCGGCTAGTGAAGTTCCCGCTCTGCTGGGGTTGCATGTCGCAGCCCGTCCCACCGAGGCATAATTTTACTTTTCGTCAGGAACCGGAACGGCCGAAGCACGTTTCACCCCGATCTGATTTCGACTCGTCACGAGTCCGCGTTGGCGGATTCGCGTGCTGCTCGTCCCTTTGGTAACGGGCCGTTTCTCTAAGAATTGAGCACGGGGTCGTCATTGTTGCAGCGGTGTAAATTAGGCATTTTCAGCCTATGGGCGAGGATTGCCGCTTTGTGCCCGGAGCGGCAATTCCTCTTCCAGTCTGGCGGAAAGCTGCAGCGTGTCCGCATCTCGAGCCGCACCCAGGTATCGACGCTTCTCCTATCCGCAGCGCTGATTATCGGCGCGGCCACGCTGGCTCTGTCGCTTTCTTGGAACCGGTCTGAAATGGAGAGGGAAAGCGCCGCGATCAATGCGAAAACCAGGGCGATAGCTGAGTACAAGAAATCCATTGAACAACGTGCGCGCGACCTGGAGGCCCGGCAAGACTTCATGGACGATCTTTATCACGCTCATTTTGGCGAGGACGCTTCCCAAGCTGGCGTGGCACTGAAAAACCTGTCCGGACAAGCTTCCACGCAAGGCGGGGCCGATTCATCAAAGGTGCGCATCAGTGCCACTCAAGACATTCATCCTCTGGGAGCGATTGACGCGAGACAGCGCCGGTTCGCGGCGCTTCTTACTCATGCGGTCAAGCGCCGGGCGGACGAAACGGCGCATGCAATTCGTCGCCTGGGTCTTAATCCCGACCTATTGGCGCCTGCAGCTCCCCGTGCGCAAGGCGGTCCCTTCGTGCCCTGGCGTGATGTGCAGAGGCCGATGCCCCGGGAATTCGAGCGTCTTTCTGATGCTCTTGCCCGGATGGAATCCTTGGAGACCAGTCTGAAGACCATTCCGTCTGGCCTCCCGACGATGGCCCCGATGCAATCCAGTTCCTATGGCTATCGCCGCGATCCGTTCAATGGCCATGCCGCATTCCATGCGGGTATCGACTTTCCCGGCCGTCACGGCGAACCCATATTGGCCGCCGCGACAGGCAGGGTCAGCTTTGTTGGTCAGCGGAGCGGCTATGGCAATGTGGTGGAGATCACCCATGGTAACGGCTTGATGACGCGATATGCCCATCTGTCCGGTTTCAATGCCCGTATTGGGCAACAGGTCATCCGTGGACATCAGATCGCGCGCATGGGTTCAACCGGCCGTTCGACGGGTGACCACCTTCATTTCGAAGTGCGCTTGAAGGGGGAGCCCGTCAATCCGCGACCTTTCTTGGAAGCCGCCCGAACCGTCCAGCAAGTCGCCGCTGCCCGGAACGCTGACATCCAAAGCCGCGGTTGAATCTCCGCTACTTCAACGGTTGATACTCCGGCAGCTTCCTCCACAAGCGTCAGACTAGCCGAGACTTTCCGGGTCAGTTGACTGGCGCCCGGCGCCTGTAGCTGAGCGCTTCGGCGACATGTACGCGGCCGACCTGTTCCGCGCCAGAAAGGTCGGCGATCGTCCGGGCTACGCGCAATACCCGGGTATAGCCCCGGGCAGAGAGCTTCATCGCCGCCGCCGCCTGCGCCAGCAGCTCCCGCCCAGCTGCATCAGGGCCGGCAACTTCCTCAAGCCGCTCTCCATCGACTTCCGCATTGGTTCGCACTCGAGTTCCGGCATAGCGCTGCGTCTGACGGTCGCGCGCGGCCGCCACCCTGCCTGCTACTTCCGCCGAACCTTCAGTTGGAGGAGGCAGGACGAGATCTGCCGCCGTCACGGCCTGAACCTCGACATGCAGATCGATACGGTCAAGCAGTGGCCCCGAAACCTTGGCCTGATAATCCGCGGCACAGCGCGGCGCGCGTGAGCAGGCGAGAGCTGGATCAGCAAGATGGCCGCAGCGACAAGGGTTCATCGCTGCAACAAGCTGAACCCGCGCCGGGAAAGTGACATGGGCGTTGGCGCGAGCAACCGTAACCTCGCCTGTTTCCAGCGGCTGACGCAGCGAGTCGAGTACAGTGCGCTGGAACTCGGGCAGCTCATCGAGGAAGAGGACGCCAAGGTGCGCCATGCTGACCTCACCCGGCCGCGCCTTGTGCCCGCCGCCGACCAACGCCGCCATCGATGCGCTATGGTGTGGAGTGCGAAACGGCCGTGCGCGGCTGATGCGGCCGCCTTCCAGTGACCCTGCGACGCTTGCCACCATGGACGTTTCCAGCGCTTCGGTCGGGGTGAGTTGTGGCAGGATGCCGGGCAGGCAACTTGCCATCAACGACTTACCTGCGCCCGGTGGCCCCACCATCAACAGGTTATGCCCCCCGGCTGCGGCGATCTCCAGCGCGCGCTTTGCCGTTTCCTGCCCCTTCACCTGGCGCAGATCTGCCGTACGATGCGGAACCTCGACGACGCCCGGCTGTGGCGGGGAAAGCGCGGCATTGCCCTTGAAGTGATTAAGCAGACTCAGCAGATCGGGGGCGGCGATGACCTCCACCTGACCAGCCCAGGCCGCTTCCGGACCCTGAGCGACCGGGCAGATGAGGCCCAACTCCTTTTCGCCAGCATGCAATGCGGCGAGCAGCACACCGGGGGTGGAAGCGATGCGGCCATCAAGCCCCAATTCTCCCACGACGACATAGCCCGACAGCGTCTCGGCATCGATCACCCCCATGGCGCCGAGCAGCGCAAGTGCAATGGGGAGGTCGAAATGCGATCCTTCCTTGGGGAGGTCCGCAGGTGAAAGATTTACCGTGATCCGCTTGGGCGGAAGGGACAGGCCGATCGCGGCGATGGCATTGCGCACCCGCTCGCGGCTTTCCGCCACGGCCTTGTCCGGCAAGCCGACAAGAATGAAGTTGGGGAGGCCCGGAACGAGCTGACACTGCACCTCCACGCTGCGCGCGTCCAGCCCGAGATAGGCGACCGTCGATACCGTCGAAACCAATGTGCCCCCATTTTTTTGAAAACGCCGCGCTTAGCTGCGTCAGCCCTGTTCGTCAGGCCGTCCCTTGAAACCCTGCGCCACGACATACCATTCCACGCTGCCTTTGCGGCTGGCGGGCGGCTTCGCGTGCTTGATCGTCGTAAAATGCTTCTTCAACACCGCAAGCAGATCGGCGTCGGTGCCGCCCGCGAACACCTTGGCCACGAACGTTCCACCTTTGCGCAGATTTTCCACTGCAAACCAAGCCGCTGCTTCGACCAGGGCCATGGTGCGCAAGTGATCGGTCTGCGGATGGCCAACGGTGTTCGCAGCCATGTCGGAAATCACAAGATCGGGCGCGTCGCCAAGAGTCTCAGCCAGGACAGCCGGCGCCTTGTCATCCATGAAGTCCATCTGGAACAGCGTGACGCCCTGGATTGGGTCGGTCGGCAGCAAATCGATCCCCACGACCTTCGCCTTGGGTGAGAGCTTGCGCACCACCTGCGCCCAGCCACCGGGCGCGACGCCCAGATCGACCACGGCGCGTGAGCCTTTCACGAAATGGAACTTTTCATCCAGTTCGATCAGCTTGAACGCGGCCCGGCTTCTCCAGCCCTCCGCCCTCGCCTTGCGAACATAGGGGTCGTTCAGCTGACGCTCCAGCCAGCGGGTCGATTGCGCCGTCCGCCCCTTTGCCGATTTGACCCGAACCTTGCCGGCGCCCGCGCCTCTCACATCATTGCTCCATCGCGATCCATAAGGCCGCGCAATATACCTTCGCGAATGCCGCGATCAGCTACGCCCAACCGCTCGGCGGGCCAGATGTCCAGGATGGATTCCAGGATGGCGCATCCGGCCACTACCAGATCGGCTCGCTCAGAACCAATACATGGTAATTTCTGCCGTTCGGCCAACGACATGGTGGATAGCCTGCCGGAAATCGACCGCATCGATGTCGAAGGTACAATCAGCCCATCGATTGCCTGCCGATCGTAGCGCGGCAGATTGAGATGTACGCTGGCGAGTGTCGTCACCGTGCCCGATGTACCCAGCAAACGTATCGAGGAAGTTTGTCGCGGCAAACGGCGGGCGAGTGGCGCAAAGGCATCCGCCACACGCGACCGCATTCGGCCGTAGGCAGCCAGACGCTCATTCTGATCGGCATGATCGAACAACTCGCTTTCGGTAAGCGACACCACGCCCCATGGCGCGCTGACCCAATCCACGATGTGCGGCGCGCCCGCCCGGTTTGCATCGACGAGCACCAGTTCGGTCGATCCGCCGCCTATGTCGAAGATCAATGCAGGACCGTCGCCAGGCTCCAGCAGCGCGTGACAGCCCATGACGGCAAGCCGCGCCTCTTCTTGCGCACTGATGATGTCGAGGGCGATCCCCGTCTCGCGATAGACGCGCTGGATGAACTCCGCGCCGTTGACAGCGCGGCGGCATGCCTCGGTTGCGACGGATCGCGCCAACGTCACGTGCCTTCGTCGCAGCTTGTCAGCGCATACGGAAAGCGCGGCGATCGCTCGGTCAATCGCGGCATCGCTGATCCGTCCGGTCGCAGCCAGGCCTTCACCCAATCGCACGATACGGGAAAAGGCATCGACGACGATGAAACCGTCAGCCGATGGCTTGGCGATCAGCAGTCGGCAATTGTTGGTGCCCAAATCTATCGCAGCATAAGACCGCCTGCCACGCGGTGGATGAGGCAATGAGCCCCGCTGCTTCGACGGGGGAGGTATGGCCGCAGCCGTGCTCCCATTACCCTGGCCGGAGCGGGCAGCTTTGCCCGAAACACCCCCGGCGGGACCGGAACTCTGCGGCGATGGGCGGCTTTGCTGCACCATGGCCGGATCACTTTTCTTCTTCGCCGACACCGACAGGTGGCGGAACTTGATGCCAAACTATGCGGATGCCGCGCAAAGCGCAAGACGGCGCCAGAAAAGCCAATGACATAGCGCGCTGCCGAGCGCCGCACCCGTCAAAGCGGGAGCAAGGCCGCCACGATCCAGCGCTCTTCGGCCCGCAACACGCCCCAGGCGCGGGCTGCGGCACGGCTGTCCATCACTTCCACGCCGATGCCCATATTTTCGAGTTCGCGAACGAAAACCCGAGGCGGCTGGCGCAAACCTCCCCCGGTGCCGAGCAAGAGAAATTCCGGCAGGGGATCGATCGTCAGCAGGTCACCCAGGGAGGCAAGCGTTAGCTTCTCCGAAGAGGGCGCCTCGCTCCACTTCGATGCGCGGACCGGGGTGAGCAACAGCCCTTCGGGAAAGACGTCATCCCTGACGCGAAAGCCTCTGCCCGAAAAACCGGTTACGATCGGCCCCTGCCCCGTCTCATCTCGGCGGACCTCGATACCAGTGCGCTTGTCGGTCAGGGCCGCGCCCCGTCATCACGCGGACCCATGCGCTCTGCCTGCGCGGCGATGTTCGGCTTGCCCGCTTTCCGTTCCGTCAGCTGCGGCGAGAGCCCCAGCGTGATCAGCAATGACGAGGAAACATACACCGACGAATAGGTGCCGACGACGATGCCCAGCATCATGGCAGCGGTGAAGCCACGCAACACATGACCGCCGAACAGCAACAGCGCGCCCAGGGCGAGCATGATCGTGAGCGACGTCATCACGGTTCGAGGCAGCGTTTCGTTGACGGAAAGGTCGATCAGTGCCTTCATATCCATCTTGCGATATTTCCGCATGTTTTCGCGGATACGGTCGTCGATCACCATCTTATCATTGATCGAGTAGCCGACGATCGTGAGGACGGCAGCGACGATGTTCAGGTCGAATTCCAGCTGGGTGATCGCGAAGAAGCCGAGCGTCATAAGAACGTCGTGCATGATCGCCACGAAGGTCGATACGCCGAACTGCCATTCATAGCGGAACCAGGAAAAGATAGCGATGCCGATCACCGCCAGCATCACTGCCAGCACGCCATTCTGGATCAACTCGCCGGACACCTTACCCGACACCGTGTCGTAGCGGGAGAAAGTAACGCCGGGAAATTCAGCGGTCAGCGCCTTGCGCGCTTTTTCCACGATCGCATTGGCCGCGCCTGCCCCGCCCTGCTCCGGTAGCGGCAGACGGATCTGTACGGTCTTGGGATCGCCGAACTGTTGCAGCGATCCATCGCCTACGCCGAGCCGGTCAATCGTCGTGCGAACCCGATCGAGCTGCGCCGGTTGCTGGAACCGGGCCTCGATCATCAGGCCGCCGACGAAATCGACGCCAAGGTTGAGGCCACGATGGATCGTCGCACCCACGGCGAGCACGGTCAGCAGCGCGGTAAGGGCGAACGCCCAATGGCGCAGCTTCACAAAGCCGATGTTGGTATTGTCGGGGACGAGCTTAAGAAGTTTCATGGGTTTTCTCCCGGCCCCTTAAATGTGGATCTCGGTCGGACGCTTGGCACGAAGCCATCGAGACGCGAGCAGGCGGGTGAAGGTCACGGCGGTGAACACGCTGGTCGCGATGCCGATCAATAGCACGATCGCGAAGCCCTTGACCGGGCCAGAGCCCAGCGCAAGCATGATGCCGCCAGCGATCGCATGGGTCACGTTCGCTTCGAAAATCGTCCGGCTGGCTTCCTTGTAACCAAACTCGATCGCCTGGACCACGCCGCGCCCGCGCCGCCGTTCTTCGCGGATGCGCTCATATATGAGGACGTTGGCATCGACGGCCGTGCCGATAGTCAATACGAAGCCCGCGATCCCCGGAAGCGTCAGCGTCGCCCCCAGCATCCCCATGACGCCAAGGATAACGAGCACGTTGATGGCGACCGCGAGGTTCGCATACATGCCGAAGCGGCCGTAGCTGGCGAACATGAAGATCGCGACCGCAGCTACCGCGATCACCGAAGCCAACAATCCGGCGCGGATTGAATCGGCTCCAAGCTGTGGGCCGACGGTGCGCTCCTCCACCACGGTCAGGGCGACGGGCAGCTTGCCCGATCGCAGGGCGATGGCGAGTTGATTGGCGCTTTCAACGGTGAAATTGCCGCTGATCTGAGCGGAGCCGCCAAGGATCGGTTCATTGATGTTCGGCGCCGACAGGACCTCGCCGTCCAGGATGATAGCGAAGGGCCGATTGACATTCTGGGACGTCACTTGGCCGAACTTGCGCCCGCCTGACCCATTGAAACGGATGTTGACGATTGCCTGGTTGTTCTGGTCGTAGCCCTGCGTCGCGTCCGTCAGGTCTTCACCGGACACCATGACCTGGCGCTTGACCGCGATCGCCGGAACGCCGGATGGGTTGCCTGGATAAGGCAACACTTCGCTGCCGACCGGCGCGCGGCCCTGAGCGACTTCGGATGGATTGGCGCTGGTATCGACCAGCTTGAACTCCAGCTTGGCGGTCTGGCCAAGCAGGTCCTTCAATGCCTTCGGATTTTGAAGGCCTGGCACCTGCACGACAATGCGATTGCCGCCCTGCTGCTGAATGGTCGGCTCGCGCGTGCCCATTTCGTCGATGCGCTTGCGGATGACCTCTGTCGCCACCTCCATCGCGCTTTTGACCGCATTGTCGATCCCCGCCTCGGTCGGCGTGATCACGATCGTCGAGCTGTTGACGACCTCCACATTGAAGTCGCGCTGCCCTGTGAGGCCCGCGCCCTGCGTCAGCGGACGGATACGCTCCACCGCAGCATCGACCTGCGAGGGATCGCGGACCATGAAGCTGAGCTTTCCGTCGCGGCTGGAAATGTCACCGACCGAGATGCGCGGGCTGCCGCGCCGAAGCTCGGTGCGGACCTGCTCCTCCATGTTGGTGAGGCGCTGCTTAGCCACGTCCTGCGTCGATGCTTCGAGCAGAAGATGACTACCACCGGAAAGGTCAAGGCCAAGGTTCACCCGGGTCTGCATGAACCCGGGCAGCCGCTGCACCGCAGAGTCCGGCAGGAAGCTGGGGATGGCGCAGGTGATGCCGATCAACAGGGGCAGCAGGATCGCTGCGATAGTCCAGCGCGAGAAGTTCAGCATCGGCCGATCAGTCGTTCGCAGGCTTGGCGGTCGCCGGGTCGATGACATCGGTAAGCGTCGATTTGACCGCCTTCACCTTCATCCCCGGCGCGAGTTCGACATCGACGTAGAATTCATCGACGCGGGCTACCTTGCCGACAAGGCCCCCACCGGTCACGACCTGATCGCCCTTTTTAACCGCGCCAATCTTCGCCTTATGGTCTTTCATCCGCTTCTGCTGGGGACGAATTAGAAGGAAGTAGAAGACGACGAAGATGAGAACGAGCGGCGCCATCTGCACCAGCATGGAGGCACCGGACGACTGTTCGCCCGCGGTCTGGGCAAAGGCTGGGGTAATGAACATTGTGGGACTTTCGCCTTATCTCTTGTCCAGCCGCAGACAGGCAAATGCCTGCGGATCAAAGGCGCGCGGCTAACACAGATCGGGATAGGGAGGCAACATGATTAGGGAAGGAAGAAAGCGGCAAAAAGCGCGCGCCGAAACGCTTGCATGTTCTCAAACATGCTTCTATGTGCCGCCGCTCCGGTCGGGACGTAGCGCAGCCTGGTAGCGCATCACACTGGGGGTGTGGGGGTCGGAGGTTCGAATCCTCTCGTCCCGACCAAATTCATGAAGGAAATGGCGAAAAGAACGCATTTTTGCGGGTTCGCCTTTCCTGCCCCGGCAAATCCTATTTTTCCTATTTCTGCGCCAGACGCGAATTTTTGCTGTCCTACAGCTAACCAAATGGGATAAATACCCTGCCTCATTCGACGAGGGAGGCGGGTTCATGGATATTTCGGCACTGATTGACGAGGTGATCGCGCGAGAAGGGGGCTATGGCCATCATCCGGCGGATCGGGGCGGGCCTACGAATTTCGGAATCACCCAGGCCGTCGCGCGGGCCAATGGCTATGCGGGCGACATGCGGAAATTGCCGCGGACGCTGGCCGAGACGATCTACCGAAGGCTTTACTGGGAACGGCCGGGCTATGCCTTTGTCGCGGAGGTCGCGCCGGACATCGCCGCCGAATTGTTCGACAACGCGGTGAATATGGGGCCGGGCACGGCGACCGGCTTCCTGCAACGGGCGCTCAACGCGCTTAATCGCAATCAGAAGGACTATCCCGACCTGAAGGTCGACCGCACGATCGGCGCCAAGACGCTGGCGGCGCTGCGCGCATTCATGGCGCTGCGGGGGAAGGCAGGGGAGAAGGTGCTGCTGAAGGCGATCGAGGCACTGCAAGGGGAACGTTATCTGGCGCTGGCGGAGAGCAGGCCTGCCAACGAAGCCTTCCTCTACGGCTGGTTGGCGAACCGACTTGGTTAGAGGCGGGACGGCTGCGGGCAATCGGAGGCGGCGCGCCGATCGCTGGACGCTGCGGGCGCGGCCAGCCTTTCTATACGTCATGTACGCCCTGCTGCTGTGGTCGGTGCCGGTTGGGCTGATCGGGGGTATGTGGCCGGAGGGGGCGGCGGCGATCGTCCGGGCGATGCGGGGCTATTTCGAGGCGCTGCCGGAGCCGCTCTATGCGCTGTTTGGCACGGGGTATCTTGGATATACGGCGGCGCGGACGTGGGGGAAGGTGCGAGGGGTGGAGCGGTAGGGGAGAGTTGCGCTTCGCGTTAAGCGTTGCGCAGCCCCTCTCCCTAACCCTCTCCCCTAAAGGGGCGAGGGAACTAGGTCGCGCTCAAACCCACAAAAATGAGAGGGGCCGCTGGGTAGATAAGTCCCAGCGGCCCATCATTGACATGGTCACAGCGGCCGGAAGTGCCGCCACACGGAAACGTTGATCGCGCTATCTTTGCAGACAAAGGAAGCCAGTTCGCGACTGGTCGCGGCAGAGGCTGTTCCAATGTCTGTAAAAACCGACGTTATGACGTCGCTCAGCGGCGCGTTTCCCGAATGGACTTGACCGACCTCACTGCTGAACCATGAGACATCGGATCACCTCCTTTCGCTTGTTAAAGCCCGCGCAGCCCGCCCTGGAAAACCGTTTTTGACCTGGCCACGACATGGACTGTGAATCAGACGGGAAGCATGATCAAGACTTGTAAAATTCTTTTTTCGAATCATAATGGCGCGTCCGCTTGAAAAGCCGATCTGGTGCTTTTCAGTCGATCCCTCCACAAGATGTACGGCAAGCGGTCGGAAACCGACCCTTTAGCGACGGCAGTCCTCTATGGCCCGGCCGACCTCTGCCCAGGCGGGCAGTATCAGGGTTTCGAGCCCCTGCACCTCGACGGCGAAATGGCCCCGGCTGTAGGCAATCTGATCCAGCACTGTGTCGCTGGCGGCGCGGACTGCGAGGGTTCCCGAACCGTTCGGCGTGGCGGGCCAGCTGACCGCGCCATAGCTGGTGCGGAGCGTGACATTCCCCTTCCCTGCCCCAGCGCGCAGAAGACTGATCCGGCCTGCGGCGGGATCGCATCGCAAGGAAAGCAGCGTGCCGGATGCGGGGCTGGCGAAGGTCGCGACGGATCCCGATCCTTCCGCGTGGTAGCTCCAGTTGCCGGGCGTCGCGGGACGATATTGCCATTCGACCGGTCCGGGAACGGGTAGAGGCGGCCTTGCCGAGGGCGCGGGCGCAGGGCGCGGAGCTGGCGGCGGGGGCGCTTCTGGGGCGCCGACGCAGGCGGGGAGGAGGGGCAGGGACGCGAGGATGGCGGAGGCGGGGAATATGCGCATGTGCCCCTCAATGCCCGAGGGGGTGGAACGGGTTCAACCGGGAAATGCATTTTTTGGGCTGGTGGGTTGCGATATACGCCCTTCTCCGGAAGGAGAACGCGAGTAGCACTCCTTTCGTTACATCGGCGTTGCGCTGGCCCACCCCCCGGCCCCCTCCCGCATGCGGGAGGGGGAGCAGGAGTGTGCTATCCCTAGAACGCAGCCCTAAACACCCTTGCCAATTGACAGTTTCCCGCCGAATCGCTAGGGGCGAACGCATCCCGGACACGCTGGTGAGCGGCAGTGCATGGCACTGGCCGTCTTTTTTGCGTCTCGGGGGCTATCGAATCGGCCGAAGTCCTTCTAGGGCTCGGCCCGGACGCTTTGAGATGGGGTGGCGCCAACCGCCCCGTGGAGCAGGAGTACAGATTACCATGGCACGTATTGCGGGTGTTAACATCCCGACCAACAAGCGCGTGATCATCGCGCTCACCTACATCCACGGCATCGGCCGCAAGACCGCCGTCGACCTCGCCGACAAGCTGGGCATCGACCACAGCCGCCGCGTTCAGGACCTGTCGGACGCCGAAGTCCTGCAGATCCGTGAAGCCATTGACGCCGACCTCACCGTTGAAGGTGACCTGCGTCGTGAAACCGCGATGAACATCAAGCGCCTGATGGATCTGGCCTGCTATCGCGGCCTGCGTCACCGCAAGGGCCTGCCGGTTCGCGGCCAGCGCACGCACACCAATGCGCGCACTCGCAAGGGCAAGGCTAAGCCGATCGCCGGCAAGAAGAAGTAATCGTTGAGGGTCAGCCTTTCGGCATGGCCCTCCGGTGACTTCCGCTTTCAACGATTTCAGTAGGATAGAGCAACATGGCACGCGAACCCCAGCGCATTAAGCGGCGCGAGCGCAAGAACATCTCGGCCGGCGTCGCGCACGTCAACGCCAGCTTCAACAACACGATGGTCACCATCACCGATGCCCAGGGCAATGCGATCAGCTGGTCCTCGGCCGGCATGATGGGCTTCAAGGGCAGCCGCAAGTCGACCCCGTACGCCGCGCAGGTTTGCGCCGAAGACGCTGGCCGCAAGGCTGCCGAACATGGCGTGCGCACCCTGGAAGTTGAAGTGAAGGGTCCGGGTTCGGGCCGTGAATCGGCTCTGCGCGCCTTGCAGGCCGTCGGTTTCCACATCACCTCGATCCGCGACGTGACGCCGATCCCGCACAATGGCGTGCGTCCTTCCAAGCGCCGCCGCGTCTAACCGCTGCGCTTGAGTTTTCCGGGCGGCGGACGCGCCGCCCGCTAACCCATCTACATCGCCGGTCGGTCCTGTCGGGTTCAGGATTTCAAACGTTCCGGCCTATCCCCAGGGGAAATACATGACTGTCAACATGAAGAACTGGCAGGAATTGAAGAAGCCCAACAGCCTTGAGATCAAGGCGACGGGCGACGGCAAGCGGAAGGCGACTTTCGTTGCCGAACCGTTGGAGCGTGGTTTCGGCCTGACGCTTGGCAACGCGCTGCGCCGGGTTCTTCTGTCCTCGCTCCAGGGCGCGGCGGTCACCTCGATCAAGATCGAGAACGTGCTCCACGAATTCTCGTCGCTGGCCGGCGTGCGTGAAGATGTGACGGACATTGTCCTCAACATCAAGCAGGTTGCGCTCCGCATGGAAGGCGACGGTCCCCGCCGCCTGCAGCTGTCCGCCACCGGCCCGGGCGAAGTGCGCGCCGGTGACATCACCACCGTTGGCGACATCGAAGTGATGAACCCCGACCTGGTGATCTGCCACCTGGACCAGGGTGCGACGCTGAACATGGAACTGACCGCTGACGTCGGCAAGGGCTATGTCCCCGCCGTCGCCAACCGTCCGGCCGACGCGCCGATCGGCCTAATCCCGATCGACGCGCTCTATTCGCCGGTGCGTCAGGTCGCCTACAAAGTCGACAACACCCGCGTCGGCCAGGAACTGGACTATGACAAGCTGTCGCTGACCGTCGAAACCGACGGCACCGTCACGCCCGAAGACGCGGTGGCCTATGCCGCTCGCATCCTGCAGGACCAGTTGCAGCTGTTCGTCCACTTCGAAGACGCGCTGCCCGTGGCCGCTCCGGCTGCTGGCACCGCTGCGGCTGCCGCCGCCGAGGGCGAGAGCGACACGAACCAGATCAACCGCTACCTGCTCAAGAAGGTGGACGAACTGGAACTGTCGGTTCGCAGCGCAAACTGCCTCAAGAACGACAACATCATCTACATCGGCGATCTGGTCCAGAAGACCGAAGCCGAGATGCTGCGCACCCCCAATTTCGGCCGCAAGTCGCTGAACGAAATCAAGGAAGTGCTGTCGTCCATGGGCCTGCGTCTGGGCATGGACATCCCCGGCTGGCCGCCGGAAAATATCGAGGAAATGGCCAAGAAGCTCGAACAGGAGCTGCTTGGGTAAGCGTCATCCCAGCGAAAGCTGGGATCTCGTGCCTCATGGCAAAACATCGGGCCTGAGACCCCAGCTTTCGCTGGGGTGACGGTCCAATCTAGGTGGAATGGGCGACGACCTCTAACGGTCGCCTGGTCTGGGGTACCTGAAACGGCCCCTTAACGAACGGAAGGAAAGAGATATGCGTCATAAGGTTGGTCATCGTAAGCTGCAGCGCAGCGCCGGGCATCGTAACTCGCTGCTCCGCAACCTCGCGGCTTCGCTCATCAAGCATGAGCAGATCCTGACGACCACGCCCAAGGCGAAGGAACTGCGTCCCTACGTCGAAAAGCTGATCACCCTCGCCAAGAAGGGTGGCCTGTCGAACCGCCGTCTGGCCCACGCCCGCCTGCAGGACGACACGCAGCTGGTCAAGCTGTTCGAAGTTCTGGCCGAGCGTTACAAGGATCGCAACGGCGGCTATACCCGCGTGATCAAGGCCGGTATCCGCGCTTCGGACGCCGCGCCGATCTCGATCATCGAGCTGGTCGACCGCGACGTCGATGCGAAGGGCAAGGATTCAGGTCCGGTCCAGAACGCCGACGCGGACGAGCTGGAAGCGGCCTGATCAAGGCAAGGCGCTCCTTTTAGGGGCCGCCGGATAAATCGAAACAGGCTGCGGCTCGATGGAGCTGCGGCCTGTTTTGTTTTTGCGCTGTCTACCTCTGCCTCGACGATGCCCCGGCCACGTTCAGCCGTGCGACAGCCGATCGAGCCTAGACATGTCGCGCAGCTGACAAGGAGTGATGGGATGACCGGCAAGGCGGTTTGGATGACGGGAGCGATGCTGGGCGTAGCGACGCTCGTGCCCGGCAGCGTGGTCCACGCACAGACGCAGCCGGATTATGGCTATCCTGGCGCGAACGACCGGCAGGCGCAGGATGATCCTTATGCGGATGACGATGTGACCGGCGGCGAGGAGCGGGGCAGCCAGGCGCAGGCGCAGCAGCGGGCGGACGATGATTTTTCCGATGTAACGGGCGGGATGGATGAGCAGGCCGGTTCCCCTTCGCGCGGTCAAGCTTATGCCCGTCCGGGCGAGCGGGCTGAAGACGCGCGGGCCGACCGGGAGCGCGAGGAGGCGATCACCGAATGCGCGGTCGCGGCCCGTGACGAGGCAGAGCGGGACGGCGGCTTTGCCGAGGTACGGCAGGTGCAGGAGCCGGTGGAGACGCGCGGGCGCTATCAGGTCGAGGGCGACATCGACGCCCGTTCCAGCTGGCGGTCGGAGGACGGCCGGACGCTGCATTTCACCTGTTCGGTGCAGAATGGCCGGATCGCCAATCTTCAGTTTCCCCGGAACCCGGCGGCGCGATAGCCGGGGCCGGAGCAAACCCCTTTTTTTCGGTCAGCGAAGCCGCTAGGAGGTCGGGCTTCGTCATGGCGTGATTGAACCGAGCGCGTCAGGAGAGTCCCCGATCCAATGCATGCGCTGAGCTGGTGGCGTCTTCTGCTTTTGAAGGCTTAAGGCCGTCGCAGCGCGAGGAGCCATCATGTCCCCGCCGCCCGTCCCGCCCCGTACCGCCGCCATCACGTTCATCCTCCTGACGGCGATGCTCGACGTCATGTCGATGGGCATCGTCATCCCGGTCGTGCCGCAGCTGATCGAGGAGCTGACCGGATCGACCACGGGCACGGGCTTGTGGAACGGTCTGCTCGTCGCGCTGTGGGCGGTGATGCAGTTCCTGTGTTCGCCGATCATTGGATCGCTGTCGGATCGCTTCGGGCGGCGGCCGGTGATCCTGATTTCCGTTGCCGGGCTGGCGCTCGACTTCCTGCTGATGGCGTTGGCGCCCAATCTGTGGTGGCTGGCGCTGGGGCGGATATTGGCGGGGGTTACGTCGTCGAGCTTCACGTCGACCTTTGCGTATATGGCCGACATCATGCCGCCGGAGAAGCGCGCGCGGGGCTATGGGCTGATCGGTGCGGCGTTCAGTGGGGGGTTTGTCGCCGGACCGCTGCTGGGCGGCATGCTGGGGGAGATTTCGGTGCGGGCGCCTTTCTGGGCGGCGGCTGGCTTTTCCGCCCTCGCCTTCCTCTACGGCCTGATCGTCCTGCCTGAGTCGCTGGCGCCGGAAAAGCGGATGGCCTTTTCGTGGAAGCGGGCCAATCCATTCGGCGCGCTGAAGCTGCTCAGGTCGCATCCGGAGCTGTCGAGCCTCGCCACCGTCAACTTCCTGCTCCATTTTGCCCATCACCTGTTTTCAGCGGTATTCGTGCTCTATGCGGGCGATCGTTATGGCTGGGGGCCTTGGCAGGTGGGCACATTGTTCGCGCTTGTCGGGGTATTGGACATGAGCGTGCAGGGTCTGATCGTCGGGCCACTGGCCAAGTGGCTGGGCGACCGGCGGACGATGATCATCGGACTTTCCTTTGGCGCGCTGGGGTTGGCGGCCATGGGCCTGGCGTCCACGGAGGCATTGTTCATCGCGGCCGTGTTCCCCAATGCACTGTGGGGGCTTGCCATGCCAACGATCCAGTCGCTAATGACGCAACGCGTGTCCGAATCCGAGCAAGGGCAGTTGCAGGGCGCGAACAACAGCGTCGGGTCGATCGCCGGGGTTCTCTCACCGATCTTCTTTGGCGCGGTATACAGCTTGTCGGTCGGCGAGCGGCCGGTGTTGCCCTTCATCGGTAGCCCGTTCCTGATCGCCGCAGCGGTTCTGGCGGGCGCGGCGCTGCTCGGCTGGGCGGCGGGGCGGGCGCAGCACGTCCCTTCGCTGGACAAGCGGGGCCAAGCGCACTAACCGCGCCCCATCCCATTTCTCTCGGCTCATAAAGGCGATTCGATGACGCTGCCCCTTCAGGATTCCATCCTTATCGTGGACTTCGGCAGCCAGGTGACGCAGCTGATCGCGCGCCGCGTGCGCGAGGCGGGCGTCTATTCCGAAATCGCGCCGTTCAACAGCGCCGATGCCGCATTCAAGCGGATGCAGCCCAAGGGCATCATCCTGTCGGGCGGCCCTTCATCGGTGATGTGGGAAGACAGCCCGCGCGCGCCGCAGAGCTTCTTTGACGCGGGCATCCCTATCCTGGGCATCTGCTATGGCCAGCAGACGATGATGCAGCAGATGGGCGGCAATGTCGAAGGCGGGGAAAGCGGCGAGTTCGGCCGGGCCTTCATCGAAATCAAGAAGCGTTGTGCGCTGTTCGATGGCCTGTGGGCCGAGGGCGAGCGGCATCAGGTGTGGATGAGCCATGGCGACAAGGTGACGCAGCTCGCTCCGGGCTTTGAAGTGGTGGCGGTGAGCGAAGGCGCGCCCTTCGCCATGACGGCAAATGAGGAAAAGCGCTTCTACGCCACGCAATTCCACCCGGAAGTCGTGCACACGCCCGATGGTGGCAAGCTGATCGCCAATTTCGCGCGCCATGTCTGCGGCCTGAAGGGCGACTGGACGATGGCGGAATTCCGCGCGACGAAGATCGCCGAAATCCGCGAGCAGGTCGGCGACGGCAAGGTGATCTGCGGCCTGTCGGGCGGCGTCGATAGCGCGGTGGCCGCCGTGCTGATCCATGAGGCGATCGGCGACCAGCTGACCTGCGTGTTCGTCGATCATGGGCTGATGCGCAGCGGCGAGGCCGAGCAGGTCGTGTCGCTGTTCCGGGGCAGCTATAATATTCCGCTGGTCCATGTGAACGCCGAGACGCTGTTCATGAAGGGGCTGGAGGGCGTCACCGACCCCGAGGCCAAGCGCAAGTTCATCGGCAAGACCTTCATCGACGTGTTCGAGGATGAGGCGAAGAAGATCGGTGGCGCGGCTTTCCTGGCGCAGGGGACGCTCTATCCCGACGTGATCGAGAGCGTGAGCTTCACCGGCGGGCCTTCGGTGACGATCAAGAGCCACCATAATGTCGGCGGTCTGCCCGATCGCATGAACATGAAGCTGGTCGAGCCGCTGCGCGAACTGTTCAAGGATGAGGTGCGCGCGCTGGGCCGTGAATTGGGGCTGCCGGAGATTTTCGTCGGCCGCCACCCCTTCCCCGGTCCCGGCCTTGCCATCCGCATTCCCGGCGAGGTGAACAAGGAACGGTGCGATATCCTGCGCAAGGCGGACGCCGTATATCTGGAGGAGATCCGCAATGCGGGCCTCTATGATGCGATCTGGCAGGCCTTTGCCGTGCTGCTGCCGGTGCGGACGGTGGGCGTGATGGGCGACCATCGCACCTATGACAGCGTTTGCGCGCTGCGGGCGGTGACATCGACCGACGGCATGACGGCGGATATCTATCCGTTCGATGCCGCGTTCCTGAGCCGGGTGGCGACGCGGATCATCAATGAAGTCAAGGGTATCAACCGGGTATGTTATGACTTCACGTCCAAGCCTCCCGGTACGATCGAATGGGAATGACGCGGAAATAGCAGGCATCCGAGGGATGCCTGCCCGCGTCATTCGGCACCGCAAGGTGCCGCGCCTTACAGGTTGACGGTTCGGCGATACCGCGCCTCCCTCCACCCATTGGGCATGGAGAAGGGAAGGGCTTCGACAAGCTCAGCCCGAACGGGGCTAAGGGGGATTTACAGCCCTTGAGCGCGCTATACTCGGGCGGTTGCAGGCTTTAGGCTGACGCGATGACCAGCGCGCTCCTTGGCCATCCCGTCTATCGGGACATGCCCGCCACGATCTTCGAGAAAATGTCGGCCCGCGCGCGGGATACGGGGGCGATCAACCTCGGCCAGGGCTTTCCCGACGCGCAGGGACCAGAGGATATTTTGCGCGCCGCGGCCGACGCGCTGATGACCCGGTCCAACCAATATCCGCCGAGTGGCGGCTTGCCGGAATTGCGGGCGGCGGTGGCCGCGCATTATGGGCGGCATCAGGGATTGGCGTTGACCCCGGAAGAGGTCATCATCACCTCCGGCGCGACCGAGGCGATTGCGGCCAGCCTGTTCGCGCTGGTGCAGCCGGGGGACGAGGTACTGCTGCTGGCGCCGCTTTACGATGCCTATCTGCCTTTGGTGGAGCGCGCGGGCGGAGTGGCGCGGGTGATCAGGCTGACGCCGCCAGACTGGCGCGTGACGCGGGAGGCGCTGGAAGCGGCGGTGGGGCCGCGCGCACGCCTGCTCATCCTCAACAACCCGCTCAATCCCAGCGGCAGCGTGATGGACGAGGCGGCGTTGGCCATGCTGGCGGCCTTTTGCGTGCAACATGACCTGATCGCCATTTGCGACGAGGTGTGGGAGCATGTGACATTCGATGGCCGGGTCCATCAGCCGTTGATGCGCTTTCCCGGCATGCGCGAACGGACGGTAAAGATCGGATCGGCGGGGAAGATCTTTTCAGTGACCGGCTGGAAGATCGGCTGGATGTGTGCGGCGGCGCCGGTTGCGAGGCTGTTGGGCCGGGCGCACCAGTTCCTGACCTTCACCAGTCCGCCCAATCTGCAATGGGCCGTGGCAGAGGGGCTGGCCAAGCCGGATGCGTGGTTTGCGGACATGCGGGCGGGTTATCAGGCTTCGCGTGACCGGCTGGTCGAGGGCTTGCGGCGGGCGGGCTATGACGTGCAAGCGAGTGCAGGCACCTGGTTCGTGACGGTCGATCTGGCCACCTCCGGGATCGCGCTCGACGATGTCGGCTTTTGCGAACGGATCATCGACGAAGCGGGCGTGGCGGCCATCCCGATATCGGCATTTTATCCGGACGCGGCGGTCACGCATCTGGTGCGGCTTTGCTTTTCCAAAAGCGATGCGGTGATCGATGACGCGGTCGCGCGGCTTGGCCGTTTTCGCCTTATGCTCGGGTGAGGCGCAACTAGCGCTTGCGGCGTCGCGCGGCGGCCGCTAGGTTCACCTTTCGTTCCACGGGGATCATTAATGGACAGCCTTGCCATCATCCTCAGTCTGGCCGCCCTGATAGCAGGGTTGGCGCTGGGCTGGCTGTTGCGTGGGAAGGCAATGGCGCCGCTGGTGGCGGAAAAGACCGAGCTTGTTGCGAAGCTGGCGCAGGCGGAGGCGCAGCGCAATGGCGCCTTGCAGGAACTGGTTGTGGCGCAAGAGCGGGCGGCGCAGGCGGGCGTCCTCGCGCAGCGGCTGGAGGATGAGCGGGCGGCGCGGGGCCTTGCCGAGCGGGAATTGGCGGCGCTGCAATCCGACGCGCAGGCACGGGCCGAGGCTTTCGAGGCGCAGATCGTGGCGCTGAAGGACGCGAAGGAGCAGTTGTCGGCGCAGTTCAGCGAGATTGGCGGCAAATTGCTGCATCAAGCGCAGAGCCATTTCCTGGAGCGCGCCGATCAGCGGCTGGCGCAGGCGCATGAGAAGAGCGAGGCGCAGCTCAAGCAATTGCTGCATCCGGTCAATGAGACGATCCAGCGCTACGACCAGAAGATCAGCCAGATCGAGCAGCAGCGCACCGAGGCTTACGGCATATTGCGCGGTGAGATCGAATCGATGAAGTCCGGGCAGGAAGCCGTGCGCGCCGAAGCGCAGCGGCTGGTCGATTCGCTGCGCCACGCGCCCAAGGCGCGTGGCCGCTGGGGCGAGCAGCAGTTGCGCAACGTTCTGGAGATATGCGGGCTTTCCGAGCATGTCGATTTCCGCACCGAGGTGAGCGTCGAGGGCGAGGATGGGCGGTTGCGGCCAGACGCGATCGTGCGGATTCCGGGCGGGCGCGCCTTGGTGATCGACGCCAAGGTGTCTTTGAACGCCTATCAGGATGCCTATGGCGCGGACGGCGAGGAGGAGCGCAAGCGGCTGCTATCCGCCCATGCCGCCGCGATGCGCGCGCATGTCGAGACGCTGGGGCGCAAAAGCTATGCCGACCAGTTCGATGAAGCGCCGGATTATGTCATCATGTTCGTGCCCGGCGAGCATTTCCTGTCGGCGGCGCTGGAGCATGATCCGCAGCTGTGGGATCATGCCTTTGGCAAGCGCGTGCTTCTGGCGACGCCGACCAACCTCATCGCCATCGCCCGCACCGTCGCGGCGGTGTGGCGGCAGGAGAAGATGGCGGACGAAGCCAAGCGGATCGGCGCGCTGGGTAAGGAGCTATATGAACGGCTGGCGGCTGCGGCGGGGTCGCTCAAGAAGCTGGGCAACCGGCTGACCGGGGCAGTGAGCGATTATAACAGCTTCGTCGGCAGCTTCGAGGGCCGGGTATTGGTGACCGGGCGAAAGCTGCGTGACCTCAATATCGAGACGGGCGGGCGCGAACTGGAGGCGCTGGAGCCGGTCGAGGCGCTGGTGCGCGAGCCTGCTTCGCCCGAGGCGGTGCGGGCGTTACCCGAGGCCGTGGCAGACGCGGCGGAGTGAAGCTTGTCGGCCGGGGCCTGTTGGTTCCGGTTATCGTGAACAAGTAGCCGACACCGGCTGACAAGGGTGCGGCAGGCTTTCCCAGCGCGATTGGAGCATGATCCAATCAGGCTGAATCGGCTCATGCTCCATTTGTCTTTTGATGGCCGCTTTTTCCCGAGCCAGCAGATGATGCCTTCCGTTTCGAAAATGCTTTAGGCGCCCCCGCTATCGTTCTTGACGGGCTGGCAAGCCCATGGGGATGCGCCCTGCGGTCAATGACGGCTCGCGGGACATCGGGCTGCGCCGCCATTGCCCGCTCTCGGAGACGGGGGGTCGGTCGTCCTACCGCCCGGAATTGCCATATGGGTCAAGGCTCTTTCGGGACAGAATGCCTCTGATCCGTATCCAAATGCGTCGCGCTTCTGCCCCCTTTGAACCGGGGGCGCCACTGGCCTGACCCAGGCCCCTATGGCAATAATATCGGCAACATCGTGGACGATAATGGACAGCAAGTAACGCCCGTTTCGCCGCCCAATGCCGCGAACGGGATGAGCTTATCTGCATGCCCCGAAGGAGCAGTAAGTGATGATCAACCAGTCTGACGCCACCGCCCGTGGCGCCATTGCATCCCAGGCGTCGCTGCGCGATTATCTTTCGATTGCGCGCTTCGACCATATGACGAAGCATGTCTTCATCATTCCGGGCATCGTGTTGGCCTATGCTGTCCACCATGGCGCGGCGCATCTGTCGATCGATCGCCTGCTATTGGGGTTTGCGAGCGCCATCCTGATCGCGTCGGCCAATTATGTGATCAACGAATGGCTGGATCGGGACTTTGACGCCTTTCATCCGGTCAAGTCGCAGCGCACGGCCGTTCATCAGGCGCTTTCGCCCGTGCTGGTCTATGCCGAATATCTCGCCTTGCTGCTGCTCGGGCTGTTGCTCGGCTACCAGTTGGGGGAGCTGTTCTTCGTCGCTTCGGTGGCGTTCGGGCTGTCGGGCATCACCTATAATGTCGAGCCGATCCGGACGAAGGACAAGGTCTACCTGGATGTCATCAGCGAGTCGGTGAACAATCCGATCCGCCTGTTGCTGGGCTGGGCCATGGTGGACCCGACCGCCCTGCCCCCGGCCAGCCTTTTCATTGCTTATTGGGCAGGGGGCGCATTCCTGATGGGCGCCAAGCGGCTGAGCGAATATCGCGATGTCGTCGCGGATCAGGGCGTCGAGATGCTGCACCGCTATCGCAAGTCGTTCCGCAGCTATACGAGCGAGAACCTCACTGTATCCTGCTTTCTCTATGCCATGCTGTCGGCCTTTTTCATTGCGGTGTTCCTGATCAAATATCGTCTTGAATATATCATCGCCTTTCCCTTCATCGCGGGCCTGTTCGCCATCTATATGTGGCTGGCGTTGCGGCAGGGATCGGTGGCGCAGCGGCCCGAACGGCTGTTCCGTTCGCGCCGCCTGCTCGCCGCGACCGGCCTTGCCGTGTTGGCGGTGGTGGTCGCCACCTTTGTCGACCTGCCGTGGCTGAGTTCGCTGTCGCAGCCCTATCTCATCAAGGTCGGCTGATCGGGCGCGGCATGGTGGCGCAGTCCATCCCGATCGATTGGAGCGCGATCGATCTCGTCATCTTCGACATGGATGGCACGCTCTATGATCAAAGGCGGCTGCGCGCGCGGATGCTGGCGGCACTGCTGCGGGATGCCGTCGCTCGGCGAAGCCTTCAGGCGCTGCTGACGCTGCGTTCCTTTCGCCGTTGTCGCGAGGCGCTGGCCGAAGGTCCGGCGCAGGATTTCCTGGCCGATCAATACAGCATTCCGGCGGCCGAGAGGGGCTGCACCCCCGAAGAGGTGCGCGGGCTGGTCGCCGAATGGATGGAAGAGCGGCCGCTGTCCATGCTTGCGGCCTGCCGCCGTCCGGGAATCCAGCAGCTGTTCCAGGCGATAGCGCGCGAGGGTAAGCGGATCGCGATCTTTTCGGATTATCCCGCGGTCACGAAACTTGCGGCGCTGGACCTGACCGCCGACTATATCGTCGCGGCCACTGATCCCGACGTTGGCCGTCCCAAGCCCGATCCGGCAGGTCTTGAAAAGCTGTTGCGCCTGTCGGGTGTCGCAGCCGATCGCGCGGTGCTGATCGGCGATCGGGTCGAACGGGATTGGGCGGTGGCCGCGCGGTTGAACATGCGCGCGCTGATCCTGTCGGGGGGCGCATCAGGCGAGGTCGAGCGGTTCCGTTCCTTCGGCGACGCGCTGTTTCAGCCGCTGCTCATGAAAATGGCGTGATGATGATCCCCTCGTGGGGACCGGGAATCAGAGACGGGACGCCTGTTCGAGCTTCCCGGAAAGCTGTTCCGGCTTGTCCGTCGGGGAGACGGAGAAGCCGATCAGCACCACGCCGAAGACGATAGACGCAACGCCGACAAGCTTGGTGGTCGATATCGGCTCACCAAGGATGAAATAGCTCGACGCCACCGTGATGACGAGGCCCAGCCCGATGAAGGGGTAGGCGGTGGAGAGATCGACGCGCGCCAGAACCAGCAACCATATGAGCGCGCTTAGCACAAAGCAGCTCAGGCCGAGGATGACCAGACGCGAGGTCGCGATCACCATCGCCGTGCGGAACAGCGATTGCTCCGGCTGGGCCAGAGCGCTCTGCACCGCCGCGCTCGACATGCCGATCTTCAGGATCAACTGCGCCGCCGCAGACAGGAAGACGCTTGCAAGTACCAGTCCGAGGAGCATTGCCTTTGCCATAAAACGCCTTTCCTTTTCGCTGCCGCTGATGCCTTACGAATGTTCGGGAAATGCCGCGATCGGGGCGGAGGATTTTGCCGCACCACGCACCGGACGGTTCGGGGTATCTGATGCCGCGCCCAGTCGCGACCGCGACATGCTCTCCACAGCGCCCAGTAGAAAGAGCGGCATGGAGAACATCACGATGCGGCCGACATTATATTGGACGTCCAGCGCCAGCGCGAACAAGAACAAGGCGATGACGCCGCCGATGTCGCAAAGATAGACCATGGGGTCACGGCTCTGCCGAATTGCGGTCCACCACAGGATGATCACGACGATCGGGGGCCAGAGATTCTGATAGGCACCCTTCATGCCGAAAAGATGGCGGATCGAACCGATCATCCCCGAAACATAGGTGCCGGGGTCCCGTTGATTGTCGAGGCCGGGCATGGCGAGGGTAAGGACCGTCGCCGCATAGGCTGCCAGCGCGACGGCGGCGACGCATGCCATGACAAAATAGACCTTGCGATGCTCCACCACGAACAGCATGCGGAGGCTCGCGCCAAAGAAGGCGATCAGGGCCACCTTTTCATTGACGATAGTCCCGAGGATGACGGCGGCGGCGAAGATGGCGATCCTGCGCTCTATCATCGCAATGGCCGCGATTACGAGCGGCAGCGTCGCTACGCCGTCGGCGGAGCCCATGCCGAGATAGCGCGTCAGCAACAGGAAGATGAGGGTGGCGGAAAAGGCCCAGCCCACCGAAACATTGCGCCAGAAGGCGAGATAGAGGCCGACAATGCACGCGGATATTGCCGCATAGGCCGCGTTGGCCGCGCACATTGCCTGCAAGGCTCTCACATATTCCGGCTGCATCATGACGGGTGCGTGGTGGATGCCCTGACCCGAAAACAGGATGACCGGCAGCTGGTAGAAGGGTGCGGCGAGGATTACCGAACCGATGCGATAGACGTGCGGGCTGGGTGGGATCTTCCCGCCCGGTTCGCCCAGCACCCACAGAAGATAGCGCGAATAGTCATCATAGGACATGGTGCCATAATAGACGGTCCTGTAGACCTCGAAGAACATCGGCAGGACGAGCGCCACGAGCATGGTGGCCATGAATATCGGGGCGAGGTAGGTTCCGCCGCGCAGTTCCTTAGAGTGCATTTCCAAGGCCATCCCCCACCATCCTCAGTTCAGCGCCGCCGTGGAGATCATCGGCCGGGACAGGTTGGTCGTGATGGCGCGCAGGGCACGGCGGACGATCACGAAACTTTCCCATGGCTTTGATCCATCCCGATTTTCTACAGGAGCCCCACTGGGTCCACACTTGCGATTTCGGACAAGGGCCACTCCTTGGGGGGATCGCTTATCCTCCCCGGATAGGTCCGGAATAGTTGTTTCGATTTGCAGCGCTTTGGCGATCATCGGGGCATGAAATCGGCGCGAGAAACAGGCATGGCCGGGGAAATGGTCCCCGCCGGGCACATCAGGCGGCATCCCTTGCCCGCGGGCGGGGAGCCGTCGATGCGCGCCTGGGGCCTGCCGAAAGCGGTCGCCTTATTGCTGGCGATCATGCCCGTGGCCGCCGAGGCCAGGACATTGGAGGCCTTTCCCGGAGCGGTCGGCTATGGTCGGTTCACCCAGGGCGGGCGAGGCGGCGCGATCATAGCGGTGACGAGCCTGGCCGACAGCGGCCCGGGAACATTGCGCGCCTGCATCGATGCGCGCGGGCCGCGCACATGCGTTTTCCGGGTCGGCGGGGTCATCCGCTGGACGACCGAGCGGCCGGTGATCCGCAATCCCTATATCACCATCGCGGGACAGACGGCGCCCGGCGGCGGCATCCTGATCACGCATGCGGGCGGCCGATACGGTCTGACGCCCCTTGTCGCCAAAAATACGCATGATGTCATCATTCGCCACATCAGGGTGCGGCTGGACAATCGGGGGGACACGCGCGCTTCCGACAGCGGGATCATCTTCGAGAAGAGCAGCAACGTCATCATCGACCATGTCAGCGTGTCATGGTCGGAGGATGAAACCGTCGGCGGTCAGGGGCAGAACGACAATATAACGATATCCAATTCCATCCTTGCCGAGGGATTGCGTCGGCATGACAAATGCGCGCTTCTAAGCAGCGATGCCACAGGCAGCCAGAAATTGACGTTCCTCGGCAATATCTGCGCCCATAACGGCGACAGGAATCCCGACGTCAACTTCTTCCCCGGTTCCTGCGTCGATGTGGTCAACAACCTGATCTACAATGCGCGTTCCGATTTCGTCGAAGTTTGGGAACAGCATGGCGGAAGCCCGGTCAATATCGTGGGAAACTATTTCAAGGCCGGACCCAATATGGTGCCCGGGCGATACATTATCGCTCGCCAGTCGGTGAATTCGACCGGCCGCGCGCAGATATATGAGGCGGGCAATTATATTGATGGCAGGATCGTCCGGGAGCCGCCGCCCTATGTGCGCGAAGCGATGGTGCAGACGCCGTCCTGTCCCATTGGCGCCTCGGTCATCGACGCCAGGCAGGCCTATCATCGCGCGCTGACGACAGCCGGGGCCTTTCCCCGCGATACGGTGGACACACGGATCGTGAAGGAGGTGAGGCAGGGCACTGGCAAGATCCGCCATGAGCCCGGCATCCTTCCCGAGATAGCCGATGGAACGCCTTATGCGGATTCCGACGGAGACGGCATGTCCGACCAATGGGAAAAGGCGAACGGCACCGACGCGACCAGAAACGACGCCTGGGAAGATGCGAACCGCGACGGGTGGAGCAATCTCGACGAATTTCTGGATTATGCGCATCGCCAGGCGCTGGCGGGCTCCAGCCTCGCGGAAAGACAGGAAGATCAAGACAAACCCCGGACTGTTACGGCGTGGGTGGTCGCTCTGACCGTCGCCGCGCTCGCTGGGCTGGGCGGCCTTTTGAGAGCGGCGATGATGTGAAGCCCTCCCCCGCCCTTCGCTCCATTGCATCCATCATCAATTTCTCCTAATGGCAGGCGGTCATCTGGGGAGTAGCCAGCCGTTCGCTTGGTCGAACGGGCCGTATGTCAACATATTTGGCCGAGAGGCCGTGGCATGCGGGATATGGGAGGCCAAGGCGAACGCCTTGAGCGGGCCGTGTCGGGCGAGACCAATGGCATCGGCTCTTCCCTGTCCGGCCGGGCGGGAGGAGGCGGTGGCATTGCGTCTTCAACCCTTCGCCCGGCCCCGGATATAAATCGATGGACGCTCTCTTCACCTCTACCGCACTGGTCGCGCTCGCCGAGATGGGCGACAAGACGCAGTTGCTGGCCATGCTGCTCGCCACCCGCTTCCGAAAGCCGGTGCCGATTATTTTCGGCATCCTGTTCGCCACCATGGCCAATCATTTCCTTGCGGCGCTGGTCGGCCATTCAATCGCGGGCGTGCTGACGCAGCCATGGTTCCGCTATGCGGTGGCGGCGAGCTTCATCGCAATGGCGGGATGGACGCTGATCCCCGACAAGATCGATGAGGACGAGCCGCTGAAAGCGCCGTCCAAGGCGGGGGTTTTCGTGACGACGCTGATCGCCTTCTTCCTGGTGGAGATGGGCGACAAGACGCAGGTCGCGACGGTGGCGCTGGGCGCACAGTTCGACAATGTGCTGGCGGTGACGGCGGGCACGACGCTGGGCATGATGATCGCCAATGTGCCTGCGGTGCTGTTTGGCGAGGCGCTGGCGAAGAAGGTGCCGATGCGCGCGTTGCAGATCGGCGCGGCGCTGCTGTTCCTCGGCCTGGGCCTGTGGATGATCGCGGACTTGCAGGGCTGGATCGGTTAAAAAAGGAACAGGGACCGCCGCCCGGCTGTTGTCAGCGGGCGGCGGCTGTTGCAAGGGGAGCTAAGTCATTTTCCCCAAGCAGGACAGGCATGGAACGCGTGATGAAGGACAATCTGGTTACGGTGTTCGGCGGCGGCGGCTTCCTTGGCCGACAGGTCGCCCAGGCCCTGATGGAACGCGGCGCGCGGGTGCGCATAGCCCAGCGCGACCTGGCGAGCGCCTTTCGCATCCAGCCTTTGGGTGCGCTGGGGCAAAAGCAACTCATTGCGGCGGATATTCGGAATGCGCAGAGCGTCGCACGGGCGATTGCCGGGAGCGATATCGTCATCAATCTGGTGGGCGTGCTGAGCGGCGACCTGGAAGGATCGCATCATGACGGCGCGGCCAATGTAGCGAAGGCCGCGGCGGAAGCCGGGATCAAGGCGCTGGTTCATGTCTCGGCCATCGGCGCGGATGCGGAGAGCCCTTCCGCCTATGGACGGTCCAAGGCTGCGGGCGAGGCGGCGGTTCGGGCAGCTTTCCCTGCCGCGACCATCATTCGTCCGTCGATCATCTTCGGGCCGGAAGATCAGTTCCTCAACCGTTTCGCCGACCTGATCAGCCGCCTGCCGGTGGTTCCGGTGATCGGCGCCAATACGAAGTTCCAGCCGGTCTATGTCGCCGACGTTGCGCAGGCGGTCGTCAATGCGGCGGCGGACCCCGGCCTTCACGGCGGCAAGACATTCGAATTGGGCGGCCCGCGACAGCTCAGCATGATGGAGCTTAACGGCTGGATCGCCAAGGCCATTGGTCGCAATCGCAGCCTGATCGCGGTGCCTGCGCCGATCGCATCGACCATCGCGAGCTTTGGCTGGCTGCCGGGCGCGCCGATCACGCGGGACCAATATGCGATGTTGCAGAAGGACAATATCGTGTCGGCGGGCATGCCGGGGCTTGCTGAGTTGGGCGT
This sequence comes from Sphingobium sp. TomMM7A, assembly GCF_055397305.1. NCBI lineage: Bacteria > Pseudomonadati > Pseudomonadota > Alphaproteobacteria > Sphingomonadales > Sphingobiaceae > Sphingobium > Sphingobium sp. TomMM7A. The sequence continues at coordinate 2,412,949 of NZ_AP027311.1, read as the reverse complement.
GTCACCCACGCCGATGGAGGCGATCGCCGATAGCTGGCTGGTCCGCTACCGCCGCCATGGCCGCTTCGCCGGACGCGTCAAGGCCTGACCTGAGCGCGCGAGCCATCGCCGCCTGTTCAACTGTCGATGGAATGACGGGATGGCGCGGCGATGAGCGTTGCCGTGCATTGCACGCGCGTCCCGCATCTGCACAATAAGCGCGATCTTTCCTCCGCCGGGTTCCGCGCGGATTTCCCTTTCCAGTTCAAGGACCAGAGCCGCCCATGGACCTCCATTTTCTGACGGTCATCCTGCTTGGCATCGTCGAGGGGCTGACCGAATTCTTGCCGGTGTCATCGACCGGGCACCTGATACTGGCGAGCGAGTTGCTGGGCTATGATGCAGCAACCTGGGCAATGTTCAACGTCATCATTCAGCTGGGCGCGATTTTGGCGGTGGTGGTGCTGTACTGGCGGACGTTTTGGGCGGTGGCGATGGGGCTGCTGCGCAAGGAACCCATGAGTTGGCGGTTTCTGCGCAACCTGCTGGTCGCCTTTCTGCCGTCCGTCGTGGTCGGGCTGGCGATGCATGATTATATCGAAGTGCTGCTGGGTGCGCCTCAGGTGGTTGCCTGGGCGCTGATCATCGGCGGCATCGCCATATTGGCGATCGAGCGGATGGCGAAGGATAACCGCTTTCACGGCATTGCCGACATCCCATTGGCGCGAGTGATCGGCATCGGGTTCATCCAGTGCATTTCCATGATCCCGGGGGTTAGCCGGTCGGGCGCGACAATCATGGGCGCGCTGGCGCTGGGCGTCGAGCGGCGGACGGCGGCGGAGTTCAGCTTCTTTCTGGCTATCCCGACGATGCTGGGCGCATCGACGCTGGAGCTGCTGAAAAAGGGCAGCGCCGTCACCTCGGCGACCGTGGGTTGGGGCAGCATCGCGCTGGGCTTTGTCGTGTCTTTCATCGTCGCGCTGCTGGTTATCCGGTGGTTCGTCGGCTTGGTTTCTCGCCAGGGTTTTGTCCCCTTTGCCTGGTATCGGATCATCGCTGGGACGGGCGCGCTCATATGGTTGTGGTTAAGGTAGGGCCGAATCGGTCATAGATTTAGCCTTACCGATCGCCCGTTCGATCAAGCGTGTTGGAAATAGTCTCAGTTTAGGTCAGCTAGCATGACCTTTATGCTCGAATCCGCGTGACTTTGGCGGTTTTTCTGCTATGTGAGCCCTGAATAGATTTTAGGGACTCATCATGGCTGACAATCCGATGCTGAAATTCGTGGGAACGGGCCAAGCCTATCCCGAGAAGCGTTCGGCCGACGATCGCGCCGACGATTTCCTGGAAATTAGCAGCAGCTTCCTGCTGGAAAGAGCCGAAGAGCAGGCGGCGCGTTGCTCGCAATGCGGTGTGCCTTATTGCGCGACGCATTGCCCGTTGCACAATCATATCCCCGACTGGCTGCGCCTGACGGCCGAGGGACGGCTGCGCGAAGCCTATGAGCTGTCGAACCTGACCAGCACGATGCCGGAGATTTGCGGCCGCATCTGCCCGCAGGACCGGCTGTGCGAAGGCAATTGCGTCATCGAATTTTCAGGCCATGGCGCGGTCACGATCGGCTCTGTCGAAAAGTTCATCACCGACACCGCCTGGAAAGAAGGCTGGGTTGAGCCGCTGGTGCCTGGCAAGCCGCTGGGTCAGTCGGTGGGCGTCATCGGGGCGGGTCCGGCGGGGCTCACAACCGCCGAATATCTGCGCGTGGCGGGCTATGAGGTGCATGTCTATGACCGGCACGACCGCGCGGGCGGGCTGCTGACCTATGGCATCCCCGGCTTCAAGCTGGAAAAGGATGTGGTCATGCGCCGGGTCCAGCGCCTGAAGGACGGCGGCATTGTCTTCCATGAAGGCTTTGAGGTCGGCCGCGATGCGTCGATGGAAGAGTTGCGCAGCCGCCATGACGCCATCCTGATCGCCACCGGCGTCTACAAGCCGCGCGACATCAAGGCGCCGGGGGTCGGCGCGCCGGGCGTGGTCAAGGCGCTCGACTTCCTCATCGCTTCCAACAAGGCCGGGTTTGGTGACGCAGTGCCGGAGCATGAGGACGGCTCCCTGCATGCCAATGGCAAGAAGGTCGTCGTCATCGGCGGCGGCGACACGGCGATGGACTGCGTCCGCACGGCCGTGCGTCAAGGTGCGACTTCGGTGAAGTGCCTCTATCGCCGTGACCGGGAAAATATGCCGGGATCGCAGCGCGAGGTGCAGAATGCCGAGGAGGAAGGCGTCGAGTTCGTCTGGCTTTCCGCGCCGATCGCGTTTGAGGGCACGGAACATGTCACCGGCGTCAAGGTGACGAAGATGCGCCTTGGCCAGCCCGACGCTTCGGGCCGCCGCGCGCCGGAGGCCGATCCGGGCACCGAACACACGCTGGACGCTGATCTCGTCATCAAGGCGCTGGGCTATGATCCCGAAGAGCTGCCCAAGCTGTTCGGCGCGGAGGATCTGTCGGTCACCCGCTGGGGCACGCTGCGTGTCGATCACAAGACGATGATGACGTCGATGGACGGCGTGTTCGCCGCTGGCGACATCGTGCGGGGCGCTTCGCTGGTGGTGTGGGCGATCCGCGACGGGCGTGATGTGACCGAGCATATGCACCGCTATCTGAAGGCGAAGGCCAAGGCGGTGGCTGGCGAGAGGGTTGCGGCGTGATGCGGGCGCTTTTCCTGTTGGCTGGTATCTGCGGCATACCAGCAATGGCGGTAGCGCAACCCGCAGACCGCCTTCCTGTGCCGGGGAAGTCGGCGATCGCGCTTGCACATCGCTTAATAGAGCGGAGCGGGCCACGGTTTGAGTTTAGCGAAGATCAAGCCCAAAGATCGCTCCTCCGCTCGTTGGTAGGTTCAATCCGGGCCTATAAGCCAGCCAGCTGCGATCCCTCAATTGCTGCTTGCAAAGCCACGGCCGACAAGTTGGCGACCGAAGGGGCAAGAGAATATGTTGTGTTAAGAACGACTGCTCTCGAAGAGGGCTATGGAGCCTTGTTCGAAAGTCAGATGTCGGCAGAGGATATCACCGCTGCCTATGCATTTGTCGGCTCCACTCCCGGGGCAAAATTTGCTTCTGCACTGACCAGCAGCGAAATGCCGCCTTTGCCAGTCATTTCCTATGTGTCGCAACGGACACGAGAGTTTGAGGAAGCGCTTTATGATCGCTTTCTCCGAGAAACTGCTTCGCTACCGCGCAGGATATTGCGAGTCCCCCCTCCGCCTGTTTTGCCAAGCAAACAGAAGCGGCCATGAGGCCTCCGCAAGTGAACGAATACCAGTGATACCCGGATCAAGGGAACCGAAGTGATGACCGATCAGACCCGATATATGGCGAGCCCCGAAGAGCGCGCGCGCCTGGCTGCCGAGGGCATGTATCATCCGGAGATGGAAGGCGATGCCTGCGGCGTCGGCCTTGTCGCCGCGACGGATGGCCGGGCGAGCCGCCGCGTGGTCGCTTCGGCGATCGATGCGCTGAAGGCCGTGTGGCACCGTGGCGCGGTCGATGCGGATGGCAAGACCGGCGATGGCGCGGGCATTCATGTCGACCTGCCGGTGCGCTTCTTTGACGATGCGATCGCGGATTCCGGGCATAAGCCCCTGCCCAACCGGCTGGCCGTCGGCATGATCTTCCTGCCGCGCACGGATTTGAGCGCGCAGGAGACCTGCCGCACGATCGTCGAATCCGAGATCATCGAGGCGGGCTACACCATCTATGGCTGGCGTCAGGTGCCCGTCGATGTGTCCGTCATTGGCGAGAAGGCGCAGCGCACCCGTCCCGAGATCGAGCAGATCATGATCGCCGGGCCGATGCCCGAAGAGCGCGATCAGGTCGAATTTGAGAAGGACCTCTACCTCATCCGTCGCCGGATCGAGAAGAAGGTCATCGCCGCGCAGATACAGGATTTCTACATCTGTAGCCTGTCGTGCCGGTCGATCATCTATAAGGGCCTGTTCCTCGCTGAATCGCTGTCGGTCTTTTATCCAGACCTGCGGGACGAGCGGTTCGAGAGCCGGGTCGCGATCTTCCACCAGCGCTATTCGACCAACACCTTCCCGCAATGGTGGCTGGCCCAGCCGTTCCGCACGCTCGCGCATAATGGTGAGATCAACACCATTCGCGGCAACAAGAACTGGATGAAGAGCCACGAGATCAAGATGGCTTCGCTGGCCTTCGGGGATCATTCGGAGGACATCAAGCCGGTGATCCCGGCGGGTGCGTCGGATACCGCCGCGCTCGACGCCGTGTTCGAGGCGATCTGCCGGTCTGGCCGCGACGCGCCGACGGCCAAGCTGATGCTGGTGCCCGAGGCGTGGCAGGCGGCTGCGGGCGAAACGCCGCAGAGCCATGTCGACATGTATGAATATCTCGCCTCCGTGATGGAGCCGTGGGACGGCCCTGCCGCGCTGGCGATGACGGATGGCCGCTGGGTCGTGGCGGGCGTCGATCGCAATGCGCTGCGGCCGCTGCGCTACACACTGACCGGCGACAATCTGCTGATCGTGGGTTCGGAGACCGGCATGGTCGTCGTGCCCGAAACCACCATCGTCAAGAAGGGCCGCATGGGTCCCGGGCAGATGATCGCCGTCGATTTGCAGGAAGGCGCAATCTATGACGACCGCGCGATCAAGGACCAGATTGCGGGCGAGCGACCCTATGCCGAGCTGATCAAGGACTTCATGAAGGTCGGTGATCTGCCCGAGGCGCAAAGCACCCTGCCCGCGTGGGACAAGGCGGAGCTGACGCGCCGTCAGGTGGCCGCTAACCTGACGTTGGAGGACATGGAGCTGATCCTGGCCCCGATGGTCGAGGATGCGAAGGAAGCCGTGGGCTCCATGGGCGATGACACGCCGCTGGCCGTCATTTCCGACAAGCCGCGCACGGTCAGCCATTTCTTCCGCCAGAATTTCAGCCAGGTCACCAACCCGCCGATCGATTCCCTGCGCGAACGGCATGTGATGAGCCTGCGCACCCGCTTTTCCAACCTGCACAATATCCTGGAGCAGGATACGCAGAACAGCCATGTGCTGGTGCTGGAATCGCCCGTTCTGGTCTCGTCCGAATGGGCGCGGCTAAAGGCGCATTTCGGGCCTGCGGTGGCGGAAATCGACTGCACCTTCCCGGCGGAAGGTGGGCAGGAACAGCTGCGCTCCGCGATTGCCCGCATCCGGGAGGAAGCGGAGCAGGCCGTGCGTGAAGGGCGCACCGAAATCTTCCTGACCGACGAGCATGTCAATGCCGACAAGGTAGCGATCGCGGGCGTGCTGGCGGCGGCGGCAGTGCACACGCATCTGGTCCGCAAGGGGCTGCGCAGCTACGCGTCGATCAACGTGCGGTGCGCCGAAGCGCTCGACACCCATTATTTCGCGGTGCTGATCGGCGTCGGTGCGACCACGGTGAACGCTTATCTCGCCGAGGCCAGCATTGCCGATCGCCATGCGCGCGGCCTGTTCGGCGATTTGACGCTGGAAGCCTGCTTCGAACGGTTCCGCGTCGCCATCAACGAAGGCCTGCTGAAGATCATGTCCAAGATGGGCATTGCCGTCATCAGCAGCTATCGGGGCGGCTATAATTTCGAAGCGGTGGGCCTGTCCCGCGCGCTGGTCAACGACTTGTTCCCCGGCATGCCCGCCAAGATTTCAGGCGAAGGCTATGCGTCGCTGCATCATAATGCGGTACTCCGGCATGAGGCGGCCTATGACAGCGCGGTGGTGCGCCTGCCGGTCGGCGGCTTCTACCGTCAGCGCAACGGCGGCGAGAGCCACGCTTATTCGGCGCAGCTGATGCACCTGTTGCAGACGGCGGTCGGGACGGACAGCTATTCGACCTATCTGCAATTCTCGCGCGGCGTGCGGGATTTGCCGCCGGTCTATCTGCGCGACCTGCTGGAGTTCAACTTCGCGCGGGAGGCAGTGCCGATCGACGAGGTCGAAGCCACGACCGAAATCCGCAAGCGCTTCGTGACGCCGGGCATGTCGCTGGGCGCGCTGTCGCCGGAAGCGCATGAGACGCTGGCGATCGCGATGAATCGCATCGGCGCCAAGGCCGTGTCAGGCGAAGGCGGCGAGGATGCGGCCCGCTTCAAGCCCTATGAGAATGGCGACAATGCGAACAGCGTGATCAAGCAGATCGCGTCGGGCCGCTTTGGCGTTCATGCGGAATATTTGGGGTCCGCCGAAGAGATCGAAATCAAGGTCGCACAGGGCGCCAAGCCCGGCGAAGGCGGCCAGCTGCCCGGTTTCAAGGTGACCGAGTTCATCGCGAAGCTGCGCCACTCGACGCCCGGCGTGACGCTGATCTCGCCGCCGCCGCACCATGACATCTACTCGATCGAGGATCTGGCGCAGCTCATTTACGACTGCAAGCAGATCAACCCGCGCGCGCGGGTGTGCGTGAAGCTGGTCAGCCAGGCGGGTATCGGCACGGTGGCGGCGGGCGTCGCGAAGGCGCATGCCGACGTCATCCTGATCGCGGGCCATGTCGGCGGCACGGGCGCGTCGCCGCAGACATCGATCAAATATGCGGGCACACCTTGGGAAATGGGGCTTTCCGAAGCCAATCAGGTGCTGACGCTCAATGGCCTGCGCCATCGGGTGAAGCTGCGCACGGACGGCGGCCTTAAGACCGGGCGCGACATCGTGATCGCGGCGATTTTGGGCGCGGAAGAGTTCGGCATCGGCACGCTCTCCCTGGTGGCCATGGGCTGCATCATGGTGCGCCAGTGCCACAGCAACACCTGCCCCGTGGGCGTGTGCGTGCAGGATGAAAAGCTGCGCCAGAAGTTCACCGGTACGCCGGAGAAGGTCATCAACCTCATGACCTTCATCGCCGAGGAAGTGCGCGAAGTGCTGGCGCGGCTGGGCTATCGCAGCCTGGACGAAGTGATCGGGCGCACGGACCTGCTGAAGCAGGTTAATCGCGGTGCCGAGCATCTCGACGACCTCGATTTGAACCCCATCCTGGCCAAGGTGGACGCGCCTGATGACCAGCGGCGCTTCAGCCTCACCGCATGGCGCAACGAGGTGCCCGACAGCCTGGACGCGCAGATGATGCGCGATGCCAAGGCCGTGTTCGAGCGGGGCGAGAAGATGCAGCTGACCTATACGGTGCGCAACACGCATCGTGCGGTTGGCACCCGTCTGTCGGCGGCGGTGACCGAGCGGTTCGGCATGTCTGCCCTAGCGGACGGGCACCTGACCGTGCGGCTGCGGGGGTCGGCCGGTCAGTCGCTGGGCGCGTTCCTGTGCAAGGGCATCACGCTGGAAGTCTTTGGCGATGCTAATGATTATGTGGGCAAGGGCCTGTCGGGCGGCACCATCGTCGTGCGCACGACGGTTTCCTCGCCGCTGACGAGCAAGGACAACACCATCATCGGCAACACCGTCCTCTACGGCGCGACGGCGGGCAAGCTGTTCGCGGCGGGACAGGCGGGTGAACGCTTCGCCGTCCGCAACTCGGGCGCGCAGGTGGTGGTCGAGGGTTGTGGCGCCAATGGCTGCGAATATATGACCGGCGGCACGGCGGTGATCTTGGGGCGCACGGGCGCGAACTTCGGCGCGGGTATGACCGGCGGCATGGCCTTCATCCTGGACGAGGACGGCAGCTTCGAACGGCGCGCCAACCCGGAAAACATCATCTGGCAGCGGCTGGAAAGCGCCCATTGGGAAGCGCAGCTAAAGGCGCTGATCGCCGAGCATGCGGTCACGACCGACAGCAAATGGTCGAACACGATCCTGGATGATTGGGATCGCTGGCGGCGTCATTTCTGGCAGGTTTGCCCCAAGGAGATGGTGCACCGGCTGACCCATCCTTTGAGCGATGCAAGCGCCGAGGTGGTGGCTGCGGAATAGGATGAGGGGGAGGAAAGGCAGAGCGCTTTCCTCCCCTTTTGCTTGGGTCAGCCAGTGCGTCGGGCCTCTGCGCTGCCTTGCCTAATAGGGAACGGGTGAAACGGCAGGCGCAGAATCGAATTTCGCGCCATTGCCTTGCGCCAGTTGCGTCGGCTGCGGCTGCGCATCGTCACCGTTCGCAAACCGGTCTATGTTGGCTGGCAGTCTGTGCATCGGCGATGGCGGGGCATCCTCAAGCGGTTGCCAATCGTCGGCTTGCTGATCCTGCGCTTCATAATGCTGCACAACCGGATCATCATAGCCGCTCCAGCCCGCAGTCATGCTTGCCATTTGCCGGTCTGCGAGGGTCGGGCCGCACCCCTTGCAGTTGATCTCCTCAGGCCCGGCGAGATCGGTGCTGCTTTCCGATTGCGCGACCGAGATAGGTGACGCGGGATAGGAGGAGGATTGCACATCGGTGAAGGACAGCCGTGGCGGCGTCGTCGCGTAGAGGCCAAGGCCTAGCCCACTGACCAACGCGGCCCCCGCGCTCGCCAAGCTGAACAACCAGAAACGGGGGGACATGCGACCTTCTCCTCTTCCGCGCTCGCCTGAATCATCGCCAACACCCGGCAAAAGAAACGCACATGAAGATCGGTTGTTGCATGGGTCCAAGGCCTTTGCTAAGGGCCGCCTCCTACCAAGGCACCGGCACCGCCGGTTTCCCTTCAGATGTGCGGTCGTGGCGGAATTGGTAGACGCGCAACGTTGAGGTCGTTGTGGCCGAAAGGCCGTGGAAGTTCGAGTCTTCTCGACCGCACCATTCAGTTTGACAAGGTAACTAATTTTCGCCTTCGGGCATGCTGCGCCTGAGGAATGGCGCAGTTCTGAAGGGTTTGCCGGCGTGGTTTTTGGGCACGTGGGTCAGAGATGCTATCCTCGCATCTGCTCAGGCTGCGTAGTTTTCAACCTGATCTAGAATTTATCTCCGCAACCCTATTGCCGATTTTGTTGCATCGTACGATGGTCGCGGCGGAGCGGCAGCTTCCGGCTCCCGCTGCCCGGAAAGTCGCCAGTCAGCAAACGGCCATCGTACGATGCAGGAGTTGAAAAAGCGGCTGGTCCGCAGCTAGGGCCAGAAATTTGGCGGCCGAACGGCTACAAAGGGTCAAACTCAGCGAATTACGCCTCGGCGAGCGCTTCCATTACTGCATCGAGGTCGCCCCTGACGACGATGTAATGCCCCTTTTCGAAATTAATGGCGCTGGCTTGATCAGTTCCTCTGTAACGTCGAACAAAGCTGACACGGTCTGCATTAATCGCGAGGACATCGCCATCGGGCGTCTCGAATTTGATGTAACCGTTCATGGAATTTCCGCCTCAGGGCCGGACGGAGCAGATCCGCCGCCTTTCTTGGCTTTATGCTTCGCAAGCAATTCGTCCAGTTCCGCTATACGGATGCGCTCCGGAGTATCCTTTGCAAGGCCTTTCAGCCTGCATTCGGCCCACAGGCTTCGGCGTTCCGACTCCAGTGCCTTCTGATACAAATCGGCCATACTGTTCTCCAGAATTAGCGTGGATGCTGCGTGTCGGCACGTTGCCCTGAGCAACTCGCCCTGGACGGTGCGCGTCGGGCATCCTCGCAACCCTCCTGTAGGAGGGCGGCATCAGCTATTTATTTCGAGCTTTGCGCGCAGCGTAGCGAGCATCCCGAGCGGCTTTCATTTCAGCAGCGCTGGGGGGCGTCAGCCTCGCGGCCTTGAGTGCTGCCGCAGCCTCAGCCGCGGCTTGTTTTTCAGCTTCCGCCGCCTGCTCGGCCGCTCTGCGTTCCGCCTTTTGAGCTTTGGCTAAAGCAGCGGCTTCAGCCTTGGCCGCCCGCTCGATTGCAATTGCTTGATCCTGCGCTTCGCGCGCTCGACGCCGTTCCGCCATAACTGCCTCGTCGATGGGCGGCTTGGCTTTCAGTGCATCCAAGGCCTTTTGCTTGGCCGATCCTGCTGCGGCAATACGGTCTTGGAACGAGGGAGCTTTATAGGAAGGCAATGTTTATCCTTGAACATTCGATTTAGATGACGCACCGCGTGTTGCAAAGGCACGTCGTATTTGCCGTTGAAGCCAGAGCCGCTAGCAAAAAACCTTCTTGATCTCAAGGTCGCGGGATTGCGCGATACGAATGCGATCCCTTCGGTCTGATCCGCACTGCCGCTTTCTGACCACCGATCTTCCATTCCCTGGGTCCAGGAGGTCATGACTCCTGTTATCGAACGAGGGACTGTAGCGCCGACAGTCCGCCCGATCAGCGTTGCTTCTTCGCGATGGTCGCCGTGAAGTCCGGATCCTTCTTCGCCACCCAGTCGACGAATTTGCGCACGTTGTGATTTTCCAACAGGCCCGCCACCTCCATCCCGTGGCGTTGAAGTTCGGAATTGGTGAAGTTGGCAATCAGCGTCTGCTGGCAAATGGAGTGCATCGGCACGACATCGCGCCCGCCGCGGCTCTTGGGTATGGGGTGATGCCAGACGATGGTCTTGCCGGTTGGTCGGCCGCACAGCCAACAGGGCACGGAGGCTTCAGGAGCCTCATCTTCCTGTGGGAGATGGTCATAGGGATCGTATTTCGAACGCTTGCGGGCCATGGGTCGATTTAACCGCCTGATTGTCTGTCGGCTATAGCGATGCGCACTGCTGCATTATACGGGCAAGTACATCAATCCACGCCTTGCCGAGAACTGGAATGGGAAACAGCGATGACGGATTCATTGAAACCATGGGACGGAGAACAGGTCCGCATGTGGCTGGAACGCCGGATTGAGGCGTCAAGGCTGGATCAGGCGGCGGCGGACCGGCGCGGTTATGAGGCGCGCGACGACTATGACAAGGCCGCTGCCGAGGAGTGGGTTTGTCGCGCGCTGAGGCATGGCGATTGCCCCCAAAAGCAGGCCGCGTTCGCCAATCGCCTTAAGGAACTGATCGGCCAGAACGAATATCCGGCGACGAGCATCCATGACGATATACGGTTCGAGCGGCATGTTCGCAGTCACCTCAGGAAGCTGGCCAGGATGACCAAGGCGAATGAGGGGTTCGGGAAGACGCTGCACTATCAGTGAAGGGGGTGAAGTACCGACATCTGCATGCTAGGGGCGAACCATGTCCAATATCCGCAGCCATGGCGGCACAGTCGAAATCGACGGATTCAAATATGACTGGGAACTGCTGAGCGAGCCCCAGCTATCCTCTGGTGATGGCTGGAAGGGCATGACTGTCTCGTTGCGTCAGCAAGACATGCCGCGCGAGGCCATACTGGAATTTCCTACGCCCAAGCGCCTGATGAAAGGATTGCCGAAAGGGCGTTCCCACATCAACGACACGATTGCCGCACGGGGCGTGCGGGCGGCGTTATTGGCAGGATGGGATCCTGCGTCACGAGGTAAAACGATGATTTTCACAGTCGATGCCAACGGCGACTAGGGGCGATAGTCAAAGCCATATGAACGGCCGCGATCCCTACATCTCCGCTCCGAACGCGTCAGTCCGAAATCGGCCAGTCTTGGGCATGCAGAATGAAGAAGCAGACCGACCGCAGTTGAGAACGGAAAATTAGCGGCTGAACAACCGGGATGGGTCGGAAGCCCCTGAGAGCTCATGGGGTGGACCGTCGCTCCCATTTGATGCGCCAGACGTCCGCGTCGTCGTGCGGCCGGCCTGAAGCGCGAATAGATGGAAGAACGCGTATCAATTCCGGTAGGGGTCTGGACAAACCATCCTCGCAGAATTGACCCGGACGGTCTTTAGGTCACGGGGGTTACCTGAAGCGATTGGCTTTGCATCTCGACACTGCCGTAGCTGGTAAGGAATGACACGTCGGCGGCATCGCGGCCGACGCCGATCTTCGCCATCGTGTCGGGCGTAGACATGCCCGTCGGATCTACCATGTACCAGGTGTTGTCGAGGAAGACTTCGGCCACAGCATGGAAGTCTTGCGGTTCCACGCCGATGCCGTAAACGCTGCAGAAGCGCGCAGGGATGGCGCTCGCCCTTGCCATGCTGATCATCAGGTGCGCGAAGTCGCGGCAGACACCATCACGCGAATGGTAGGTGTCCATGGCACCGGTTGCTGCGGTCGAGCTGCCCGCCTCGTAAGTCAGATTCGCGCCGATCCAATCACGGATCGCAGCCACGCGCTGCCCGCCGATGGTGTCACCGAACAGGTCAGAAACGATGGGCTGAAACTCGTCCGAGGCGCAGTAGCGAGAGGGCAGGATGTACTCGATTACCTCACCCGGCAAACGGTGCGGGGGCACCGCGTCGAACTGGGCGATGTCGGCCGTCAGCCGGTTGATCTCGACCATGGCGTCGTATCGCACAGTCAGCTGACCCTGGGTGCGCAGCCAGATTCGGTCGCCGATGGTGTCGTGCCCCGCGATACGTGCAAAGTGTTCCGTTGGCGGCAGCTGGATGTACGCGTCGAGCACCCGCTGTTCAGGGATGATCGCCGCCTCCAGCTGCAGCAGCAGATCGGCCTTTTCAGGCACGTAGTAGTTGAGCTCGGTCGAGATCGCGATCTTCATGGGAAGTCTTTGCTTTAAGTGTGCTTCGCCGCACAAAGCCTGAGGCGCTCCTCAGCTCCTTCGGCGACGAATTAATTCTGGTAAAAGGGGCTTGCTGGCACCGGAGCGCAGGGCAAATCTCGTGTGATCTATCTGCTGAATAACGACCTTTCCGTGGATTGATTCCATCGCGCCAACGTCTGTAGTCGATCGCCGTTCGGTACATGATATGTCTGCAGCAATTAGTGGATCAGTTTTTCCACATGCCGGAGCTTGTCGGGGTTCCGCATGACATAGATCGCTTTCACATGGTCGTTTTCAATGAGCAGAGCTGTCGTCTGCAATATGCCATCTGCCTCTCGCGTGACAAAGCCGGGCAGACCATTCACGAAGGCCTGCTTGACCAACTCAGGATGACCGCGCCGCAGGCGAAAAATCGCGGATAGTCCGCGCAAAACCTCAACGGCGCCATCGAGAATACGGCTTGCCGCTGGACGTTTGCCGCCGCCGTCGGAATGGAAGCGCACATCGTCGGCGAGCAGCGAGCCGAGCTTCGCGGCATCGCCAGCCCGGGATGCTTCGTAAAAGGCTGCAACGATCGCCAGTCCATGGTCGCGTTCGACAGGAAATCGCGTTCGCTCACTGCGTACATGCTCCCGCGCACGGGCTGCAAGCTGGCGGCAGGCGCCAGCGTCTCGGCCGATGGACCGGGCTATATCATCGAAGCTCTCACCGAACAGGTCGTGAAGCAGGAATGCCGCTCGTTCGAGTGGGGAAAGGCGCTCAAGGGCAAGCATGAGGGGGAGGGTGACATCCTCCAGCGGTTCCGCCTCCACGATCGGGTCGGGGAGCCAGGGCCCGATATAGTCTTCCCGCCGCACCCGTGCGGACTTGAGGTGGTCGAGGCAGAGGCGTGTCACCATGCGGCGGAGAAAAGCGGCGGGGACGCGCACAGCTTGCCTGTCGGTTCTGGCCCAGCGGATGAATGCTTCCTGCAGCATGTCCTCCGCATCGGCCATCGAGCCGAGCATGCGATAGGCGACGCGCAGCAAGGCGGCTCGTTGCGCGTCGAAGCTGGTCACGCTATCGTCGGTCACGACGGCCAGCCGAGCGCGGGATCGTAGAGACGGAAGCCGACAGCCAGACGGTTCCAGCCGTTGATGATATTGATCGCCAGCGTCAGTTGCACTTGCTCCTCCGCGCTGAACTCCGACGCCAGCTCAGCATAAACATGGTCAGGTGCCCGCTTCGTGGCAACTTCCGTTAGACAGTCGGTCCAGCCGAGAGCTGCCCGTTCGCGGGCGCTGTAGCATGGCGCCTCCGCCCACGCACCGAGCAAATAGATGCGCTGCTCCGTCTCGCCCGCTTTGCGTGCATCGGACGTGTGCATGTTGAGGCAGTTGGCGCAGCCGTTGATCTGGGAGGCACGGATCTTGACCAGTTCCAGCAGGCTTTTTTCGAGACCGGATTTCTCCACCTGCATCGACAGATCGTACCAGGCTTTGAAAAGAGGCCCGCCAGCGGCGTAGACATCAGCGCGGTCATTCATGTGTCGGATCCTTTCATCGCTGTTGGATACCGTCATGACGAGGCAGAGGATGGCCGTGTGACATGCTCCGCATTTTTTTATCGGCTGTTCATTGCCATCTTCCCTGTGAGCGTTGTTCTGGCCACGTCGAGTATCTGCTTAAGAGAATGCAAGTTGATGGCTAAGTGACCGAAACGAGTGGGCGCCTCGTTGGGCAAAACACATAGGGCAGCTTTCAGCTGCCCAGTCTGCCCAGTCTGCCCAGGAGCCAGACCTTAGAGGCCCATGGTCTGGCCAGCGTCGCGTCCCCGACCGGCCCCTTAGAATGAAAATCCGGCCAAAGGCGTCTTCCGATCCTGTTCGCTATCAGGTGCCGCGGCCTGATCGACCGCGGCACCCGTGCATTCAGAAGCGGATGCGCAAGCCCGCCCTTCCGCCAGCGCCTTCAAGGCTGTTGGAGCCACCGCCGTTGCTGAAAGTGCGCACATAGTTGGCCTCCAAGAAGCCGGAAATGCCGCTCGTCTGGCCAATGGTGACGCCCAGAACCGCTTCACCATAATCCCTCATGCGGTCATTGGTGAAGGCGACCGTCTGCACGCCGTTACTAAAGCTTACCTCGTCCCGTCCCTTGAACTCGTGGACATAGTTGGCTCCTATATAGGGTGCCAGCACGGCCGTGTCCCCAATGTGCACCTGTCCGCCGACACGCCCACCGATGCGGCCCCGCAGGCCATCGTCCTCGTTAAAGTCCGCGGTGGTGCCAAGAACCGAGAAGTTGTCGATGTCCGAGCGCGTGTAGGACAGGCTTGCGGCAGGCTCGATGAAGAAGGCGTCGCTGCCGAACCGCAGACCGACCTCGCCACGTACACCATAGACGGAGCCATTGAATTTCTGTTTGAAGCCGCCGGTCGGGCTGTTGGCGTTGGCCCAATAATGATCATATTTGCCGAGGACGTTTGCAAATATGTTGCCCGAGGTGAAGCTGCCATAGACACCGGCATTCACCGCGTTGAAGGTGATCCTGTCCGGCGAAGCAGCGAAGTTTTGCGAGGAGTTTATATAGCCGCCGGTCACACCGAAGGCGAAGCCACCCTTTTCACCAACGCCACCACCGAAGTCGAAGCCGGCCTGTCCCCCGTAATAATCCTGCTTATAGCCTGTGTTGATGACACGGCTCTGCCCAAAGCTGGACACCGTCCGCCTTCCACCGCGATCCTCAACCGATCCGTGCATCTGTAGCCAGAACTTGCCGGAGTTCGCAGCATCGCCATGGGCCCAGAGTGAGTCGCGGCGCGACCGCAGTTGCGCGGTGACCACGTCTGCGGACTTCATCCACAGGCTGCGGGCGCCATCCACATAATTGAGCGTGCGGAACGCCGCGTCGCTTGGTCCGCCCGTGACGCTGTAGGACAGGGTAGCCGGGTCATAAGCGACTTCATATCGAACGAGGCCTGCATTCTGGAAGCCCCCGTTGAACTGAAAAGCCGACGCCGCGGACGGGGCACCCGCCTGAACGATGACGGCGCCCGAGGTGAAGATGGGTGCGGTAAGGGACGGCGTATCAAGCAGCACGGTCGTTGTCCCCGTGGCAGCACCACCCAGGATCAGACGATCGCTGCCGCCAGCCCGCACATCGACGCCCAACTGGCTTGCGCCCGTGCCCGAAAAGGTGCCCGGAAGCGTGAGGCTATCGCCCACTACACCGTTGCGCAGATCGATCAGGCCGGCGTTCGAAAAGCTCTCCAGACCCGTGAATGTCGATGCACCCGCCACCGTTGCGCCCGCGCCAAGGCTGACCACGCCAGTGTTGACGAAGGCGTCGGTTCCCGCTCCGAAATCGGGGTTGGGGCCAACGACGAATGTGCCGCTGTTGTTCACCGTATCGTTGCCGGCAGTCAGGACAATGTTGCTGGACAAGGAACCGCTGTTGTTGATCGTTGCCGGACCGCCAAGCGCCTGGACCGCCAAACCATTGGGATTGGAACCGATCGTGCCGGAGTTGGACAGGGTGCTGCCATTGACCGACGTTAGCGTGATGAGGTTGCCGTCAGCCGCTGATAAGCGACCATTCGGCCCCACAGTGACCAGCGCGAGATTTCCGCCCGTGACCGCCAACGCATCTGCGCCGAGGCCTGAAGCCGAAACCAGCCCATTTACCGTAGCACTGGCATTGTTGCTGGCCGTCACCGCGATCGCGCGCGACGTGTCGCCGCTGGCCGCGACATTATTCACGACTGCGCTGGCATTACCCGCCGTCCCCGTGACGGAGATGGCATCGGCGACTCCACCCAAGGAAGCACGACCCGCCGTCGTCACCGTGCCGGTGGAAATTACCGCTGCGTTGGCGCCCTGCGCGAAAATGGCGCTGCGGCTAGTCGCCGTGTCCGCAGGCAGCGCAGCGACGGTGCTGACATTGTTTGCGGTTACGAATGCATCGCCCGTTGCCGACACTGCCGAAATGCCTGCTCCACCGCGGCCGGTGGAGGTGACGTTGCCGGTCGTTATCACGCTGGCGGCGCCTGTGTCTGTTAGGGCGGAGACCGCCGTCGATCCCGCACCGGTCGTGGAGACCGATGCAAGTCCCACGTCTGCCGAACCGCCCAGGCTGGAAACCGTCACGCCATTGGAAAGCGCGCCGCTGGTCGCGATTGACGCGCCGCTGCCGTCGACTGCCAGATCACCCGCGCCGACCATCTGAACACCGGGGGTTGCAGGCGTAGCCGTCTGAATGGAAACGTCGGCCGGGAGAACAACCGTCAGGCCGGCCGTGGGAAGGTAGGTGATGCCGGCCGGATAGGGATTGCCGGATGCAGGACAGGAAACCAGACCGCCGGCCCCAGGCAGCGCGCCGCATTCATTCTGAGCCAGCGCGGTATTAGGCAAGGCCAACATCAAAATTCCGAGCGAACCTGCAAGGCCAGTCGCACCCAAAAGTGCGCGCGAAGACGTAGCATTCCGACGAGCGGAATGCCCAAATTTTTTCAAATCCATATATTGATCCCTTTTTTCCTCCCTGGCAGGGAGCTATATCGGGAAACGATGATGATAAATGAAAGTTCCCCCGTTTCTTCAATAACATTTTATTATAGATTAACATTCCATTGCCAAGTTATTACAATTTTAATATTGTACTTCCCCATAACCCGTCTTCAAAATTCCCATTAATATTGATATAGATTAAGAACTAGTCAGGTCGGGTATCTGAATTCAAAGTGGCCGACGATGCCTAGGGTGCAGCGGGTAGGTGCGGCGTTGCAACATGCAAGGTAACGTCAGCCACCCGCCGCATTCGTTCGCGGCGGTGTATCTCTGCGGTCGAAAGCATCGTGCCGACGAACGCACGCATTATCTCATGTTTCGTCGTTGGTTCGAACTACGGGGGCACGATGCCGCTCCACATCGATCGCGCCTGCGGGCACATCGATCGCTTCGTGGAAATCATATTCCGCACCAGCATTGATGACCTCGACACGCAGAAGGTGATCGACAGCGACGACAAGTTCGAAAAACTGTGTCGCGTTATTTCGCTCACCGAACAGCGCGGCTTCCGCCAGGTGGAAATCCTGCTCAATCATCCCCTGGTGCGCGACGACAAGGCGCTGATGAAGATCTTTGCCATCTGAGCCAAATCACTGGGCGCCCTATAACGATTGGCTCGCACGCCACAGGCGCCGCAATCGGAACCGATGGGAAAGGGTGATTGAACCGCCCCGGGTTTGCCGGAGGCTATTTGGTTTAAGTTACGCAGCCATGAATACGTCGTCCAGCACGGCATAATATTGCTCTTCGGCTCCGGCAGGTGGGATATCCCCCCTTGCGCGTGACAGGCGGAGCCTTCCGCTCCGGCTCCTCAACGGCGTCTTCGATTACCTCCTTCGGATTCGCCTCGTTCAGCAGCGCCTCAACCTCCGCGATTTCAAAGCCGATGGCGTCAAAGTCGAAGTCTGGCACCAGCGCTGACAGATCGCCCAGCTCCAGGCCAGCAGCTCGCGGTCCCAGCCAGCGAGCGCCGCCAGCCTGTTTACGGCAATGACATAGGCCTTGCGGTCGGCCTCGCTCATTCCTTCCAGAAGCAGAACCGGAATTTGGGGCGACATCAGGGAAAAGCAGGGAAGAGACGCGTTCGCTCCAGACTGCCCACTGCACCAACAGTCTTCACAGCAGGCAGAATTCACCCCCTTGGGGGCGCCCCGCATGATGCCGTGCTGCTCTGCGCCGTTTGCGGATGGATGCCCCCCCCCCCCGCGAGGCTTGAGGTAGGATTGAACAGCAGATCCGCGCCCTTCTTTCCGGCCGATTCCCCGCGCTGAGATTCCTTGGGTCACAGCCTGGGCTTCAGGCGGGCTTTGGCAGTGGGCGTAGCAAGGGCTATGGATGGGACAGTCGCCACATTGCTCAGGCTGCGGCGAAGCGCTACCGATGGTGGCGGGCGGCTGGATGGCGATAAGATGGAGACGCGGTCAGAAAAAATTAGCCGATCGGGCGCTGGCCGACTCTTGTTGTTTCTGGTCGCTTCACTCCTGATCCTGACGGATTTCGGACGAGCGGCGGCCGTGATCCATCGGCCTTCGCCGACGACGCCAGTTCGATCGGGCATGGCTCATTTCTCGGCCCTGTTGGGCAGGGTGGCAATGTTCCGGAGCAAGACCTCGCCGCGAGGGCTGGTCATCCTGCTATCTGATGCAAGGGGTTGGACGAAGGATGACCGCACGCTCGCCGATCGGCTGACGGCCGAGGGCGCGCTGGTCACCGGCATTTCGACCCCGGTCTTCCTGCACGCGCTCGGTTCGCAGAAGACATGCATCAATCCGAACTATGCCATCGTTCCGCTGGCGCGCGAAATTCAGCACTGGCTGGGCGTGCCTATGTATATGAAACCAGTGCTGGTGGGGCGAGGGCTGGGAGCCACGCTCGCCTATGCCACGCTCGTCACTGGGCCGGATGGGGCCTATCGCGCGGTGGTCACAGCTGGGTTTCGCCCATTTCTGCCGGGCCCGACCCATTGGTGCAAGTCGGCCATGCTCTCGCTGACGGCCCGCACATATTCTCACGCTGGCCGGACGATCGCCCCCGTGGCACGTCTGGCTTCCCCCTGGATCAGTTTGAATAGGAATGGCGCAGATGCGCAGGCCGCTGACTTCGCACAATATCGTGGCGCCACGGCGGTCGGGCTTGATCCGCATTTCAGTCTCGATGCGCAACTCGCGGCGCAAGTGAAGCCATTCCTTGCGGCCCGGTATGCCGCGCCAGGATCTTCGCAAAATCTTGTGCCAATGCCTGCGAACCTGCCGATCACCATCGTTGACGATCCCGCCGCGCGGCGCACCGACAGGATGGCGGTGATCTATTCCGGGGACGGCGGATGGGTCGGCCTGGACAAAGGGGTCGCCGCGGAACTGGCAAAGGCAGGGGTGCGGGTCGTGGGAGTGGATAGCCTGTCCTATTTCTGGAGCGAAGGCACCCCGGCCGGTGCCGCCGCCGATCTCGCCTCCATCATCCGGAGCTATTCGCAACATTGGGGTCGCCCCAAGGTCTTGTTGGTCGGCTACAGCTTTGGTGCGGATGTATTGCCCTATATTGCGGGGCATCTGGCCCGGCCCGTGCGATCGCAAGTGAAGGGAATGGCGTTGCTCGGCCTCAGCGGAACGGCGGATTTCCAGTTCCATCTGAGCAACTGGCTGAACATGAGTTCGACAGGCGCCTACCCGACCATTCCCGCCATAACGCGGCTGCGCGGCGTGCCGATGCTATGCATCCGGGGCAATCTGGAAACCGACAGCGCGTGCCCTGACATCCCACGGGGCATAGCAACGGTCGTCACGGTGCCCGGCGGACATCATTTTGAACGCAACGCGCCATTTCTGGTGGCCCAAATCCTCCGGCACATGCCCAGATGATGGAAGCACAGGACATGCCCACCACCGCAGGGTCGCAGCAGGTGACTTCGGCCTCATCCCATTGGCCGATCCTCGCCGCCTGCGCCCTACTGCTCGCGTCCCTGCTGCTTTTCTGGCCGGGGATCGCCGAATATGACTCGATCGTTCAATATCGGCAGGTTTTGAGCCAGAGTTACGACGACTGGCATCCTCCCATCATGGCTCGCCTCTGGGCCGTGCTGTCCTTCGCCCGACCAAGCACCGCGCCGATGTTCATAATTCAAATGGCCGGTTACTGGATCGGGATCGGGCTGCTCGGCCGGGCACTTGGCCAGCGAAAGACCGTCGTCCTGCTCGCCCTGGGCGCGACACCGCTTCTGCTGGGCTGGCTCGCCATCGTGGTCAAGGACAGTCAGCTCGTGGGCGCGCTCACCCTTGCCATTGGCCTGATTGCCACGTTCCGCCTGCGCGAACGGCCCATTCCGCCATTTGCCTTCGTCATCGTCGTCCTGTGCCTGATCTATGCAACGCTGGTTCGCGCGAACGGGGCATTCTCGACCGTCCCGCTGGCGTTTCTGCTGGTGGCGCGTCCCCGGAACGAATTTTTCCGCCTCGCCGCGATGATCGCCACCATTCCCGTGGTCCTGCTCCTTTCCCAACCGATCAACCACAGCCTGCTGGGTGCGCGGGACAGTGGGGTACGCAGCAGCCAGCCCATATATGATCTTGCAGCTATTGCCGTTCGGACGGGCGACCCGGCAACAGGCGTCTCTACTCAAGCGATCCGGACGCTCGCGGCGCATCATTGCGTCAAGCCGCTGTTCTGGGATCCGCTGGGTGAAAACGCCTTTTGCGCGTCCGCAATCCGGCCATGGGACAAGATGCCCCTCGGTCAGCTTTATGGGCAGTTTGCCAAGGCTGTCATTGCGCATCCCTACGCCTATATCGCGCACCGGCTTGGCCATCTGAATTCGACCGAGCGCTGGCTGGTGCCCCTGCATTGGCCGCTGGCCGCACCGCCCGCCCGATCAGAGCCCAATGACCTGGGTTTCCCCAATCCCTCGTTCATGGCGACGCGGTGGCAGGGGGTGGCTGGATTGCTGACCGAAACGCCTGTGGCGTGGCCGATCTTCTGGGTCGTTGCGGCGTCGTGGGGGTTGTGGAACTGCTGGTGTCGGCCCGAGGGAACGCAGCGCGAACTCGCAACGGCCCTGTTCGTTTCGACGCTCTTTCAGGAAGCGAGCTTCATCCTGCTCAGCATATCGTCCGACCTTCGCTATCATCTCTGGGCGATGCTGGCGACGGCGCTAGGCTGGATCATCCTGTGGCGACGCGACGATGCCGTTCGCGGAAAAAGGTCGGCCGCGCTGGTGATTGCGCTGGTTATTCTGTCGGGCACTGTCGCCCGATTCACCTTGCCGATCCCACCCGCGCGCTATGCGAGCCTGATGAACTGAGAGCCGGATCGGCGCGGGATCAGCCAAGGAAATGGCTGAGTATGTCCGGGTGAAACGCCCAACCGGCAAAGCCGCACAGGCCCAGGAACATTCCGAACGCGCCGAACATCCAGCCGACGCCGAGCAGCCAGGCGCTTTCCACCAGCGCAGCGACGGCGGCGAGTGATATGGCGGTGGAAATCATTGCCTCGCTCACGTCGAATTGGTCGTCATGGACGTTGAGGGCATCATAAAGGGCGGAATCGGCCTTTGCTTGCCGAGCCAAAACAGGCACTTCCCGGATATATTTCGCGATGCTGGCATCAAGCGCATCGACGGTGCGTTTCGACAGCGCCTGCCGATGAGGCGTGTCGGCCAGAAGGACAATCTGACTGCGGCTGGTCTGGCTGATATGCAATTTTGCCTTGGCCGCCTGATATTCATTCCAGCTGTCTACTGCGTTGGACTGCGCCTGCTGCATGGCCTGGACTATGTTGCCATCCTTGATGTTGCACAGGCCCGTGAAGATGGAGAGGATGACGACCGTGATCGCGACCATGCGATTAAGCCGCTTGTCCTTCGCCTCTGCATTCAGTTCGACTTCCATGGCGTCCTCTATCAAAAGCGCCGGGCGAGACCGACATGGATGCGCCTTTCAGGCGTGTCGTGATTGAGACCGAATTCGGAGCCGATATCGACCTGAGCAGCCTTGCCAACCATCAGTGCGGCGGAAAGGCCCGCGACGGCCTGCGTGCTCATTCTCCCTGCATCATCGTCGCGCATCACGGCGCCCTCGATAGCAAGGTTGAACACCGGACTTGCGGAGAAGTTGATACCGCCCGCCGAACCATAGGCCAGATGCCGCCCCTTTCGGTCGCTGTCCACGGCTGCGTCTATCTCCGGCGTGAGCAGCAGGGAAAGCTTCTCCGCCACGGGCACGTTGATGGGAAGCTGCACGCCGCCGCCCCAATCACCCGCGCCAATGGCGCTGCCACCGGTCGGCACGCTGATCCAGGGCAGAAGAGCGGCCGACAGATCGTGTCCATCGGGGTCGATCAGGTTGCGCTTGATCCCGATGCTGACGTCGCCTGAGCCTGATTGCCGTTGGACGTCGCCGGTTCGGCGATCGCGGGTGCGGACGATGCCGGCGGCGGTCCAGCCCAGGCGCAGCTCGGCATGCTCCGCGATGCCATAGCGCAGTGCGACGTCGCCCAACAAAATGGTATCGCTTACCGAGTCCGGCGATGTGTCATGCGTCCAGTCGACGGCCGATGTTTCCACCGATAACGCGCCCGGTTCAAGGGTGCAGGGCGGCGTGTCCAAGCCGGGGCGATCGGGACAATAGTCCCGCGCCGCCGCCCCATTCGCCAGAACCGTCAAAAGGGCAGCGACGGGCACGAAGAGCTTCATCACGGCTCTGGGCTAATTGCCGCCGCATGCATTGTAAAGCAGCGCCTTCACGCGCATTTGCTCAGGTCAATT
Source organism: Sphingobium sp. TomMM7A (assembly GCF_055397305.1). Classification (NCBI taxonomy): domain Bacteria; kingdom Pseudomonadati; phylum Pseudomonadota; class Alphaproteobacteria; order Sphingomonadales; family Sphingobiaceae; genus Sphingobium; species Sphingobium sp. TomMM7A. The sequence continues at coordinate 2,390,228 of NZ_AP027311.1, read as the reverse complement.
CCAGCTCTCACCCTCGACCCAGGCGCAATGATCGAAATTTGCGATCCACATGCGTTCGTGCGTCCGCCGGAACTGGATAAGGGCATCGGCCGCCTGCCCGGCCGCTTCGGACTTCTGCACCCCGCCCGCACTGCGCTCGCTGGCCGCCCGGCAGCAGAGCCGCGCATGTTCCAGCCCGAATTGCAGGAAGTTCACCCGCTCAGCCGCTTGCGGATCATGCGCCGCAGATTGCGCGGCTCTGGACAGAAGTTTTTGCCCGGCTGCAAAGCTTCCTTCCGGATAGACGATGGCCGCTGCCCTGGCCCAGCTTTTCCAGCGCGACGCCTTCAATTCGGCGAAGGTCTGCTCCAGCCTTCCGCTAAGGTTCATCGTGTAATTTTCCCAATGCTCGAAATAGGCCCTCACGTCCGCAGCGGCGGGGCCGAAGCAGGCATAATATTCCTCCAGCAACGCATTGGCATCTGCGTCCGGCTGAGACTGAAGACGCATCAGCAGGTAGAGCGTCGGGCCTTGCGTCGCCCATTGCCCGGTGAGGGAATCGAAGTCGGTGCCCCCCAGGCCGTTTGTGGCCGCGTTCCGGAATTCGTCCGCAAACTGGTGGGCGAAGATGAACGGCATGCAATAGCCATCGAGGAAATGGTTCGTGCGCAGGAAGATGCGCGCGCCAGTGTTTGCCCAGCCGCGCCATTGCTTCTTCATCCACTCCTGCACTGCGGCCGTGCGCGGGTAGAACCATGACGAAGGACAGAAGCCGACGAGAATGTTCTTGTTGAGCCGCACGCCAGAAGTCGGCGGCGCGAAATAGTTGAAATAGGCGTAGCCCACGACCGTGACGTCCGGATTATCCCGCGCCGCGAGGCGCTGGATTTCGAGCCAGGAGCGCGCATACCGATCCGTCACGAAAGGATGGCGGGCCATTTTCGATTGGGGTGGAATGAATGTCAGATAGTCGGGCGGTGGAGGGCTATCGAGAGCGCGACAAAGCGCGCATTCGCAGAGCCCGGGCATGTCATTTTCGACCGCGTTGATGAAGCTTGCCCCTGGTCTGGCGCCGCCCTTCTCGCGCCAGAGGGTGACGATCTGTTGGTGTAGACCGGGGTCGGCGATCGACATCGAAAAGCGGGCGCCCGGCTTTACCGGCCCGCGCCGTCCATCGACGAGCTGGAACCATTCGGGGTGCTGATCGCCATATTTGGCCCACCAGTCGCCAAAGGCATGGCCATAGCCAATGTGCTGGCGGCGGCCCATCCGGTGGCGTCTGATGAATATGCGCTCCTCCGCACGGTAGTCCGCCCCCGCCGTGGTGGAAAAGCCGAGTTCGGGACGGTCAATCTTGGCCGGCTTGAACAGGCGAACATGACGCTGCATCAAATGGGGAGTGACGACCTCGTCGAGGCTCGGCACGATGAGGGATGCCGTTTTCGGCACCATAGTCCCCAGATCTCCGGGCCAAAGCCAGCGGACCTTCATGTAGTTTTGCAGAAAATGATAAACGCCAAACAGCGTGCCTGCGGTGACATCGGGGTCCAGCGGGTCGCCGGGGCCATCGCGCCCCGCGATACAGAAATTTCCTCCAATCGTGCGAAGGACGCAGGCTTCAGGGGCGAGGCTGCTGAGATCGATCGATGCGCGTGCAATGGCGGTATCACCCAGAAAGAAGAAACCTCCTGACGTGCTTTGCCCCGACGCTACGTGTTCCGGGATGATCTGGGGCAGCGTGCCGGTGGCCTTCGCGAGATGCGCGGCGAGTTCCCGCGCGGCATAGACGACGCAATCTTGCGGCTGATCCGGTATGACCAGCGGGCGGGGGATGCCGTCCTTAATAAGGGTTATGCTGGATAGGGATGTTGCCTGGCCTTGGCTTATGGTTGGCGCCGAAAGCAGGGCTGCCGCCGATCCGAAGGAAAATGTCCTGCGTGAAATGGCTTGTCCCATTGGCAGCCCTCCTCCCTTCTGATCAGGGTGCCCCCCTCTTAGTCCAATTGACGGTCCTGGGGGCTGTGGCGGAGGGAGTACGTCCAAATGGTGAAAGGACAGCAGGGCCTTTCCTATATTTTCCCCAGTTCGTTGCGGATGAACAGCCGTTCCAGACTTTCACGCCTGGGCAGTCCGGAGGCCGCGATCGGCTCGCCGTCGAGCAGCGTCCTTCGGGCGGCGCGGCGGGCGAGGATATAACTGGGATCGAGGAGCGACAGGAAGGTCAGAAAGGGCGCCAGACCCGGCCAACGCAACTGGGCCAGGCGTCGTATATATTGAAGCCGCGCGCGGATTCCCCGCGTGAGGGCGCGTGGCACTTCCATGCCAAGCAACTTGCGCGCCGTGAGCAATTGGGTGCGCATCGCGTTGCGGGCATAGCCGGATTGGAAATGCCGGTTCAGCTCATCCCAATCATCCTGCTGGAAACGGCTGGCAAAGGACTGCATGTCCAGCAAATGGCGCAGGTCGATCCGGCCGCGCAAATAGTCCCTGCCCTTCAACTGGTCATGCAGCAGCAATATCGCGGTGCATGCAACCGGCGATGGCAGCAGGACTATCCCGCCCGCCAGTTCCAGCAGGGCGGCATTTTGCGCCAGGTCATCAAAGCTATAGGAGAGCGTGTTGATGCTGCCATAATCGGAGTGAAGGTCGATCGTCGCCGTATCCTGCGGGCGCGAGAGGACAACGGGCACGCCGGGCTGGGGATCGGGCATATCGGGGCAGTAATCGATGCCGCGCAGCTGATCGATCATGGGCAGGAAACGATCGGCGGGCACCATCAGGTCGATGTCCGCCAGCATCCGGGCGGCACGCTCGTCCGGTTGCGCATGGGCCAGCCATGCCGTGCCCTTCAGCAGGATCGGCGACACACCGGCCGCGTTCATGGTCGCGGCGGCTTCGTCCAGTTGCGCCATGATACGATCGTTACGGTCGCCATTACGTTTTTCCATCTCGGCGAAAAATGTCGCGACGTCCGATGGCAGCGCGGGAAAGCGTCCGGCTTTTCTAAGCCGCGCGGCCACGGCGGGGCTGCACAGGGTTTTGTTGGCGAGGGCAATGATGCGGGGCCAATCGGCATGCGAGGGTGTTTGGCCGCGCAGGCAGGACAAGAGGCCATTGAGGTGATCAAGCCGGATCACAAAATGCTCCCAGCAGAGCGGCCGCTTCATCCAGATCGTCATATTCCAGTTCGCAGGTCCGGGCGCCGCCGACGGCGCGGATCAGGCTGTCGATAGCGGGGCGGCTGGCCTTTCCGCTGCATGAGGCGGCTTCGGATAGCAGATGCTTGACCAGTGCCGTGGGACGTTGCGGGATCAGGCGAGCGGATGCGCCCTTCGTCCGCCGCAGCTTCAAGATCCAGCCCACCGGCAGGGGCGCTTGCCCCGAAGGCGGCGACAAGGCGAGGTAACGCACCCGCCGCCCATCGGGCCGCCAGTGGATCAGCGGCTGGAGTTGCCCCGGATAGCGCGCGGCCATCATCGGCCAGGCGCCCGATTTTACGGTTGGCAGAAAGGGAAGGCCCAGCACATGGCCGTCGGGTCCCAGCATGCTGATGTCATCGCCGTGATAGGCAAAGCCGCTGCCGATCAGCCACGAGGTCAGGGTCGTCTTCCCCGCCCCCGGCGGTCCGGTCAGCAGGAGCGCCTTTCCGTTGCGGCTGACGCAGGCTGCATGCAGCGCCAGGTTCCAGCGGGGATCATCGATGATGTCCTGGATGATCCGCGCCTTGACCAGGGTGGCGGCCTGAGGGAGTTGCAGGACAGAAGCATCGCCCGCATCACGGCTGAAGAGGCAAAGCCCGTTGCTTTGCCAGAGATGATAGATGGTGGAGGGCGGCGTTGAGGCCGCGTCCATTTGAAGATGGGCGAAAAGCGGCGCCACGTGCCGTACCAGCGCCTCATCATGATAGCGCAGCATGAGGGCGCTACTGCCGAGCGATATGGATTGCGTCAGGAGGGGCGCGGAGGCGGGCGGTCGGACAGTGACGTGGACCAGCCCGGAGTGGGACCATTCCGCCAGCACCGTGTCGAGCATGGACGCGGCCTGATCGACGCCCCGGTCGGCGACTTCCTGCGCGAGTTGCGACAGGGACACGCCATCCTCCAGGCGGCATCCGATATAGCCTGCTATCTGGTTCAGTTCATAAATGGCGTGCCGGGACTGCGATACGATCACCGGCTGATCGCCGATGAAAGTCATCGAAGTCCCGGGAGTAAGGCGCAGCATCAATTCCGCCCCATCAGGGCGCTCCGCCCATTCGCCATCAATCGGCTGAACCTTGGCGTTCAGTGTTTGCCGCCCTTGTTGCCCGGATTGCCGGGGCTGGTGCCGGGGCCGTCATTGATCGGCGGGTTGCCCGGGGGCTGGGGGTCGGGGCCATTGCCGACGCCATTATTCCCCTTGGGGCCGCCGCCGCCGCCGCCGCCCGATGCCGCGATTGCCTGTGACGACAGGGAGGTCGACAACATGATCGTCATCGCTGGGGGAACGGTCGCAGCGAAGCGACCGCAGGTCTTCAGAAAGCGGCGGCGATCTTCGGCCGCAGCCAAAATGGTGGGTTCCTCAGCCAAGGGTAGCCTCCTCTTTTTCAGGGTTGAGGCAAGCTACCACCTGGGTCGGGCCGACCGCACTGCTATGGCGGGGTATATCAGAAGGTATAACCCCCCCCGCCCTCTACAGCCTATGATATTTCAGGAGCTTGGTTGGATTATTCCGAAGCTGGCAGGTAAATCTCACCCCCCTTGTTTTTGAACGTCTCGCTCATTTCGGCCATGCCTTTTTCCGCGTCTTCGGCCGCGATGAATGAGTCGGCGGGTTGGTTCTGCTTCGCTGCGAAGTCCCGGACCTCCTGCGTGATCTTCATCGAGCAGAATTTGGGGCCGCACATGGAGCAGAAGTGCGCGGTCTTCGCGCCTTCGGCGGGCAGGGTCTGGTCGTGATATTTCTCCGCCGTGTCAGGATCGAGCGACAGGTTGAACTGGTCGCGCCAGCGGAATTCGAAGCGGGCGCGGCTGAGCGCGTCGTCGCGGACCTTGGCGGCGGGATGGCCCTTCGCCAGATCGGCAGCGTGGGCGGCGAGCTTGTAGGTGACGACGCCGACCTTCACGTCATCGCGGTCGGGCAGGCCCAGATGCTCCTTGGGCGTGACGTAGCAGAGCATCGCCGTGCCGTACCAGCCGATCATCGCCGCGCCGATACCGCTGGTGATATGGTCGTAACCCGGCGCGATGTCGGTGGTTAGCGGCCCCAATGTGTAGAAGGGCGCCTCGCCGCAGGCTTCGAGCTGCTTTTCCATATTCTGCTTGATCTTGTGCATCGGGACATGGCCCGGCCCTTCGATCATCACCTGCACATCCTGTTCCCAGGCGCGCTTGGTCAGTTCACCCAACGTGTAGAGTTCGGCAAACTGCGCTTCGTCATTGGCGTCCGCGATCGATCCAGGACGCAGGCCGTCGCCCAGCGAATAGGCGATGTCATACGCCTTCATGATCTCGGTGATCTCGTCGAAATGCTCGTAGAGGAAGCTTTCCTTGTGGTGCGCGAGGCACCATTTCGCCATGATCGACCCGCCGCGCGAGACGATGCCGGTGACGCGCTTGGCGGTCATCGGAATGTAAGGCAGGCGCACGCCCGCATGGATGGTGAAATAGTCGACGCCCTGCTCGGCCTGTTCGATGAGGGTGTCGCGGAAGATTTCCCAGGTCAGTTCCTCGGCAATGCCGCCGACCTTTTCCAGCGCCTGATAGATGGGCACGGTGCCGATCGGGACCGGCGAGTTACGCATGATCCATTCGCGGGTGTCGTGGATGTTACGGCCGGTCGACAGGTCCATCACCGTGTCCGCGCCCCAGCGGATCGACCAGACCAGCTTGTCGACTTCGCTCGCCACGTCGGAGGCGACCGCCGAATTGCCGATATTGGCGTTGATCTTCACCAGGAAGTTGCGGCCGATCGCCATCGGCTCGCTTTCCGCGTGGTTGATGTTCGACGGGATGATGGCGCGGCCGCGCGCAACTTCCTCGCGGACGAACTCAGGGGTCACATAGTCGGGGATTTCCGCGCCCCAGTCCTGACCATCGCGAACATATTCGGCGAGGCGGGCGCGGCCGAGATTCTCGCGCTCGGCGACATATTCCATCTCCGGCGTGATGATGCCGCGACGGGCATAGTGCATCTGGGAGACGTTCATGCCGGGCTTGGCGCGCAGGGGGCGCTTTACGACATGGGGGAAAGGCTGGACGCCGCCGCTGCGGTCGGGGCCTTTGAGGCCGTTATCCTCGGGCTGGATGGCGCGGGCGTCATATTCTTCCACATCGCCCCGGCCGATGATCCAGTCGCGGCGGAGCGTGGGCAGGCCCGCCATGATGTCGATGCGCGCATTGGGATCGGTGTAGGGGCCGGAGGTATCGTAGACGCGAACGGGCGGCTCGCCGCTGCCGGGTTCCAGGTCAATCTCACGCATGGCGACCTTGAGCGGGCCGACATGGATTTTACGGCTACCCCGAATGGGGCCGGTGGTGACTCGCATTTCGGTGCGGGCGGAAATGTCGGCCATGGTGGTGGTTCCTTTCAGGCGATGACGGTTGCGCGGCCGGTGAGGCCCGCGAGGAAGAGGAGGATGCCCAGGACGATGCTGACAGCGGCCCAGGCGCGGGTGAAGTTGAGGGACCAGCGGCCGATCCTGATGAGCGGCGCAGGGATGGCGAGCAGCAGGGCGCCCTCTATCAGTGCAACATAGCCGATCAGGCTGACGATGACGGCGAGTGGATCGGTCCAGATGCTGTGGATGAGGACGAGGGCTGTGCCTATCGCGAAGACGGGGAAGCCGAGCGTCATGACGAGGCCGGGCGAGCGTTCCAGATCGTCCATCATCGCGCACCAGCGGGTCGGCGCCATGAGGCCGCCGATGCCGACTACGATCATGTACAGGCCGATGGCTTCGGACAGGCGCAGGGTGAGGATGGAGATGGTGTCCATGGCAGCTCCGTCCTCCTCTTCTTCTTCGCTGGGCGGAAGGAGGACGCGGACATGCCTGTGACAAGCCCTCCCTCCCTACGCCGGTCTCATCCGGATCAGGTTCAACGGGTCGCAGCCACATCAGCCGCCTCTCAACCGCTTGTGAGCGGTCCCCCGGGGATTGGGTGGCGATAGCGGAAATGTGCAGGCGACGCCAGCCCATTGCGCTGGACATAAGGGGCGCTTTGCCGCTTTTATGGCAGGCGATGAAGCATCATGATCTGTCCACCAAGGAAGGGCGCAAGGCGCACCGGCATGAAATGCGCATGGTGGCTGTGCGGCCGAGGCGGTGGGGATTGTGGCTGTTGACCGCCGGGTTCCTGCTGGTGCTGACGCCGTCCGCGCTGGACGTGCATAGCCTGTTCGGGCTGTGGCCGCCGATGTTGGGGGCGATTTGCGTGATGATCGGCGTGCCGCTGCTGGTGGCGAGCGTTGTGTTGAAGCGGCGCTATGTGCGGGAGCGCGCGGCGGGACAGGTGATGGTGGGGCGGGTTAGGGGTTGAGGCGGTTTCTGCTCCCCTCCCGCAAGCGGGAGGGGCCGGGGGTGGGCCTGCGCAACATCTGCTTACTTTAGGGCGCTGGCGATGAAGCTCGCTTCGCTCGCGCCCACCCCTAACCCCTCCCGCCTGCGGGAGGGGAATAATTAGGTCTCGAACATCAACTTCATGCCCGTCCTGGGCCTGATCGTCAGGCGGCTGATCGGCTCCGGCTTGAATCCTTCCGGCACGGACAGGCGGTAGCGGCGCAGGACGCTGGCGATGACGGTCATCACCTCTTGCTGGGCAAAGCCTGCGCCCACACAGACGCGGGGGCCGCGGCCGAAGGGGAACCAGGCCTGTTTCACCATCTCGGCATTGGCGGGGTCGTCGAAGCGATCGGGATCGAAGCTGTGCGGGCAGCCCCAATTATCCTTATTGCGCTGGGTGAGCCAAGGCGCGACGACCAGCATCGCTCCCTCCTCAAGATTCTTGTCGCGCATCGGCATGGGGCAAGGCACTTCTCTGGGCAAGAAGGCGACGGGGGGATAGAGGCGCAACGTTTCGCGGAAGATGTTGCGGACATGGCCCATGTCCTTGAGCATTGCGGCGGTGAGCGCCTCCTGGTCCGCCAGCGCCACGACTTCGGCGCGCGCGGCATTCTGGATATGGGCGCATTCGGCCAGCATATAGAGCGCCCAGGTCATGGTGCTGGCCGATGTTTCATGGCCCGCGAGGAAGACGGTCGAGACCTGATCCATCACCTGTTGCAGGGTGAAGGGATCGCCGGTTTCGGGATGCTTCGCCTCGATCAGCGACTGGAGAATGTCCTTGTGCGGGGCCTCGCCGCGCTCATGAAAGCCCTGGTAGCGGGCCTCGACGATCGGGCGGAATACGTCGTGGATCGCCTTGGCGGGCTTCAGCGACCGCTGCTCGAACCAGCGCGCAGGAAAGCCGTAGAGGCGTAGCATCGAGGCGCTGTGGGCGTAGCGCTGGAACTTGCCGAAGGCGTTGTGGATGATGTTGGAGCGATGCTCGTCCAGCGCCTCCGAAAAGAGCGTACGGAAGATGATGTCGGCCGCGACATGGGTCATCATCGGGTCGATATTGACGGGCTTGGTACGGTCGGCGGCATCGATGCGGGCCAGTAGTTCGTCGGCCGCTGCTACCATCAACGGCATGGACCTGTGCAGCGCTGTGTGGGCGAAGGCCGGGTTCACCATCGCGCGCTGGCTTTCCCAATCCTCGCCATTGGCGGAAAAAACGCTGTTGCCGATCAGGGGCGACAGGTTGCGGACCAGTTCGCGATGCTTGGGGAAGGTGGTGCCGCCGCGCAGTATCTTGTCCACCAGCGGCAGTTCGTTCGCGATGTACATGATCTGGCCGGGCATGCGGATTTCGCCCAGCTTCATCGTGTAGCTTTTTTCGAACAGTACATGAATCCAGCTGTGCCAGCCGCGCAGGAAGCGCTTCATCAGGCCGCGCTTGGTCCGGGGCGGCTGTGGATAGGGAGGCGTGAAGGGTTCAGTCACGGGATAGCCCTGAATGCGGCGATGGCTTCGTCAATGGTGCGACGGCCTGCGGTCAGGCTGACATAATCGACGGGCGACAAGCGATCGCCGACGCGCAGATAATCGAAATGCGCTTCATATTTGTTCGACCAGCCGCTGTGATAATTTTCCGGGTCGTAGAAGAGGTGGAAGCGCGGCGAGAGTAGATCGACGCGGGCGGCGCAGCGATCCGATACGAGGCGAATGGGGTGCACGTCGTGATAGGCTGCGCCATCGGGGGGCGCGGAGAAATCGACGAGGCGGAATTGCCCCTCGTCCAGCGCCTTGAGGTCGGCATGATACCAGCGCGCGTCCTTGCGCAGGGCGATGACGGGGACGACTTGGCCCAGCGTCAGGGCGGTGAAGTTGTCCGGCAACGGTCTACCCTCGCGCAGCTCCAAGATGCGGCGAAGGACGCTCATGGCGTATATGGTGCCGTTGCTGTGGGAGGCGAAGATGACTTCGTCCCACGGGCCGTCCATCTCCTGCGCGATTCGGGCGGCGAACTGATCGAGGCGAGCGTCCATTTCCTCGCCGGGACCGCGCGCGGCGACGCTGTGGTTGTAGTACATGAAGCGCAGCAGCCAGGGGACAATTAGTTTGTTAAGCAATCGGCCGGAGAGTAGCGCGCTGATACCGATGCCGATCAGCGCTGCCGCCCAGAAGGGCATGAACAGCGACAGCAGCAAGGCGGGGATTAGCGCCAGCGCGAGCGGGATCAGGATGGCGAGCAGCGGGGGGTAGAGGATGGTGATGACCGGGCCGGGGCGCAGCTTCCGCATCCGCAGGAACTGCATGTGGCGGGCGTGGGCGGCGTAGGTGGCGATCGATCTCCAGGCGAGGAGCAGCGGGTTGCGGATCCAAACCTTGCCGACCAAATCCTCCCAGCGGAGGAATTCATAGTCGGTTTCGACCCCGGCGCTGTGGTTGGTGACGGTCCAGATCGCGGACGAGGCCGGGCCTGACCGGCGCGCGCTCACCTCCACCTGCTCGCCCGAGAAGCGCGCATAGCGCTCCGCCTGCTCCCGATAGAGTTGGTGATAAAAACGCACCCCGCGCGGATCGAAACCGCCAAGGTAGAAGACTTTACGCTTGAACTTCTGCACGGCCCTGTTCCACATCGGGCCATGACGACACCCGAACGCGATTACTGCTATTTCATAGATCACCGCAAATACAACCGAAACATCGGCTGCCGGAAACATGACAATGCCTATGGCATCAATGGCGGCGGCAGCGAGCGGGACCGTTGGCGGGCGGATTTAGCCTTTTACCGGCATATGCGGAGCAACGGCGATCCGATGGCGCTGCCTGCGCTGCTCGCCTGCCTGGCGTTCGGCTGGTTTTGCTGGAACTATCATCCGGGCAAGGGGCTGTGGCGGGGACAGCTCTTGCGCCGTTTTGCGAAAGCGCCGAAGTGAGCGGCATGACACAGCAACGCCATGTTTCGATCGGGCCGGTGACGATCGGCAATGACCTGCCCTTCGTCCTGATTTCCGGCCCCTGCCAGATTGAGAGCCGCGATCATGCGATGATGATGGCGGAAAAGCTGGCGGAGATGGCGGGAAAGGCAGGCGTGCCGTTCATCTTCAAATCCTCCTTCGACAAGGCGAACCGGACTTCGGTGTCGGGCCAGCGTGGCGTGGGGATCGATGCAGGGCTGGCGATCTTGGCTGAGGTGAAGGCACAGTTGGGCTGTCCCGTGCTGACTGATGTGCATGAGGCCGGTCAGGTGGAGGCGGCGGCGCAGGCGGTGGACATTTTGCAAATCCCGGCATTCCTGTGTCGTCAGACGGACTTGTTGCTGGCGGCCGGGCGGACTGGGGCTGTGGTGAATGTGAAGAAGGGGCAGTTCCTTGCTCCCTGGGACATGGCGGCGGTGGCGCAGAAGGTCGCTTCCACCGGCAATGAGCGGATATTGCTGACCGAGCGCGGCGCGAGCTTTGGCTACAATACATTGGTCAGCGATATGCGGTCGCTGCCGGTGATGGGTGAGACCGGCTATCCGGTGGTGTTCGACGCGACCCATTCCGTGCAGCAGCCGGGCGGGTTGGGGTCAGCTTCGGGCGGACAGCGGGAGTTCGCGCCCGTTCTGGCACGCAGTGCGGTTGCGGCGGGCGTTGCGGCGGTGTTTGCCGAGGCGCATGAGGATCCTGACAATGCGCCTTCGGATGGGCCGGTCATGCTGCCGCTGGAGTGGATGGGGCCGCTGCTTGGGAAGTTGAAGGCTATCGATGAGGTGGTGAAGGGCTGAGTACGCCTCTCTCATCCCCGTTCGCCCTGAGCTTGTCGAGCCGAAGGCCGGCGAAGCCAACGGCTCCACTTCTTTTGAGATAAGTGAAGGGCTTCGACAGGCTCAGCCCGAACGGTGAAAGGTCGTCCCCTATATCAAGGCCGCGTCTGGCCCGTCCCGCGCACCAGCCATTTGTAGGTGGTTAGACCTTCCAACGCTACCGGGCCGCGCGCGTGGAGGCGGCCGGTTGAGATGCCGATCTCCGCGCCAAGGCCGAACTCGCCGCCGTCGGCGAATTGAGTGGAGGCGTTCCACATGACGATCGCGCTGTCTACGGCGTTGAGGAAGCGCTCGGCTTTCGCCGCGTCTTCGGTAATGATCGCGTCCGTGTGATGGCTGGCGTGAGCGGCAATATGAGCGAGCGCTTCGTCCAGCCCATCGACCAGCCGCACGGAAACGATGGCGTCGAGATATTCGGTATCCCAATCCTCGTCCGACGCAGCAATCACGCGCGCGTCCATCGCCTGCACCGCCGCGTCGCCGCGCACTTCGCACTTAGCGTCGAGCAGGGCCTTCACGATGGTGGGTGCTGCGCTGAATGCCTTGTCGATCAGCACCGTTTCGGTCGCGCCGCAGATGCCCGTCCGGCGCATCTTGGCGTTGACGATCAGCTTGGCCGCCATGTCCGGATCGGCCGCGCCATCGACATAGCTGTGGTTGATGCCGTCGAGATGCGCGAGCACGGGCACGCGCGCTTCCTCCTGCACGCGCGCAACCAGACTCTTGCCCCCGCGCGGGACGATCAGGTCGATGAAGTCAGACGCCTTGAGCAATGCGCCCACGGCGGCGCGATCCGTCGTCGGCACCAACTGCACTGCGTCGGCAGGGAGGCCCGCAGCCGCAATGCCCTCCGCCATGGCGGCATGGATGGCGCGGTTGCTTTCCTTCGCCTCGCTGCCACCACGCAGAATGACCGCGTTGCCCGCGCGCAGGCACAGCGCGGCGGCGTCGGCGGTCACATTGGGGCGGCTTTCATAGATGATGCCGATCACGCCCAAGGGCACGCGGACGCGGGACAGTTCCATGCCGTTGGGCCGGACCTGCTTGTCGATGACACTGCCGAGCGGATTGTCGAGGCTCGCGACCTGATCGACGCCAGCGGCCGTTGCCGCCACGCGGGCTTCATCGAGACGCAGACGGTCGAGCATGGCTGGCGAGAGACCATTGGCGGCGGCGTTTTCCACGTCGCGCGCGTTCGCGGCAAGGATTTGCGGCGCCTGATCCCGAAGCGCCTGAGCGGCACGGCGCAGGGCGTCGATCTTCTGCGCGTCGCTTGCGCTGGCCAGCGTCGCGGCAGCGGCACGGGCGCGCGCACCCATCGCGGCAATCAGCATTTCGGGAGTCTGGGTCAGGTCATTCATCTGGTCGAGCCTTTCGCCCGCGCCCTTAGCATGAAAGCGTGACGGGGCGAAAGGCGCCGGTGGGCTTTGGCTCTACTATAGCATTACGGAGTTTATCTCGCGATCCAACCAATATCCCGGACGGAGCTTGTGGAAGCCCTCCACCTAATTTGAAGAGAAGAAAGGCCCTTCGACAAGCTTAGGGCGAACGGGGTGGGATGATATTTCAGGCAGCCTGCGCCAGACTTTCCGCCTTCAGCGCGCGGAAGGTGCGGCAGGGCGGAATGTTGCGCCATTCGACCCGCTCGGCGATCTGGTTGAACTGCCCGGTGAGCAGCCGACGTACGAAGGCAGAATATTGATAGACCAGAAACTCGCCGCCGGGTCGCAACGCCCGCTGCGTTTCCGCGCAGATGAGTTCGCCGACGCCATCCGGCAGGGTGGAGAAGGGGATCCCCGAGAGGATATAATCAGCCTGCCGGTGTCCGGCCTCAACAATGAAGCGGCGCACATCCGCCGCCGACCCATGTACGACCCGCAGGCGGGGATCGTCGATCTGCGCTTCGAGCCATGCGACGAAGTCAAGGTTAAGATCAATCGCCACCAGTTTCGCGTCCGGGTGCATGCGCTCCAATATCGGGCGGGTGAAGGTGCCGACGCCCGGCCCATATTCCACGAACAGGCGCGTATGCTGCCAATCCACCCGGTCCAGCATGCTGTTCACCAGTGCAGCCGAAGAGGGGATCACGGAACCGATCATCCCGGGATGCTTCACGAACTGGCGGAAAAACATGCTCCACTGACCCAGGAATGACGCCGGATCTGCTTTTTTCTTCAACGGAATGGAGGCCATCAATACTCGCCTGTTTGCCTTCACGTCTGGGCCTTGCAAATATCGGCAAGCCTGGCAAGCCGCTTTGCATGCTGGCGGGCATATTGCCCGGCCATGGGTAAGCGAACGCGCGGACTGCGGATGGGTTCAATCCGCAATCCGCTAGCCCTTGTTAAGACTGCGATTCGCGGGATCGGAGCATCCCCGGCGCCACAAAGCCGATGGGGTCTACCCGCATAGCGCTCTGCTTCAGCTGGGATTGAATCTTTTCATATTCATGCTCCATTTCCGGCGTCACCGACGCGCGGGTTTCCTCAAGCGCCTCTTTGAAATGCGCTTGCTCGACCCGCTCCACCGACAGGGATTGGCGCAGCGCGATCAGACCGGCGCGGCGGACCAGATCTTCCAGGTCGGCGCCGGTGAACCGCTCCGTCCGCTCCGCCAGATCGTCAAGGTCGACATCCTCACCCAGCGGCATCTTGCCGGTATGGATCGTCAGGATGCGCCTGCGCCCTGCCTTGTCGGGCACGGGAACATAGATGAGCTCGTCGAAACGGCCCGGCCGCAGCAGCGCCGGGTCGATCAGCGTCGGCCGGTTGGTCGCGCCGATGACGACGACCGATTGCAGTTCTTCCAGCCCATCCATCTCGGAGAGGATGGTGTTCACCACCCGCTCCGTCACCGCCGGTTCGCCAAGGCCGCCGCCACGGGCGGGGACGAGGCTGTCCAGCTCATCGATGAAGATGACCGTGGGCGCCACCTGCCTCGCGCGGGCGAACAGGCGGGCAATCTGCTGTTCGCTTTCGCCATACCATTTAGACAGCAGGTCGCTGGACTTGGTCGCGATGAAGTTCGCCTGAGCCTCTCGTGCGACCGCCTTGGCCAGCAGCGTCTTGCCCGTGCCCGGAGGGCCGTAGAGCAGGAAGCCCTTGGCCGGACGGATGCCGATCCGCCGGAAGGCGTCGGGGTCTTTCAGCGGCAGCTCCACCCCTTCCTTCAAGCGCATCTGCGCTTCGTCCAGACCGCCAATGTCGGACCAGCCGATATTGGGCGCCTGCACCATCACCTCGCGCATGGCCGATGGCTGGACGCGCTTGATCGCCGCCATGAAGTCTTCGCGCGTGACGGATAGCTCCTCCAGCACGTCGGGCGGGATGATCCCTTCCTCCAGATTGAGGCGCGGCATGAAACGGCGCACCGTCTCGATCGCCGCCTCCCGCGTGAGCGCCGCCAGATCCGCGCCAACAAAGCCATAGGTCATCCGCGCGAGTTCACCGAGATCGACGCCTTCGGCCAGCGGCATGCCGCGGGTATGGATGCCCATGATCTCACGACGCCCACGCTCATCGGGAACGCCGACGATGATCTCGCGGTCGAAGCGGCCGGGGCGGCGCAACGCCTCGTCGATCGCCTCTGGCCGGTTGGTTGCGGCGATGACGACCAGATTGGTACGCGGCTCCAGCCCGTCCATTAGGGTCAGTAGCTGGGCCACCAGCCGCTTTTCGGTTTCGCCGGTCACGCTGCCGCGCTTGGGCGCGATCGAATCGATCTCGTCTATGAACAGGATCGAGGGGGAGGACTTGGCCGCTGCCTCGAATATTTCGCGCAGCTGCTTTTCCGATTCGCCATAGGCCGATCCCATGATCTCCGGCCCGTTAATCAGGAAGAACTCAGCCTCCGATTCATTGGCGACGGCGCGGGCGAGGCGCGTCTTGCCCGTTCCCGGCGGGCCATGGAGCAGCACGCCCTTGGGCGGGTCGACGCCCAGCCGTTCGAACAATTCAGGGTAGCGGAGCGGCAGCTCCACCATTTCGCGCAGTTGGTCGATCGCTTCAGCCATGCCGCCAACATCGTCATAGGTGACATCGGCGCGCCGGGACTCCTTGGGCTCCTCATATTCGGCGCGCAGGTCGATCTCGGTATCGACGTCGATCTGCACGTACCCCTTGGGCGTCGTGGACACCACCACCAGCCTGATTTCCTGAAGCGCATAGGCGGGCGCGGCGAGCATCTGGCGTAGCTGCGGGGGCATGTCGTTCGGCGGGACCTGCTGTTGGCCTGCCGTTGCAACGATGTCGCCAGCCGCGAGCGGACGCTGGAAGAAAACACGCTTCAACGCTTCTGGATTGCCCTGAAGCCGGAGATTATTTTGTGCAGGCGCGAACACAACCCGCTGCGCGGCGCGCGGCTCGATCTTGGTTACATGCACGAAATCGCCCGATCCGACCCCGGCATTAGCGCGCTGCAACCCGTCGAGACGAAGGACATCGAGCCCCTCATCTTCCTTGTAAGGGCGGACCACGCGGGCAGGCGTCGACCGCTTCCCCGCGATCTCGATCACGTCGCCCTCGGACAGATGAAGTTCCGCCATCACCGCCAGCGGAATGCGCGCAAGCCCGCGTCCTGCGTCTTCGGGTCGCGCATTTGCTACCTGAATTCGGCGTTCCGCGCTTTCCTGTTCGGCCATTGCCATCCCCATTCTTGTCACTGCGTAACGAGATAGGAAACGCCAGTCGCCAAGGAAAGGGGCCATCGATCATGACGGACCGCGACAAAAAAAAGGGCCGACCCGAAGGCCAGCCCGAAAAGTTTTAGGAGAGGATGCCTGAAAGGCCTTTCCTATGTGCGGTGCAGCATGATATTTTGCAATTGCGAAAAGAACGAGACAGTTGCAAAATTTGCATCTTACCGGTTGACGCTTTTTCATGCTGGTGAAAAGAGGATGACTTGGGATAGGCCGCTCAACCTTCGAAGCGTACCGATGACGCGTCGCAACAGAGTTATGGCTTAGCTACAGATCGATTATGCGCAGACTGCCGCCCCTTACCGCCCTAGAGGCCTTTGTTCAGGTAGCCCGTCTTGGCTCGGTCAAGGCTGCGGCTGAAGAACTGGCACTGTCCACGCCCGCGCTCAGTCGCCGCGTTCAGGCGCTGGAACGATTCATCGGCCGCCCGCTGTTCGACCGCAAGCATCAGGCGCTGGAAATCAATGCCGATGGCCAGAAGCTGCTCGACGACATCGCGCCCGCGCTGGATTCGCTGAGCCAGGCGCTGGAGAATATTCAGAGCGGCGGCAACCAGCTTCGCCTGCGCCTCGCGGTGATGCCGCTGTTCGCGACGCAGCGGCTGTTCCCCCATCTGGGCGCGTTGCGGCAGAAGCATCCGCAATTGCACATCGACATCGAAACGACGCCGCATGCGGTCGCGCGGCTGGGCGAAGGGCTGGACGCCGCGATCGTGCTTGCGAAGGATATCGATCCGGCGCTCTATGCCCATGAGCTGGACCATGACGAAGTTTATCTGATCGGCCGCAAGGCGCTGCTCGAATCGCCGCAGAAGATCGCGACTCCCGCGGACCTGGCGGAGCACACCATCCTGCTTCATCGCGACATGAACCTTTCGTTCGAGGCGTGGAAGGAAGCGGTGGGGTTGCCGGACCTGCAACCGCTCGCGATCGACAATTATGATTCGGGCCAGTTGATGCTGGAGGCGGCGGCGCAGGGCCTGGGCGTCGCGGTGATGCATGCGAGCCACTTCAAGGAAGCGGACGACGCACGCCTCGTTCGCCTGTTCCCCGAAACGCGGGTGGAAAGCCCCTATCGCTATTATTTCGTCTGTCGGCCCCGCGCCTTGCAGACTCGCGCGGTGCGCATTTTCCGTGACTGGCTGATCGCGGCGGATATCTGATCGACGCCAATATTGTCGGTGGATCGGGGGGCTGGGCGTTTTTTTGATTCCCGCGCTCTTAACCTTAGTCAGTTCGGTCCGTTATTACCGGCATGACTGGGGCATCATCATCCGCAAACGCGCAGCACGGCCTGGCCGATCGTCTGACTCGATGGGCTCGCGGCCTGTCGGGCAAACCGGACGCAGAGGAAGAGACGGACGAAGCCGAACCCCAGCGCGCCCGTTCTGGCAGCACCGCGCATCGCGAGATCAATCGGCGCCGCAAGCTGTATGACGAGATCGGCAATTTCCTGTTCGCGCACGATCTTGACCTGACGCCGCTGAATTTCGGCGTTGCGCATGATTATTTGACCGGGTCGCAGATCGGCGTGGAAAAGGCGATCAAGGCGGTGCTGGCGGAGCGTGGCAAGATCAGCAACAGCTGGGTCGAAGAAATCGTGGCGGAGCAGC
Organism: Sphingobium sp. TomMM7A; assembly: GCF_055397305.1. Classification (NCBI taxonomy): domain Bacteria; kingdom Pseudomonadati; phylum Pseudomonadota; class Alphaproteobacteria; order Sphingomonadales; family Sphingobiaceae; genus Sphingobium; species Sphingobium sp. TomMM7A. The sequence continues at coordinate 2,372,608 of NZ_AP027311.1, read as the reverse complement.
GCGGGGACGAGGTGACGCCCGAGGCGCTGTCCACCATGCTGGCGAAGGTCGAGGAGAATCTGTCCGAATTTACCGGCCTGATGACCGAATCGCGCAATTCCGCGAAGGATTATGGCGCGGCGCTGCAGGAAGAAGTGAAGGGCCTTGCCGCTGGCGCGAAAAATGAACCCGTCCTCGCGCGGCTGGTAGCCCTTACGCGGTCCATGGTCGAAAAGACCCGTCAGGTCGAAGGCCAGCTACGCCAGAACCAGAAGCAGAACCATGCGCTGCGCTCCAGCCTCGCCAATGCGCGGCGGGCGGCAGAGCATGACCATCTGACGGGCCTGCCCAACCGGCGCGCTTTTGAAAGCACATTGCGAGAAGAGGTGGCGATGGCCCGGAAGGAAGGCCAGCCGCTGGCCGTCGCCTTCTGCGATATCGATCATTTCAAGGTGATCAACGATACGCACGGCCATGACACGGGCGACCGCGTGCTGAAGTTCGTCGCGGGGCTGCTGGCCAAGGCAAGTAATGACCAATGCCATGTCGCGCGGCACGGCGGCGAGGAGTTCGTCATGCTGTTTCGCGGCAAGACGGCGGCGGAGGCGTGCGAGGCGGTGGACGATGTCCGGCGGGACCTCGCCACGCGCAGCCTGGTCAACCGCACCAATGGCGAACGCATGGAACGGGTCAGCTTTTCGGCGGGCGTTGCCAATGTGCTGACCCATGACGACCCGCGCGCGGCGCTGAAGGCGGCCGACCGGGCGTTGTATCTGGCCAAGGAGCATGGCCGGAACCGCGTCTATCTCGCGGTTGAGGGCGAATGACTCCCTAAAAATCCGGCTTTTCATAATGGGGCGGCGGGGTAATGACCTCCATCCGCTCCGACAGCAGGGGCCGGAAGGACGGGCGCGACTTGAAGCCTGCATACCAGCGCTTCACCGTCTCATGTCCAGCCCAGTCTATGCCGCCCAGATAGTCCGCGACTGAAAGGTGCGCGGCCGCCGCGATGTCGGCAAGGCTCATCGTGCCACCCGCCATCCAGCTGCGGTGATCGAGCAGATAATCCATATAATCCATATGGACATTGGCGCGCTTCATCGCCTCGCGCAGCACCCGCGCATCGGGTGGCGCGCGTTCGATCAGCCGTTTCTTCATCCGCTCATGCAGCAGCGGGCCGACGACGTCGCCGTAGAAATTCTGGTCGAAAAAGGCGACGAGCCGCCGCACCTCCGCCCGGCCCGCAGCCGTGCCGGAGATCAGCGGGAATTTCTCGACCGTCTCCTCGAAATATTCGCAGATCGCCTGGCTGTCGATCAGCGTCGATCCCTTTTCCTGATCAACCATGACGGGCGTCGTCCCGGCGGGGTTGAGATCCAGAAACTCGTCGCGCGCTTCCCAGGGCGATTCGCGTACCAGATCATAGCCGATCCCCTTTTCGCCAAGCAGCAGGCGCACCTTGCGGGAGAAGGGACAAAGCGGGAATTGGAAGAGCTGCCACATGGCATCCTGTTAAGCGGAGGCGGCGCCTGCGAAAAGCGGCAAATTGGGTGGTCACTCCTTTAATGCGCGGCGAAAATGGTGGAAACTTTGGCGGCAGCGGAACGATCCGGGCTTCCGATGATCGCCTCTACCCTCTAGAGGGGCAGGCAACGCACAGGAAAGGATACTCGATGTCTGACGATTTTTTCCCGGTATCCAAGGAATGGGCCGCTTCGGCGCTGCTCGACCGGGATGGGCGTGAGGCAGATTATCAGCGGTCGATCAACGAGCCGGCATCCTACTGGCTGGAGCGCGCAAAGCGCCTGGATTGGCTGACATTCCCCAGCAAAACCGACGAGAGCAGCTTCAACGAAGCGGATTTCGGCGTGAAGTGGTTCGCCGATGGCGTGATTAACGTCAGCGCGAACTGCATCGACCGGCATCTTGCCGAGCGGGGCGATCAGACGGCGATCATCTGGGAACCGGACGCGCCGGATGCCGAGCCCCGCCGCTACACCTATGCTGAGGTCCATGAGCAAGTCTGCCGCTTCGCCAATTTGCTGAAATCTGCGGGCACGAAGAAGGGCGACCGCGTCACCGTCTATCTGCCCATGATCCCGGAGGCGGCATTTGCCTTGCTCGCCTGCGCGCGGATCGGCGCGATCCACTCGGTCGTCTTTGGCGGCTTCTCGCCCGAGGCGCTGGCGGGACGGATCATCGATTGCGATTCCAACATCGTCATAACCGCCGACGAAGGCCGCCGCGCGGGCAGACAAGTCCCGCTCAAGGCCAATGTCGATGCCGCGCTCAAGGATTGCCCGAGCGTCAAAAAGGTCGTGGTGGTGCAGGCGACCGGCAGCGCCATCGCCATGCAGGAAGGCCGCGACCTGTGGCTGCATGAGGAAGCCGCGAAGGTCTCAGCCGACTGCTCGCCCGAGCCGATGAATGCGGAAGACCCGCTGTTCATCCTCTACACCTCGGGTTCGACCGGCAAGCCAAAGGGCGTGCTGCACACGACTGGCGGCTATCTGCTGTGGGCCAGCCTTACCCATGAGCTTTGCTTCGATTATCGCCCAGGTGACATATACTGGTGCGCCGCCGACATCGGTTGGGTCACGGGACACAGCTATATCGTTTATGGCCCGCTGGCGAACGGCGCGACGACGCTGATGTATGAGGGCGTACCCAACTATCCGACGCCCAGCCGCATCTGGGAAGTCGTGGACCGGCATCGGGTTCAGACGATCTTCACCGCGCCCACGGCCCTCCGCGCGTTGATGAAGGAGGGCGATGCCTTCGTCCACTCGACCAGCCGCAAGTCGCTACGTCTGCTCGGCACCGTGGGGGAGCCGATCAACCCCGAGGCGTGGCGCTGGTATCATCATGTCGTGGGCGAGGATCGCTGCCCGATCATCGATACCTGGTGGCAGACCGAGACTGGCGCGGCGATGATCGCGCCGATGCCGGGGGCCACTGACCTGAAGCCGGGTTCGGCAACGCTGCCGATGCCGGGCGTGATCCCGCAGATCGTAGATAGCGAGGGGAAGGTGCAGGAAGGAGCGGCGGAGGGCAATCTGGTCATCGCCGGAAGCTGGCCGGGTCAGATGCGCACCGTCTGGGGCGATCATGAGCGCTTTTTCCAGACCTATTTCACCACATTCCCCGGCAAATATACGACCGGCGACGGCGCGCGCCGCGATGCCGACGGATATTATTGGATCACCGGCCGCGTCGATGATGTGATCAACGTGTCCGGCCACCGCATGGGCACGGCCGAGGTCGAAAGCGCGCTGGTGCTGCACGAAGCGGTCGCCGAAGCGGCTGTGGTTGGCATGCCCCATGACATCAAGGGCCAAGGCATCTACGCCTATGTCACGCTGAACAGCGGCGAGGAGCCGAGCGAGGATCTGCGCAAGACGCTGATCGCCTGGGTCCGCACCGAGATCGGCCCGATCGCCACGCCCGACGTCATCCAGTTCGCGCCCGGCCTGCCCAAGACCCGCTCCGGCAAGATCATGCGCCGCATCCTGCGCAAGATCGCGGAAGGCGAGGTGTCGGCGCAGGCTCTGGGCGACACAAGCACCCTTGCCGATCCTTCGGTGGTGGATAATCTGGTCGCCAACCGTCACGGATAAAGCGCCAAGGATCAGGAGACGCCGGTGGAACGATACAGCCTGGTTGCCCGCACGTTGCATTGGGTCATGGCGATCCTGATACTATTCAATCTGTGGCTGGGACTGGCGCATGACTCCCTGCCGCGCGATTGGCAGGTAATGCCGGTGCATAAATCGGTTGGCCTCACCGTGTTGGCGCTGGCGATCCTTCGGCTGGTCTGGCGTCTGACCCATCGGCAAACGCCTTTGCCTGAGGGTTTGCCCGCCTGGGAAAGGCTGGCCGCGAAGGTTACGCACTACACCTTCTATGCCTTCATGCTGCTGGTGCCCCTCACCGGCTGGATCATGAGCTCGGCGGGGAAATGGCCGCTCAACTGGTTCTTCCTGTTCGATGTACCGAAATTTGCGGTGACGAAGGATGACGCGATCGTTGGCTTTTCCGCAGAAGCGCATGAGATATTCGCCTTCGCCTGGATCGCGCTCCTCGTCCTGCATGTCGCGGCGGCGCTGCGCCATCACTTCATCCTGAAGGATGACGTGATGCGGCGGATGTGGGGGTAAGTTCGTCGTCGTCACCCCAGCGAAAGCTGGGGTCTAAGCGAGACGCCAGCTTTTGCTGGCATGACGGAAAAACTTAGACGAGTTCCCCGATCAGCAGCTTGGGCAGCGCGCCGGATTCGCCGCGTGCCTCCGCCATGAAGCGGTTCTTGAGCATCGGTGTGCGCTGTACGGCGGCGAGGCCGAAGCGGCGGACGGCTGAAGGAATGCGGCCGGGTACATCGAACAGCCGGACGAGACCGTCCATGGCGACGCTGACGGACATCGCGTCCAGCCCGCGCCAACGCTGGTAGCGCGCCATCAGCTGGGCGTCGCCCGGATCAAGGCCGAGGCGCATGCCATCGACAAGGACCTCCACCAGCGCGGCGACGTCGCGGAAGCCGAGGTTCAGGCCCTGCCCGGCAATCGGATGGATCGCGTGCGCACTGTCACCGACCAGCGCCAGCCGAGTGTCGGTGATCCGCGCGGCATGGTGGAAGCCCAGCGGGTAGCTGGAACGCGGCCCGGCCAGCGATATTTCGCCCAGGAAACCGCCCATGCGCTTCTGTGCTTCGGCGAGCCATGCCCGCTCGGACAATTTCAGCATCACCGGCGCCTGCTCGGTCGGCACGGTCCACACGATCGCCGATCGCGTGCCCGGCAACATCGGCAGCAGCGCGAAAGGGCCGCCGGGATAGAAAATCTCGTAGGCCGTGTTGGCGTGCGGCACCTCATGATCGATCGCCGTCACCATGGCAGTATGCTTATATTGCCAGCGCGTGGTGCGGATGCCCGCTGCTTCGCGCGTTGGGCTGTTCCGGCCCTCGGCCGCCACCAGAAGCGCGCCGTGGAGGACTTGTCCACTGGCGAGCGTCAGGCTGACGCCATCGGCATTGCGATCGACATGGATGGCGCGGTCTGGCTGGAAACGCGTGAGGTTTTCCGCTTTCTCCGCTGCCTGAGCCAGGGCGACGCGCAGGTCGCGATTGGGGAACATGATCCCCATGACCCCATCGTCAGCATCGGGCGCGAAGTCGAGCGCACCGGGCTCCAGCCCGTCGCTGACCCAGATGCGGTCGATGGGACAGCCCTTCCCTTCCAGCAATGCGGCCACACCGATCGCGGACAGCATCGCATGGCTGGTCGAGGAAATGGCCGAGACGCGCCCGTCGAAACCGACGGCGCTGGTTTCGACCGGATCAGCAGGATCGATGACGGCGCAGCGCACCCCATGACCGGAAAGCGCGATGCCCAGGGTCAGCCCGACAAGGCCCCCGCCCAAGATGACGACATCAAAACGTTGCATGCAAGCTATCTAGGCGCTTGGCGGCCGATTGGGAAGCGTGACAAACCCCGATCAAAGAGTGCTGAGTCACATTGGTTCGCGCAGAGGCGCAGAGGACGCAGAGGTTTTTTCCCTCTCTGCGATCTCTGCGCCTCTGCGCGAATAATCTATCCACATCCCCCGTTCGGGAGTGAGCGGTTCGCTGCCTTAAAGCTTGCGCACCCAACCAGCAGGGTCCGCCACCGTCCCGCGCTGGATACCGGTCAGCTCGGCGCGCAGGGCTTCGGTCACGATGCCGCCGTCGCCATTGCCGATGGTGAAGTCGCCATCGACGCTCTTCACCGTGCCGATCGCCGTCACGACCGCAGCGGTGCCGCAGGCGAACGCCTCGCGCAGCTTGCCGCTGGCCCCATCGTCGCGCCACTGCGCAAAGCTATAGGGTTCTTCGCGCACCTCATGCCCCTTGGCGCGGGCGAGGGTGATGATGCTGTTGCGAGTGATGCCGGGCAGGATCGTGCCCGACAGCGGCGGGGTGACGATCGACCCGTCATCCATCACGAAGAAGACGTTCATGCCGCCCAGTTCCTCGACCCACTTATGCTCGGCGGCGTCGAGGAAGACGACCTGATCGCAGCCATGCTTCGTCGCTTCGGACTGGGCCACCAGGCTCGCGGCATAATTGCCGCCGCATTTGGCAGCGCCCGTGCCGCCCTTCGCCGCGCGGGTAAAATGTTCCGACACCCAGAGCGTGACGGCCTTCTTGCCGCCCTTGAAATAGGCCCCTGCGGGCGAGGCGATGACGCAGAAGATATATTCCGCAGCGGGCCGCACGCCCAGGAAGCTCTCGCTCGCGAACATGAAGGGGCGCAGATAGAGGCTGCCTTCGCCGGTGGGTATCCACGCGGCGTCGATCTTCACCAGTTCCTCGACAGCCTCCAGGAAAATGTCTTCGGGCAGGACAGGCATCGCCATGCGTTCCGCCGATTCGGCGAAGCGGCGGGCATTTTCTTCCGGGCGGAACATGGCGATGCTGCCATCCTCAAGCCGGTAGGCCTTCATGCCTTCGAAGATTTCCTGCGCATAGTGCAGAACGGCGCAGGCAGGATCGAGTTGGAACGGCTCACGCGGTCCGACGGCATGGCTGTGCCACCCCTGCCCCTCGGTATAGCGGATCGTCACCATATGATCGGTGAACAGGCGGCCAAAGCCGGGGTCCTCCAGCATTACCGCGCGCTGGTCAGCCGCCACAGCCTTGCTGCTCGGGTTGACGGTAAAGCGCGACTTCTGCTGGACGTCCATGATCAATGCTCCTCTAGTAGGACCGGCCGCCTATGTCACAAACGGCTGGCCGAAACAATGGGTCATGATTACTGTCCAATTTGTTCCGGTTTCGAAAGGGCCGCTCGCCACCTGCTGGCATCTTGGCGGCGGGCGGCGGCGCGCTTATGCCCTCAACCATGCACTTCTTTTCGGACAATGCGACCCCGGTCTGCCCGCAAGTAATGGCGGCGATGGCGGCGGCTGATCTGGCTGACCACGGCTATGATGGCGACGCGTGGAGCGCGCGGATGGACGGCGCCTTTTCGGATCTGTTCGGCGCCCCGGTTCGCGCGCTGTGGGTGGCGACCGGCACGGCGGCGAACAGCATCGCGCTTGCCTGCCTCTGCCCGCCCTATGGCGGCATCCTGTGTCATGAAGAATCGCACATCATGGTCGATGAATGTGGCGCCCCGGGCTTTTACACACATGGTGCGAGCCTGATGAGCTTGCCGGGAAATGGCGCGAAGCTCTCGCCTGACACGCTGACCGAACGACTGCAGGGGATACGGCCGGATGTGCATCAAATTCCGGCCCGTGCGATCAGCATCACCCAGGCCAGCGAATATGGCCGCGTCTATACGCCCGCAGAGGTCGTCGCGATCGGGGATGTGGCGCGGAGCCACGGCCTTGGCCTGCACATGGACGGCGCCCGCTTTGCCAATGCCGTGGCGCATCTGGGTTGCCATCCCGGCGACGTGACTTGGCGCGCGGGTGTCGATGTGCTGACATTCGGCTGCGTCAAGAATGGCGGTATGCTAGGGGAAGCGCTGCTCTTCTTCGGGCCAAAGGCGGACGCGCGTGCGGCCGAAGCGGCACGATGGCGCAAGCGCGGCGGGCATTTGCTTTCCAAAGGCCGCTATCTCGCCGCGCAGATATTGGCGATGATGGAGGATGACCTGTGGCTGACCAACGCCCGCGCCGCCAATGCCGCCGCTGCCGCGCTGGCGGGGGCTGTGCCGGATCGACTGCTCCACGCCGTGGAGGCCAATGAGTTATTCATCCGCCTCTCTCCTGCCGAAGCTGCCAGCCTGCGCGCGCAAGGCTTCGATTTTTACGACTGGGGCGAAGGGGCTGCGCGTCTCGCTACCAACTGGGCACAGGATGCTGCGGCGGTCCAGCCACTCGCCGACGCCCTTAAGGCTCTGGGATGAGTGGATCGTCCGAGGCGCGGGGCGGCGTCATCCTGCCCTTCCTGCTCGTCACGCTGATCTGGAGTTCGACCTGGATCGTCATTCGCGATCAGCTGGGCGCGGTACCGCCGAGCTGGTCGGTCTGCTACCGCTTCCTGCTGGGCGCGGCGGGCATGGCGCTGTTCGCGATGATCCGCCGGGTTCCCTTGCGGTTGCCGCCAGCGGGGATGGCCTTTGCGGGCGCATTGGGCGTGGCGCAATTCGTGCTCAACTTCAACTTCGTCTATCGGGCAGAACATTATCTGACCTCCGGCGTCGTCGCGACGGTCTATGCGCTGCTGCTGATCCCCAACAGCGTCCTCGCCTGGATCGCCTTTCGCCAGCCGGTCAGCCGCGCCTTCGTCCTGGGGTCGCTGGTGGCGATTGCGGGGATCATATTGCTGCTGCTGCGCGAATATCGCGCTGCCCCGGTGTCCGCCGAGGCCGTGCTGGTCGGCATTGCACTCAGCATCGCGGGGCTGCTCAGCGCGTCCACGGCGAATGTCATGCAGGGAATGCAGATCGCCCGACGCTTGCCGATGGCGGCGGTGCTCACCTGGGGAATGCTGATCGGCAGCGCGGTCGATGCGGCTTATGCGTCGGCAACCGTGGGGCCGCCGGTCATCGAGTGGCGTGCGGGCTATCTGTTCGGCATAGCTTGGCTAGGCATTGCGGGGTCGGTGGTGACCTTCCCGCTCTATTTCCAGCTTATTCAGCGAGTGGGACCGGGGCGGGCAGCCTATAGCAGCGTGCTTATTCCCGTTATCGCCATGCTGATTTCCACGCTGTTCGAGGATTATCGCTGGTCCACGCTGAGCGCGGTAGGCGCGCTTCTGGCGGTCGCTGGCATGGTCATCGCGTTACGGGCGAAGACAGCGTAGGGCCGTTATTATCACCCCAACCGTTCGGGCTGAGCCTGTCGAAGCCCTTCCCTTCTCTAAGAACGAGTAGAACCCTTCGACAGGCTCAGGGTGAATGGGAATGGGAGGAAGCGAGGAAGCGATGCTTGCTTCCCGATCGACGCCTTAACGGCGAACCCCCGGCTCATAATGACGCTTCGCCGCATTTACCCGGTCGATCAGGCTGGCGAGCGATTGCGGCGCGGGATTGGCGGTTTCGGGCATCGCCAGGCGGCTCATACGCTGGCTGAGTGCGGCGAAATTGCGGTCGATCCGTTCCATGGCGAGAAGTCCTTGGCGTAAGCTGTGGGACCATCCATGGGGCGTTTTGGTTAACGCCGCGTAAGCGATGCGGTGACCTGAGTCATCCCGCCCCGGCGAGGCAGGCGGCAAGGCCTTCGTGATAGGTGGGATAGCGCGGCGCCCAGCCCAGGAGCCGCTTGGCCCGGCCGTTCGCCACCCGCCGATTTTCCGCATAGAAGGATAGCGCCATGGGCGACAGATGGGCCTCGTCCAGCGTCAGCAGCGGCGGAAGCGGTGCGCCCAGCATGGCGCAGGCCGTCTCGATCAAGCGGTTCTGCGCGCAGGGCAGGTCGTCGGCCAGATTATAGGTGCCCGGCGGCCCGTCGAAGGAGGCGATGATGCCGTTCACGATGTCATCGACATGGGCGCGGCTGAAAATCTGATCGGGCAGGTCGATCCGGTGCGCCTTGCCCTCGCGTACACGCTCGATCGCGGAACGGCCGGGGCCGTAGATGCCTGGCAGGCGGAAACAGCGCATGTCCTCGCGAAGCCCGCGCCAGTCGCTGTCCGCTTGCACTCGCGCCGCGCGGCGGCCCGAGCCGATGGGGCTCGCTTCGTCCACCCAGGCCCCCGCAGCATCGCCGTAAACGCCGGTCGAGGACAGATAGCCGCTCCATAGGGCCGGGGCGGCAGCGATCGACGCGCCATAGCGGGTGAGCACAGGGTCGGCCTCGCCTTCCGGAGGGACGGAAGAGAGGATGTGGGTCGCTTTGGCGATGCTGACGCGCACGGCATCGTCGTCATCGAAGGCGAGTGAATCGGCATCGGCAGCCCGGCGAACGCCTGTCACGTCCCACCCCTCGCCGCGCAGTCGGGCGGCAAGGCGGGAGGCGGTGTAGCCCATGCCAAGGATCAGCATGTGGGGAATAAGCGACGCTCCGTTCGTTTCGAGCGAGTCGAGAAACTTTCAGGACAGCCCTACCCGGTTCTCGACTTCGCTCGAACCGAACGGGGACCACTGCTAGACCGTGAAGCTTTCGCCGCAGCCGCAGCTGCCCTTGGCATTGGGATTGTTGAAGACGAACCCTGCGGTGAAGTCATCCTCCACCCAGTCCATCGTCGATCCCACCAGATAGAGGACCGACGCGCCGTCAATGTAGAAGGTGCCGCCCGGCGTTTCGATCTTCTCGTCGAACTTCGCTTCCTCGGTCACATAGTCCACCGAATAGGCAAGGCCCGAGCAGCCGCGGCGTGGCGTGGACAGCTTGACGCCGATCGCTCCCTCGGGCGCCTGGCGCATCAGGTCGGCGATGCGCGCTTCCGCGTTGGGCGTCAGGATGACAGCGGCGGGCCGGGCACGGGTCTTGGTGGTCGTCTCGGTCATTCTTCGTTCTCCTCCCCTCCCGCTGGCGGGAGGGTCAGGGTTCCGCGCGAAGCTCGCTGCGCTCGCGCCACCCCTTGGTCCCCTCCCACCTGCGGGAGGGGAGATGGTTAGAGCATCCCTAGTTCGAGCTTGGCCTCGTCGCTCATCTTCTGCGGGTCCCATGGCGGATCCCAGACCAGATTGACCTGCGCATCGCCCACGCCCGGCACCGCGCCGACGCGCAGTTCGACTTCACCCGGCATGGATTCGGCCACCGGGCAATGCGGCGTGGTGAGCGTCATCGTGACGACGACATGGCTGTCCTCGGTGACGTCGACGCCATAGATCAGGCCGAGGTCATAGATGTTCACCGGGATTTCCGGGTCGTAAATTTCCTTCAGCGCATCGATGACGCCGTCATAAAGGCTGCCGCCCGGCTCACCCACAGGCGTTTGCGCGGGCTTCTGTGCAAGGAAGCCGTCCAGATAGTCGCGCTGGCGCGGCGCGGCATCCGCTGCCGCCTCCTCCACGCGCGCTTTGGGCGGTGCGTTCACGGCGTCCACCTCTTCCACCAGAATCTGCCGTTCCCCGGAATTTGCCTCAGTCATTGGCGAAGATCTTCCTCACTCGCTCTATGCCCTTGACGAGGGCATAGACATCGCCCTCATCGCTATAAATGCCGAAACTGGCCCGGGCCGTCGCTTCGACGCCCAGATGGCGCATCAGCGGCTGGGCGCAATGATGCCCGGCGCGGATCGCAACACCCGTTTCGTCCAATATGGTGCCGACATCGTGCGGATGCACCCCCTCGACTTCGAAGGAGAGGATGCCCGCGCTGTCCTCCGGGCCAAAAACGCGCACGCTGTTCAAGCTCTCCAGCGCGGCCCGCGCCTTGGCCACCAGCATGCATTCATGGGCATGGATCGCGTCCAGCCCGATCGCCTGCACATAGTCGATCGCGGCGGACAGGCCGACGACGCCAATGATGTGCGGCGTCCCCGCCTCGAACCGGGTCGGTGCAGGGGCGTAGGTGGTCTTTTCGAACGTCACCTTGTCGATCATCGACCCGCCACCCTGATAGGGCGGCATGGCGTCGAGCAATTCCTTGCGGCCCCACAGCACGCCAATGCCGGTCGGGCCGTAAAGCTTGTGCGCGGAAAAGACGTAGAAATCGCAATCGAGCGCCTGCACATCCACGGCAAGGCGGGGCACGGCCTGGCAACCGTCGACCAATATCTTCGCGCCTACGCCATGCGCGATGTCGGCGGCGCGGCGAACATCAAGCACGCTGCCCAGCACGTTAGATACATGGGCAAGCGCGACCAGCTTGTGTGCAGGCGTGATCATCGCCTGCATGGCCTCGAGGTCGATCTTCCCGTCGGCAGTCAGCGGCACGACATCGATCTGCGCGCCAACCTTCTCAGCCACGATCTGGCAAGGCACGATGTTGCTGTGATGCTCGAGCATCGACAGCAGGATGCGGTCGCCTGCCTTTAGCTGCGTTCCGGCCCAGCTGTGCGCGACGAGGTTGATGCCCTCAGTCGCGCCACGGACGTAGACGATCTCGCTATCGGATGCCGCGCCGATGAACTGGGCAACCTTGCGGCGGGCGGCTTCATAGGCGAGCGTCATGTTGGCGGAGCGCTCATAGACGCCGCGATGAACCGTCGCATAGTCCGGGCCATAGGCGCGCGCGATGGCGTCGATGACGGCGTTGGGCTTCTGCGCGGTGGCGGCGCTGTCCAGATAGTGCCAGCTGCCGACACCGGGGAAGTCATCCCGCAACCGCAAAATGCCGTTCGGCTGTTGGGTCTGATCGATCATACCAGCGTCTCCAGCTTGGCGAGCGCGGCGGCTTCAAGGCTGTCTTTGACCGCCTCATCGGCCACGTCGTCGAACACGCCAGCGACGAAGGCTTTCAGCAGCAGCGTCTTGGCAGTGGCCGGGTCCATGCCCCGGCTCGCCATGTAGAACAGCGCTTGGCGGTCCAGTTCACCCACGGTCGCGCCATGGGCGCATTTCACGTCGTCGGCGTAGATTTCCAGTTCCGGCTTGGCATTGGCCGTGGCGGTGCGGTCGAGCAGCATCGCCTTCACCGACTGGAAAGCATCGGTCCGCTGCGCATTGCGCGCGACGTTGATAGAGCCGAGATAACTGCCCGTTGCGCGTTGGCCGAGGATCGATCGGATCGTCTGCCCGCTGGTCGCGTCCGGCTCGGCATGGGTGACTTTGGTGATGATCTCCAGCACCTGATCCCCGCCGCCGATGATCGCACCGTTCAGTTCGAAATGGCTCCCCTTGCCCAGCGTCACCTCGAAGGTCACGCGGCCCAGCTTGCCGCCGATGTTCAGCACATGAAAATCGCACCGCGCGCCGTCGGCGATGGTGATGACATAATCATGCACCGCCGCCGCGCCCTCGCTTGCGTCCTGCAGCAGATGGTGGCGAGAGGTTTGTCCGGTCGCGACATCGATTCGCGTCGGTGCGGGCGTCGGCCAGATCGAGGCGACAGCTTCCAGATCGCTGTAGCGCCATTCTTCCGCCTTGCGCGTGGGAAGGGTGAGCGTCGTCACGCCGCAACCACCTCCGCATAGCCTTCGCGCTCCAGTTCCAGCGCGAGTTCGGGGCCGCCTGACTTCACGATCCGTCCGCCAGCCAGAACATGGACATAGTCCGGCTTCACATAATCGAGCAGGCGCTGATAGTGGGTGATCAGCAGCACCGCCTTGTCGGGCTTGCGCATGATGGCGTTGATGCCCGCGCCCACGATCTTCAGTGCGTCGATGTCGAGGCCAGAGTCCGTTTCGTCCAAGATCGCCAGCTTGGGATCGAGGATGCCCATCTGCACCATTTCCGCGCGCTTTTTCTCGCCGCCGGAAAAGCCGACATTCACCGGACGCTTCAGCATCTCCATGTCGAGGCCGAGCAGCGCTGCCTTTTCCTTGGCGAGCTTGATGAACTCGCCGCCGTTCAGTTCCTTCTCTCCGCGCGCGCGGCGCTGCGAATTGAGGCTCTCGCGCAGGAATTGGAGGTTGGACACGCCGGGGATTTCGACCGGGTACTGGAAGCCCAGGAACAGGCCAGCAGCGGCGCGCTCATGCGGGTCCATGCTGAACAAGTTCACACCGTCCAGAGACGCCGTGCCGCCGGTGACTTCATAGTTCGGACGGCCGCCGAGCGTGTAGGCCAGCGTCGACTTGCCCGCGCCGTTCGGCCCCATGATCGCATGGATTTCCCCCGCCTTGATGGAAAGCGAGAGGCCCTTCAAGATCGCCTTGCCGTCGATTTCGTTGGTCAGATTCTCAATCGTCAGCATTTGTTATCCCTTGTGCGCGCGCTGAAGCGTCCGCGCGGTCCAGAAGGCCATGTCGCGCACATCGCCCGGCGCGGGGAAAAGCGTGTCGATATGGCGCTTGATCGGCATATAGGGCCACCAGTCGGCGCTAGGCTCGGGCGAACCCTTTTCCAAAAGGCCGGTCACGAACTCTGTCACCGGACCCATGCGGGCGAGGTTGGGCGCCTTTGCCTTGTGGAAAGCCTTGTCGGTCCTCAGCTTCTCGGTGAAGGCGACGTCGCCTTTCTCCAGCGCGGCGCGGCATTCGGCCTGATAGGCGTCGAGATCGCCGAAATCCTTGGCGGCGCGGGCCTGAAGCTCGCCCTCTTCCAGCTCATAATCCTCGGTCAGGATGCGGATCGCGGCGGTCCATGACTGGCCATTGGTCACATCCTCCGCGAAATCGGCGAGAGCATCCTGGATATCGTCTTCGTCGCTCAAGAGTGGGCTTCCTCTGAAAGCCCCTTCCCTTCAGGGGAGGGGTTGGGGTGGGGGCTGTGCCAGCGATCCGGCGCGCCGTCCAAGATGGCCAGCAACCGTTCGCACACGCCTTCAATATTTGTCATCACGTCATGGTTTGAGAAGCGCACGACTTGATAGCCGAGTTGGGACCGAGAGAGTTTCGCCCAAAGACGCTTTTCAGGCTCTGTCGGCTCACGACGCAGCTCGCGGGCGAAGCCATCCAACTGAGCGAGATGCCCAGCCGACAGCCCCCACCCCCGGCCCCTCCCCTGAAGGGGAGGGGAGTTCAGGCGGCGTGCTTCATCGCTGACGCTCAAGCCCCTCCCCTTCCGGGGAGGGGTTGGGGTGGGGTTGTGCCTCAACCGACCGAACCCTCCAACGAAATCCCCAACAGCTTCTGCGCCTCGACGGCGAACTCCATCGGCAGCTGTTGCAGCACCTCTTTAGCGAAGCCGTTCACGATCAACGAGACGGCGCTTTCCTGATCCAGTCCGCGCTGCATTGCGTAGAAGAGCTGGTCGTCGCTGATCTTGCTGGTCGTCGCCTCATGCTCGATCTGCGCCGAGGGGTTGCGCACCTCGATATAGGGCACGGTATGCGCGCCGCACTGGTCGCCCAGCAGCAGGCTGTCGCACTGGGTGAAGTTGCGCACGCCCTCCGCGCCCGGCGCCACGCGCACCAGACCGCGATAGGTGTTGTTCGAGCGGCCCGCGCTGATGCCCTTCGACACGATGGTCGATCGCGACCCCTTGCCATTGTGGATCATCTTGGTCCCGGTGTCGGCCTGCTGCATATTGTTGGTCAACGCCACCGAGTAGAATTCGCCGACGCTATTCTCGCCGTTCAGCACGCAGCTGGGATATTTCCAGGTGATGGCGGAGCCGGTTTCGACCTGCGTCCAGCTGACCTTGCTGTTGCGGCCCTGACAGAGCGCCCGCTTGGTCACGAAATTATAGATGCCACCCTTGCCATTCTCGTCGCCCGGATACCAGTTCTGCACGGTCGAATATTTGATCTCCGCATCGTCCAGCGCAACAAGTTCGACGACGGCGGCGTGCAGCTGATTCTCGTCGCGCATCGGCGCGGTGCAGCCTTCGAGATAGGAGACATAGCTCCCCTCGTCCGCGACGATCAGCGTGCGCTCGAACTGCCCCGTATTCTCCGCATTGATGCGGAAATAGGTGGAAAGCTCCATCGGGCAGCGCACGCCCTTGGGGATGTAGACGAAGGTGCCGTCGGAAAAGACCGCGCAATTGAGCGTGGAGAAATAATTGTCGTGCATCGGCACGACCTTCCCCAGCCACTTCTTCACGAGGTCGGGATATTCGCGCACCGCTTCGCTGATCGAACGGAAGATGACGCCCGCTTCCTCCAGCTCCTTGCGGAAGGTGGTGGCGACCGACACGGAATCGAACACCGCGTCGACCGCGACCTTCCGGCTACCCTTCACCCCCGCCAGCATCTCCTGCTCGGCGATGGGGATGCCCAGCTTCTGATAGGTGGCGAGGATTTCGGGATCGACCTGATCCAGCGAGTCCAGCTCTGCCTTCTTTTTCGGCTCGGCGTAATAATAGGCGTCCTGATAGTCGATCGGCGGAATGTTGAGCTTGGCCCAGTCCGGCGACTCCATCTTCTGCCACATGGCGAAGGCTTTCAGCCGCCAGTCCAGCAGCCATTCCGGCTCCTTCTTCTTGGCGGAGATGAAGCGGACGGTATCCTCATTCAGGCCCTTGGGCGCGAAGTCCTGTTCGATGGCGGATGACCAGCCATGTTCGTAGGCAGAGGCGCGCTCGGCGGCCTCATGCGCTTCCAGATTGCGAACAGTGGTCGTCTCTTCGGTCATGCCATTTCTCGTGTCAGGCCAATTCTCGGGTCAAACTGGCGATCGTCACCCCGGCCAAGGCGGATCGTATCGCATTGTTCGCGACATTCATGTGCGGGCGTACGCGGCAGCCATGTTCCAGCGTGCAATCATGGGCGCCCTGTTCGGCGCAGGCGGTCATGGCGATTGGCCCTTCCACCGCTTCCACGACATCCACCAAGGTGATCGCCGCCGCAGGTCGCGCGAGCCGCACGCCGCCGCCCGTTCCGCGACTTGATTCCAGCAGCCCCGCAGCCGAGAGACGGCTCACCAGCTTTTGCGCGGTGGGCAGCGGGATGCCGGTTTCGCTGGCAAGCGTGGTCGCATTCATCTTCGCCGCTCCGCAATGGCGCGCAGCGGCGGACATCAGCACCACGGCATAATCTGCGAAACTCGAAAGTCTCATCGTTGGCCAAGCGTCCCGGTTGCGAACCATTCTCAAATCGGATCGAATCAATCCGATTGCGCATGTGGTCGCGCGGGCGCGTGGAATCAAGCCATTTCTATGAGTCCGCTCGTCTCAGCTGAAACGGTTCAGCACCGCCACGTCCGCACCCAGCGAGCGCCGCAGCAGGGTAAGCTGTGCCACGGCCGTCGGTTCGGTCTGCAACTGGTGCGGGGTCAAGCCGATGAAATGCTTGATCTCGCGGATGAAGTGCGACTGGTCGTAGAAGCGGCCATCCTCGCATAATTCCTGCCAGCTATGCTGGTCCAGCGCGATGCGTGCACTGCATCGCAGCGCCCGATATTTCCGCGCCAGCAGCTTGGGCGGGCAGCCATAATAGCGATTGGTCAGCCGGGCGAGTTGGCGCGGTGACAACCCCGTTCGCTCCACCAGCGCTTCAATTCGGGGCGATCCTTCCCCCATCAGCCATGCGTCTATTGATTCCAGCAATTGCCAGGTCGAAATGGGCAAGGGTTTCACCAATTGTCCCAGAACAGACCAGCAATGGGCAGCTATGGCCTCCGGGTCACGCATGGTCGCCAGGCTGGCCCGAAGCGCGGCCATCGCTCCCTTTTTCTCAGGGGCCATGTCCCGTACACGATCGGCAAGCGCGTTGGCGTCGCCACCGTCCAGGCTGACCCACCCGGCCGGGAGCAACGACACGCCCACGACGCAGGCGGGTCCATCCAGTTCAAACCGGGTCGCGCCGAGGGTCGGGCCTAACAGGCATATATCCGGTGTGGCCTCCACCGTTCCATCATGGAAATGGTAGCTTCCTGTCCCTTGCACCATGAACCGCAACTGGGGAACGTCGGCACGTGTCACATCCAGATAGCGGTCAGCGCTTTCGGTGAAGAGGTAAACCGACCCGAAATAGGCCCGCAGATGTTCGGGCGGCGCGAAATAGCTTAATCGAACCGGACCTTGAGCCGCTTCCACCATATAGGAAAGCGACGGGTCTCCGTCCTTTTCCCTGCCATTTGGCACCCCCCCGGATGCACTGTCGCGATGCGGCCCCATATTCACCCCACCAGCGCACTATGATGCTTCTTCGCGCCCGCGCAAGAGCGATACTGAGGAAACCACCGATTTTTCCGAACGGCTTCGAAAAAAATGGCCCGGCGGTTTTACCCGCCGGGCCAGTAAAAGGTCTCGTCAGCCAAAGATGGCCAAGAGCCTTCGGGTCGCAGCACTTTCATAAGTCCGAATCGGACTCGGTTGATTGGATGGATCGGACATCTCGTGGGTTGAATCAGGACTAAAATGAATGATTTCGCAGCAGAATTTATTGTTGCGGGCCACCTGTTGCCCCTTTGCCACAGCGACTCGACGCCGGCCTGCCGCAATGGCATAGGCGCCCCATGTCCTATCGCCTTGTCAGCCCGCTTTTCTTCGCGCTCGATGCAGAACGCGCGCATCATTTTTCGGTCATGCTGCTCCGCTTGATGCCCGTTTCCCCTCCACCCGCACCGGACGCCGCGCTGGCCCAGACGGTGGCGGGCATCCGCTTTCCTAATCCAGTCGGACTGGCTGCCGGCTATGACAAGGAAGGGCTGGTCGCGCACAAGATGCATGCGCTGGGCTTTGGGTTCACCGAACTCGGAACGCTCACCCCGATGCCGCAGGCGGGTAATCCCAAGCCTAGACTGTTCCGCCTGGTCGAGGATCGCGCCGTCATCAACCGCATGGGTTTCAACAATGGCGGCCTGGCGGCGGCGGCCGAGCGCGTCGCCAAGCGCCGCCGTCCTGCTGGCGATGGGCCTGCACCGATCGTCGGCATCAATATCGGCGCGAACAAGGACGCTACCGACCGCATCGCCGATTATGTCACCGGCGTGACCTGCATGGCGCCGCTTGCCGATTATCTGACGGTCAACATCTCATCCCCCAACACGCCGGGACTGCGCGCCTTGCAGGACAGGGCAGCGCTGGACCAGTTGCTGGGCGCCGTCATGGCCGCGCGTGGCATGAACGGGGGCCGGGACGGAGGTCACCTGCCGCCCGTCTTCCTGAAGGTCGCGCCCGATCTGGAGCCTGCCGATGTCGAGGATATCGCCGCCGCTTGCCTGGACCATGGGGTGGACGCATTGATCGTGTCCAACACCACGATTTCGCGGCCCCCGCTCCGGTCGGTCCATGCCAATGAAAGCGGGGGATTGTCAGGCGCGCCGCTCACCGATCTGTCGCTTCAGCGGCTGTGTGACTTCCGCCGGATATTGGGCGCGCGCCTGCCCTTGATCGGCGTTGGCGGCATCGGCAATGCGGAACAGGCCTATGCCCGGCTCCGCGCGGGGGCGAGCCTGATTCAGCTGTACAGCGCGCTTGTTTATGAAGGGCCGTATCTCGCCCGGCGCATCAATGCGGGGTTGAAAAAGCTGATGGCGCGGGATGGCTTCACGCATATCAGTGAGGTCATCGGCATCGACAGCTGATCTCGATGGTTGATCTCGGGGACTTGCGGCGGCCCGGCCGGACGATAGGGTGCGGGGCATGACGCCTCGCCTCACTGGCCTGCTGGCCCCTGTAACCCTCGCCTTCCTATATGCCGCCCCTGTCACGGCGCGCGAGCCTGTCTCACTCAATGCCACGGTTTCCGCCGCCGATCCGCGCGCGGCGGCGGCGGGGCAGGAGATGCTTCGCCAGGGCGGCAGCGCGACCGACGCCGCGATCGCCATGATGCTCGCCCTTAACGTAGTCGAACCGCATAATAGCGGCATCGGCGGCGGCGGCTTCCTGATGCATCATGATGGCGAAACGGGGGTGCTGGAGTCGATCGACGGGCGCGAAACCGCACCGGCAGCGGCCCGGCCCGACCGTTTCATCGGTGCGGACGGTCAGCCACTCGCCTTCAGGTCGGCCTGGCCCGGCGGCTATTCCGTAGGCGTGCCCGGCAACCTCCGGCTCGCCTGGGAAGCCCATCTCAAATGGGGTAAGCTTCCGTGGGCGGCGTTGTTTGCGCCTGCGATCCGCCTGGCCGAAGATGGCTTTGAGGTCCGTCAGAGGCTCGACACCGCGATGAAGGCGGTCGCCCCCATCTGGGCCGACTTTCCCGAGATTCAGAAGTTCTTCTGGATAGATGGCGCGCCCGCGCCTGTTGGCACGATGCTCAAAAACCCTCCGCTCGCTGCCCTGTTTCGGCGCATCGCCGCGGAAGGGCCAGACGCTTTTTACAAGGGCGAGACCGCACGGGCGATCGCCAGCACAGTTACCAATGCGCCCAAAAATCCCGTGCCGATGACGGAGGCCGATATCGCCTCCTATCAGGTGAAGGCGCGCAAGCCCGTCTGCGGCCCGTATCGCGGCTACAGCATCTGCGGCATGGGTCCGGTTTCGTCCGGCGGGATCACCGTTCTGCAAATCCTGGGGATGGTCGAACGCTTCCCACTGGCCCAATGGGGGAAGGATGATCCCCGTTCCTGGCATGTCATCGGTGAAGCCATGCGCCTCGCCTATGCCGATCGCGACACATGGCTGGGCGATCCCGAATTCGTGTCCGTGCCGATCGCGGGGCTAATCGACCCGGCCTATCTCAAGAAGCGATCAGCGCTCATCGCGCTGGGCCGCACCCTCAACGACTATCGTCCGGGCAGCCCGCCGGGTGCGGAGGCCCGGACTGCGGCGCTGCCCCAGCCGGAAAGCGGCACCAGCCATTTCGTGGCGATCGACCGGGATGGCGATATCGCGGCCTGGACCTCCACCATCGAAAGCTTCTTCGGCAGTCAGCTGATCGCCGATGGCGTCATCTTAAACAATGAACTGACCGATTTCAGCTTCACGCCCGAAAAGAACGGCGCGCCTGTCGCCAACCGGGTGGAGCCGGGCAAGCGGCCGCTGTCCTCCATGTCACCGACGATCGTCTATGACGGGAAAGGAACGCCGGTCTTCACCGTCGGCGCGGCGGGCGGGCGGACGATTATCATGCAGGTAATAAAGGCGCTGATCGCCCATTTCGACTGGGGCTTGTCCGCGCAGGATGCCATCGCGCTGGGCTTGGAGTTCTTCGACGCCAACGGCCTTGTGCTGGAGCAGGGGACGCCGCTCGAAGCGATGAAGGCGCCGCTCGAAGCCTGGGGCCACAAGGTCACGATCGCTCCGATGGGGTTGAAAGCAAATGCGGCGGAGCGCGCGCCCGACGGGCACTGGCGGGGCGCGGCCGATCCTAGAAGCCCCGGGGTTTCGCTTCAGGAATAACCGTCCACCTACCTCCCGTCATCCCAGCGAAAGCTGGGATCTCAGGCCTATGAGCGCACCCGCACGAGATCCCAGCTTTCGCTGGGATGACGACTGTTCACGACGGCGGCCCTCACCCCTTCAAATCCAATCCCGCGACCTTAAACTCAAACGGAAATGCCTTATCCTTCGGGCCAACCACGAGGTTAACCTTCAACAGCTTCGTTTCCTTGATCGCCTCATCGGCCTTCGCGGCCGGTAGCACCTCTATCCCGTCCTTATTTTCCGTCATCCGCCCGCGCCAATCATGGCTCTTGCCATCATCGGTCACCGCCGTGACGCGACAGTCGGACAGGTCGCAACTAAAGGGCGCACCGACCAGCTTCACGGTAACGTCCGTACCGCCTTCCGGCATCGGCTGCACCAGCAGCACCGAAAATGTATCCTCGGCCGTCATCGTCTGCACGCTGTTCGCGCTGCCGATATAAGCAACCTTGGGCTTGCCGCCGTCGCCACCCTCATATTTCCACGTCTGGCCGATCTGCTCGCGCTGGGTCGGCCCTTCCTTTTCGCTGCCAGAACAGCCCGCCAGCAGGCTGATCGCCGCCAGCGCCAATAGGCTCCGCATCGCGCATCTCCTCAACTTCCGTTTCGCTCACGCAAGGAGAACGCCCGGACGTCCGCAGGTTTCCCGCCTAGCTGTAGCGCTCCGCAGTTTGCCGGATAAGCGCAATCATGTTGGGGATGCCCTGTGTCCGGTTGGAGCTGAGCTGATTCTTGAGGTCGAACGGCGCCAGCGCGCCTTCAATGTCCGCCGCGCCAATCTCGGCGGGCATCTGGTCCTGCACGGTCAGCAGGACGAGCGCGATAATCCCCTTGGTGATCGCCGCATTGCTGTCCGCCAGGAAATGCAGCCGCCCATCGTCGCGCACCGTCGGATAAACCCAGACTGCCGCCGAACAGCCCCGCACCAACGTGGCGTCGGTCTTGAGCGCGTCGGGCATCGCCTCCAGCGCGCGCCCAAGGTCGATCAGCAGCCGGTAACGGTCATCCGCGTCCAGAAATTCATATTCTTCCTGAAGATCGGCAAGGGCAGGCACATCGGTCATATCCCGCATATAGGCAGAAAAGCTGCCCGCGAAAGCCGCTTTCCTTACAGATCGACGCCCGCCGCGATCGCTTCCAGCTTGCGGATACGTTCCTTGAGGTCGGCGACCTCGATGCGCGCGCTGGCCGAAGGCGGCACAGCGTCAACGTCCGGCCGCGCCAGCTCCGCACGCTTCAGTGCCAGCCAGCCGTTCCAGCCGCGCAAAGTGGCCGCCGCGACGATCAACAGTGCGATAATGCAGCTCGCCGCGATGGTCAGCGTAAAAGCCAGCTCCTGCATGCCGTCCTCCGAACGCCTTGCTCAACGCAGGCTGTCGATCTCGTCCGCCAGCCTCGTGTTGCGGCTGGTGTAGAATGTCTCGATATCCGCCAGACGCCGGTCGATGTCGCGAAACTTCGATCGCACGTCCCGTGCCGACCGCGCCGGATTGGTCCGCACGCCTTGCCAAAATTTCTCGTCATCCCGGTCGGCATAAAGGCCCAGCGGCTTGTTCTCGGCGAAATAAGCAGCGGCGAAATAGGCGATCAGCGACCAGGGAAAGGCGCCCATCAGCGTCACCAGCACCGCGCCGACGCGGACCCACGTCACGTCGATGCCCGCATAGTCGGCGATGCCTGAGCACACGCCCATCCATTTGCCATTCTGCTTGTCGAGGTAGAATTTCGTACGGCGCGCAGCCATGTCAGTTCCTCCTGCCGATATTCTGGCCGTCGAGATCATAAGCGTCGTCGAGCGCGGAGCGCGACGGACGAAAATCGGGATTGTCGGCGGCGACGATCCGCTCGACCGTCTGCAGCCGGTCTTCCAACCGCCGCGCGAGCAGGTGCATTTCGTCCAGCAACCGCTCATCCTCATCGGTGATCTTGGGCGCCTGCTTCCACTTGGTCGTATAGTGCAGGATCAGCCAGGGCATGCCGATGAACAGCATGCCGCAGATCATGATCGGTAAAAACACATCCTCCATGCGTCACGCTCCCCTGTTCAAGCTGTCCTGTTCATGCTGGCTTTCATCGCGGCGAGTTCGGCATCGACCTTCTCGGTCGACTGCAACTCGGCAATTTCCTCCTCCAGAGTCTTCTGACCCTGGCCGAGATTCAGCGCATCCGCACGCCCTTCGGCCATGTCGACCCGGCGCTCCAATATGTCGAAGCGGGCGAAGGCCTCATTCACCTTTTCCCCGGCATAGGCTTCGCGCATGCGCGCACGATTTTGCGCGCTTTCCATCCGCGTGACCAGACTGTTCTGCCGGGTCCGCGCCTCGCGCAGCTTCCCTTGCAGCTTGGCGATGTCCTCCTCCGAAGCCTTCAGTGCCTCGTCCAGCACCTCGATCTCATGGGAAAGCTTCTCCGCCATGTCGGCCGCCTTCTGCTTTTCCACCAGCGCCGCCTTGGCCAGGTCCTCGCGATCCTTGCTCAGCGCCAGCTGCGCCTTCTCGGTCCAGCTGTCCTGCAAGCCTTGCAGCTTGCCGATATGGCGGCGCATCTCCTTCTGATCAGCAATGGTCCGCGCGGCGGACGCACGCACTTCGACCAGCGTTTCCTCCATTTCCAGGATGATCATGCGGATCATCTTCGCGGGGTCTTCGGCCCGGTCGAGCAGGTCTGTGACATTGGCGGCAATGATGTCGCGCGTGCGAGAAAAGATACCCATCGGAACTGCAATCCTTCGTTCAGCGGCTTTGCCCGCCTTCTTTGCAGGAGCCGTGCCAATTCGTGAAAAGCCGGAATTTCCTGCGTTGACTCCCTCCAGCTCCAATTAATCTTGCCAATAAGTGGTGATTTTCACCATAATATGGTCATGGAACGAAACAGCCAGTTCATCGGCCAGTCGCTGCCTTTCCTTGACGCAGTCGAGCAGGCAGGACGCGCCGCCGAACTCGATCGCCCGATCCTGGTTGTTGGCGAGCGTGGCACGGGCAAGGAACTGGTCGCCGAGCGACTCCATCGCCTCTCCCCGCGCTGGGGCGAGCCGCTCATCGTCATGAACTGCGCCGCGCTTCCCGAAACGCTGATCGAGGCCGAACTGTTCGGCCATGAACAGGGCGCCTTCACCGGCGCCACCCGCGCCCGCGCCGGCCGGTTCGAGGAAGCTGATGGCGGCACGCTCTTTCTCGATGAACTGGCGACACTCTCGATGGCCGCGCAGGAACGGCTGCTGCGCGTCATCGAATATGGCGAAGTCACCCGCATCGGCGCATCCCGGCCAATGACGGTTGACGTCCGCATCATCGCGGCCACCAACGAAGACCTGCCCCTGCTGGCCGAAACGGGCCGCTTCCGTGCGGACCTGCTAGACCGGCTCAGTTTCGAAGTCATCACCCTGCCGCCACTGCGCGCCCGCGAGGGAGATGTGGTCGTGCTCGCCGATCATTTCGGCCGCCGCATGGCCGCCGAACTGGGACGGTCCGAATGGCGTGGTTTCACGCCTGACTGCCTCGCCGCACTGGAAGCGCATGGCTGGCCCGGCAATGTCCGCGAACTGCGCAATGTCGTGGAGCGGGCCGTCTATCGCTGGGAAGATCCCTCGGCCCCCGTCGGCCGGATCATCTTCGACCCCTTCGCCTCGCCCTGGAAGCCGCAAACGCCGCCGCTCAACGCCAGTGCAGAGGAACCCAAGCCCGCCCCCGCAACCGGCTTCACCGACGTCCGCGACCTGCGGGCCGCCGTGGACGCGCATGAAGCCGCGATCGTGCAGGCAGTGCTGGAACGCCACCGCTACAATCAACGCGCGACCGCCAAGGCTCTTGGCCTAAGTTATGACCAGCTGCGCCATTGTTTGAGGAAACATGGCTTGGGTGCTGAGCGCCCGCTCTAGCTACTACCGTTCGGGCTGAGCCTTTGAAGCCCTTTTGCTTCTTCTTGCGCCGCGCTCAAGGGAAGTGAAGGGCTTCGACAGGCTCAGCCCGAACGGACGGGTGATAAGTTAGCGGGTCGGGACAGGCTCTGGCCCCGAATAGTCATAAAAGCCCTTGCCGGTCTTGCGCCCCAGCCAGCCAGCCTCGACATACTTCACCAGCAACGGCGCGGGGCGATATTTGGAATCACCAGTCGTCGACCGCAGCACGTTCAGAATCTCAAGGCAGGTATCGAGCCCAACAAAATCCGCCAGCGTCAGCGGACCCATGGGATGGTTCAGCCCCAGCCGCACGCCCGTGTCGATGTCGCGAATGTTGGAAACCCCTTCGCCCAACGCAAAGATGGATTCGTTGATCATCGGCAGCAGGATGCGATTGACGACGAAACCGGGGGAATCGAACGCCTGCACGACGTGCTTGCCCAGCCGCTTGGTATAGGCTTCGATCGTCGCGACCGTCTCGTCGGACGTCGCCAGCCCGCGGATCAACTCGATCAGCGCCATGACCTGTACGGGGTTGAAGAAGTGGATGCCCACGAACAGCGCCGGATCGGGCACCACCTGCGCCAAACGAGTGATGGGGATGGACGACGTATTGGTCGCCAGGATCGTGCCGGGCGTGATCACCGCGCTCACATTGGTGAAGATGCTGCGCTTGATCTCTTCCCGCTCGGTCGCGGCTTCGATCACCAACTGAGCCTCGGCCAGCGGAGCCAGGTCACCGCTCGGCCGGATGCGGGCAAAGGCGGCTTCGGAATCTTCCTGGCTCAACTTGCCCTTTTCGACCGCGCGAGCAAGCTGCTTTGAAATGCCCTGAAGCCCCTTTTGCGCGCGCGCCAGATCGACGTCGCACAGGATCACATCATAGCCAGCCTGCGCGCTGACCTGCGCGATCCCCGCGCCCATCTGACCAGCGCCGATGACGCCCACGGTCTGAATGTCGGTCATGCTAATGTCCTCGCAAAATCAATTTGCCGCCCACTAGCGCTATGGGAAGCAGGGGGCCAGCGCTTTCGAGCATCCATCACAACGGCTGCTGTGTTAACCAGGGCTAGCACGCCGCGTTTGTGGGACGGATAGCCCCCGTCGCCCGGCAGGCTGCTTCGACCCTGTTCATTTCCGCCTTTGCCTGCCGCCTGCTTGATGGTTAAAAGGCCGCGCATGTCCGTTTCAGCGTCCATGCCCGAGCCGGCAACCGGAAGGTTCATTGCCGCCGTGCATCACTTTCCCTTGCGCGTCTATTTTGAGGATACGGACCTGTCCGGGCTCGTCTATCACGCCAATTACCTGCGCTATATGGAACGCGCGCGATCCGACATGCTGCGCGTCGCCGGGATCGATCAGCGCGCCGCGCAGGAAGATGGCACCGGCGTCTATGCCGTCACCAGCCTCCAAATCGCCTATAAGCGCCCGGCCCGGCTTGACGATGATCTGCTGGTCGAAAGCCGCGTGACCGCCATTCGCCCCGTCGCCTGCACCATTCAGCAAAGAGTCAGGTGCGGCGATGAAATACTGACGGACGGCGAAGTCTCTGTCGCCTTCCTGACCAGCCAGGGCCGTCCCACGCGGCAACCCAAGCCCTGGATCGACATTTTCAGCCGTTTGATGAGAGGGGAAGACATCAACCCATGAGCCTTTCGATGCCCGACGTTGGCGCCGCTGTCGGCGCCGCCACCCAAGCTGCGACCATTTCGCCGCTCGCCCTGTTTTTGCAGGCCGACATTGTCGTGAAGGTGGTGATGCTGGGCCTCGTGCTCGCCAGCATCTGGACCTGGGCGATGATCATCGGCTTCACCTTCACCCTGCGCAAGGCCAGCCGCCACAGCAGCGCGTTCGAGGATGATTTCTGGAAAGCGGAAGATATAGACCGCTTCTATGAGGCGCGGGGCAAGTCATCCGACTTTCCTGCAGCCAAGGTCATGGCTGCAGGCGTCACCGAATGGCGCCGCTCCACCGCGCAGAAGGTCATCGACCGCGACGGCACGCGCGACCGGCTGTCGACGGCTATGTCCAGCATGATCGCGGCAGAGGTCGATCGCCTGTCCGACCGCCTGAACATCCTCGCCACCATCGGCTCGGTCGCGCCCTTCGTCGGCTTGTTCGGGACCGTCTGGGGCATCATGCGTGCCTTCACCGCGATCGCAAAGGAGCAGAACAGCTCGCTCGCCGTTGTCGCGCCGGGCATTGCCGAAGCGCTCTTCGCCACCGCGATCGGCCTGTTCGCGGCGATCCCGGCCGTCATCGCCTACAACCGCTTCAGCCACGGCATCAACCGCATGGAATCCAAGCTCACCCGCTTTGCGGACGGCTTCTATTCGACGCTCAGCCGGGAGTTGGAGGCGCAGCGGTGACGGCACCTCTCACCGTCATCCCACCCCATTTCGTCATCCGAGCGAAAGCTGGGATCTCGTGCCTCACGCCCGGCCCTACCCCTCCTGAGATGCCAGCTTTCGCTGGCATCACGGGGAAAGAATAATGGCCATGTCCGGCCCACCCTCTCACCGCCGTGGCCGGGGCCGCGCGCCGATGGCGGACATCAACGTCACCCCTCTGGTCGACGTCATGCTGGTGCTGCTCATCATCTTCATGGTGACTGCCCCGTTGCTCGTCACCGGCGTTCCGGTGAATCTTCCGGAAACCCGCGCCAAGGGGCTCGATCAGGATCAGAAGCCGACCGTCGTCTCCATCGACCGCGACGGCGGCCTCTACATCGACGAGACACAGATCAGCGATGCCGACCTGCCGGATCGCCTCGCCGAGATCATGTCCGCCAACGCAGGCAAAGCCGAGCCGCCGCAAATCTTCCTGCGCGCCGACACTGGCCTCGACTATGGCCGGGTCATGCGCGTGATGGGTGAACTCAACCGCGCCGGGCTGAACAAGGTCGCGCTGGTCAGCACCGGCGGCGGCGATGCCCCAATCTCCTCAGGCGCCGTCAGCGGCGGTTCAGAATAGGGACCATAGGACTCGGGGATGGAACGTGCGGAGAAAATCGGCCTTGGCGTGGCGACGGCGGGACATGTCCTGCTGTTCGGCTTGCTGTCGGTTGGCTTTCTCGCCACCCCCAATCCGCTCAAACTAAATTCGCCGCCGATGGACGTCAGTCTGGTGGACGAGGCCGCACTGCAATCCGCCGCGCCGCAAATCTCGACCCAGCCGCCGCCGCCCAGCATCGCGCCGGAAGCAGGCCCGACCGAGGATGCGGCACCGGCGCCCGTTCCTGAACCCGCGCCTGTGCCGGAGCCGGAGCCGACACCCGCCAAGCCCGAACCGGCCCCGGCACCGGCAAAGAAGGACGTGGCAAAGCCCCAGCCAAAGCCGAAGCCAAAGCCCGCGCCTACACGGCCAGCGGCCAAGCCGACGCCCGCCAAAGCGAAGCCCGCCGCCGCCGCGCCCACTCCGGCCAAGGCCGCGCAAAAGCCTGCCGCAAAGGCCAAGCCCAATGCCCCTGCCCGCGCGTCCGGTCAGGGCAAGGCGGAAAAGCCCAAGGGGTCGCTGCTCGGCAAGGATTTCCTGAAGGGCATCGACACTGAAGCCGACGCCCCGCGCAAGGCCGCGCCGCCGCCCGCTGCGACCATGGGTCCCGTCCAGAAGGCTGCGCTTGACCGCCTCATCGGCGATCAAATCTATCGGCATTTGAAGCTCCCTTCCGGCGCGGATGTCGAGCAGCTGGTGGCCTTTCTGGAGGTGAAGATTGACCGCAACGGCCGAGTAATCGGCAGGCCCGAAGTGATCGACGTGCAGGGCCAGACGGCCAGCAACAAGCCGCAGGTCTCCATCTACAAGGAACGCGCCGTACAGGCGGTCATGCAGGCGTCCCCTTTCCAGGGGCTGCCGGACGAATATTATGAACAGTGGAAATGGCTCAAGCCGTTGAGAGTCTACGCAAGGAAAGCGCGATGAGAAGCTTTGGAATAACCGCACTGCTCGCCCTTTGCGCAGCCTTTGCCAGCCCTGCGATGGCCCAGTTGTCGGTCGATGTGACCGGCGACATCGACAGCAACCTCAAGATCGTCGTGCCCGCTTTGCCCCCGCAGGCGGAGGTGTCTACCCCGGCCGGTTCGTCCAGCGAATTGGGCCGCAAGATTGCGGAAGTAATCGCCTCGGACCTCAAGGGTTCGGGCCTGTTCGACCCTTCCGGCCCCGGCGGCATCCCCGCCATCGGCTTTCCGGAAGTCACGAATCCCGCCTATGACAAATGGGGCGCCTATCAGGCGCTGGTGCAGGGCTTCGTCCGCACCACGGGCGGGGAAGCGGACATCACCGTCGGCTGCTATCTCTATGACGTGGCGCTCAAGCAGGAGCTGACCCGCCAAGGTTATGTCGTCGCCCCCCGCGACTGGCGCCGCGCCGCGCATAAATGCGCCGACGCCATCTATGCGCGCCTGTCGGGCGAAAGCCCCTTCTTCGACAGCCGTATCGCTTATATCGCGGAAAGCGGCCCCAAGGGGAACCGCACCAAGCGGCTCGCCATCATGGATTCGGACGGCGCCAACCACCGCTTCATCACCAATGGCCAGTCCATCGCGCTGACCCCGCGCTTTTCGCCCGACTATAAGTCGATCGTCTATGTGAGCTATCTGGGCAGCCGGGTGCGCATCTATGTCTATGACATCGGCACCGGCCGTCAGCGCCTCGTCACCGAAAGCAACAATGCCACTTTTGCTCCGCGCTGGTCGCCCGATGGCCGCAACATCCTCTTTTCGATGGCGGTCGCGGGCAATACCGACATCTATCGCGTGTCGGCGCAGGGCGGGCAGCCCGTCCGCCTCACCACCGCTCCGGGCATCGATGTCGGCGGCAGCTATTCGCCCGACGGCACCCGCATCGTCTTTGAAAGCGACCGTTCGGGCAGCCAGCAGGTCTATGTCATGAACGCCGACGGCTCCGCCCAGCGCCGCATCAGCCATGGCGGCGGCCGCTATGCGACGCCCGAATGGAGCCCGCGCGGCGACCTGATCGCCTTCACCAAGATTTCGGGCGACTTCAAGATCGCCGTCATGACCCCGGACGGCGGCAATGAACGCATCCTCACCAATGGCTGGCAGGATGAGCAGCCCACCTGGTCGCCCAACGGCCGCGTCCTGCAATTTTTCCGCACCACCGCCGGGCGCGAAGGCACCAGCCAGGTCTGGCAAGTCGACCTGACCGGCGTCAACGAGCGCCGCATCCCCACGCCCTTGAGCGGCTCCGACCCTGCATGGGGTCCGCTGCTGCCCTGACAGGGAACCACATCATCGCGCAAGCGTAACGACCGCATGGACTTTTTGAGGAGCCTCCCATGAAACTCAACCGCCCCCTTTTGATCGCCGTGTCCGTCCTCGCGCTCGCCGCCTGCGGCAAGAAGGCGCCCAAGGACCTGCCACCCCCGCCCGCAACCGATACCAGTGCGCAGACCGGCACCGGGACCGGCACGACCACTGGTCCGGTCAAGGGCAGCCAGGAGGATTTCGTCGCGTCGGTTTCGTCCGACCGCATCTTCTTCGACACCGACCAATATGATGTCGATGCGCAGGATCAGCAGACTTTGCAGAGCCAGGCGGCCTGGCTTCAGCAGAACCCCAATGTCCGCGTCACGATCGAAGGCCATGCCGACGAGCGTGGCACCCGCGACTATAATATCGCGCTCGGCGATCGCCGCGCCAATGCCGCGAAAAACTATCTCGCTTCACTCGGCATCGACCCCAGCCGGATCAACACGGTCAGCTATGGCAAGGAACGCCCCGCTGCGCTGGGTTCGGATGAAGCCGCCTGGGCACAGAACCGCCGCGCTGTAACCGTGACTGTTCAATATTAAAAAGCCTTCGGGTCGCACCGGGCTTTAGGAAGCCCGCCGGTTTTCGGACCGGCGGGCTTTTCTGTGTCAGGATATGGCAACGGGCGCTCCGCTGCTCCCGCTACTTACGACAGGCGCTTGGGGTAGCAACTCCGCTTTGGGAGCACTCACAAATGACGGCGCGTCCTAAGCCTGTTTGCGCCGTTCAGCGATGCGGCGAGTGAGGAGTTGCATCATGTTGACGGTGATCTCGACGGCAGCTTCGGGGACGCCGTCGAACAGCTGTTGCGACAGGTCATCGAGCCGTGCTTCGATCCGTGCTGCAAGGTCGCGACCTGCATCGGTGAACTCCACCCGGTTCGATCGCTTGTCTTCCGGATGCGGCAGGCGCTCGATCAATCCCATCGCCGCCAGCCCGTCCAGCGTCCGCACCAGCGAGGGCTGGGTAATGCCCAGCTGATCGGCAAGGTCGGCCTGCCGCACGTCGGGTCCCAGCCGCGCGAGGTGCACCAGGCACCAGCCCGCGCTAGAGGACACCCGCAATTCCGCCAGCGCTTCGTCCGCCAGTTGCCGCCAGCCGCGCGCGACCAGCGGGAACTGCTGCACCAGCCCCTGCGTCAGGCCGGAACTAGACATCAGGATAATCCCAGGGTGGCGCGGCCGGTCATTGGCGGAAACGTCCGCTTAAACGCGACGCGTGCCGGAAAAGCCCGCCGCGCCAAACGCGCCCAGCTGCATGGTGCCGTTGATCGCATCGCCTTCCACGACCGCTTCGCATTCCATCGTGATGGGCATGGGCATGGTCATGTTCATCTTCCAGTTGAGCTTGTCTCCGTCGACCTTGCCCTCGGCGACGTCCAGCGACCCCATCATACCCGCGAAGGTGCCGTGGAAGCTGGTGCCGTTGCTGATGACGGTGAACACGCCCTTCTGATCGCCCAGCGGCGTCTTTGCCACGCAGTCATAAGCGCCATCGACATTCGCCATCACTTTATCTCCTCAAGCTGCCATCAATCGGCAAGGGTTCCCATTTCGACGGGCAGGCCCAGCGCGTCAAGCTGCGGCCGGACGAGTTTTGCATCGCCCACGACGACCCAGATCAGCCGCGCGGGATCAATCGCCTCGCGTGCGGCCTTGTCGAGGTCGGCGGCGGTCATGGCGCGGTAGAGGCCCGGCAGCGTTTCATAGAAATCGTCCGGGCGGCCGAGCAGCCGGTTGCGCATCATCGCCCCCATCAGGTCCGACGATGTTTCGAAGCTGCCGGGCAGCGACAGAATCTGGCTGTTGATGGTCTGGCTGCGTTCGGCCTCTGTCGTGCCTTTGGCGGTCAGGAAATCGGCAATGTCCTGGCGCGCGGCGGCGATGGAGGCGCCGGTCTTGTCGGTCTGGACGGGAGCATAGACCAGCAGGGGGATGGTTTCCTTGACGCCGGGCAACGCGGTGCCAGCGGAATAGGCCCAGCCTTTCGTTTCACGAAGGTCCATGATCAGGCGCGAGGTGGAGCTGCCGCCCAGCACTTCGTTGGCGGTCTGCAGCGTCAATGGGTTGTCGGTGCCCTGCTTGCCCGTCAACAGGCCCGCCAGGATCATCGATTGCGGGCTTTGCGGCTTGTCGACCAGGATGATCCGCGCCGGGCGCGCCATCCGGTCCATGCGGAACAGCTTCTTGCCCTTGGCCACGGCAGGCGCCCTCCAGTCGCCGAAGCGCTTTTCGAGCAGCGGCATGATTTCGGCCAGGCTGGCGTCGCCGGTCACGAAGATGGTGGCATTGTCAGGCCGCATCCATTTGTCGTGAAAGGCGGCAAGATCAGCGCGGGTCGCCGCCTTGACGCCGCTGGCCGTGCCCGATCCGGTGAAGGGGATGCCGTAGGGATGCGCGGTGCCATAAAGCAATGGCGGCAGCAGGCGCTGCGCGATCGGCATCGGTTCGGTTTTCTCGGCTGCAATGCGGGTCAATAGCTGACCCCGGATGCGCTCCACCTCGGTCGGCGCGAAAGCGGGGTTGCGAATGACGTCGGCGAGCAGGCCGAGCGACGCATCGAGATTGGGCTTGAGCGCATAGAGGCCGACATTGGTGCTATCCATGCCATTGCTCGCGCCGATCGACGCGCCCAGCCGTTCCTGTTCTTCCGCAATCTGCACCGAACTGCGCGTTTTCGTTCCTTCATCCAGCAGGGCCGTGGTCAGCGCGGCCGTGCCCAGTTTTGCCTTGTCGTCGGCTGCGTTGCCCGCGTCGAAGGACACCGACACCCGCACCACCGGGACGGTCGCGCGCCGGGCGAAAACGACCGGAATGCCGTTCTTGAGCCGGGCTTCCTCGACAGCGGGGAAATCCAGATCCTTGACCGGCTCGATTGGCGGTTCGGCGACCCGTGTGGGTGGCGGAGGCGTGGCGGCTACCGGCGCGGGCTTTTTGGGATCGCGGAAATAGGCGGGGTGGTGCGTGGCATTGCCCGCGAGCGCATTATCCTCCGCCGTCCGTTCACCGGGCGCCACGGTCAGCCGGAATGCCGGACGCCCGAGCCATTTGCGGGCGGCGTCGCCCACCGACTGCGGCGTGGCGGCGGCGTAGAGGGCAAGGTCCTTCTTATATTTGCCCGGATCGTCGGAATAGACCGCGCCCTCGGCCAGGGTCACCGCCTTGCCGCTGAAGCCGCCGACCTTTTCCAGACCGCCGATCGTACCCGACAGCTGCTGCGTTGCGGCGCGTTGAACCTCGTCGGCGGTAGGCCCCTTGGCAAGATAGTCGGCCAGCAATTGGTCGAGCCGCCTGCCGACGGCGGTGGCGTCCTGCCCCGGCTTCACGTCAACGGTGATTTCCGCGATCGACAGCTTTTCGAACGGTTGGATGCTGGCCTTGACGCCGACGGCCACTTTCTCATCGCGCACCAATATATTGTCGAGGCGGGAGGATTTGAGCCCGCCGAACACCGACATCGCCAGATCGAGTTGGGGCAGGTCGGCCGAATTGACGCCCGGCACGATCCAGTTGCGGTAGAGCCGGGTCGCCGCGACATTGTCGTGCATCAGCTTTTCGACATCTTTGTCGAGCGTTGGCACGGTGGCGTCCACGTCCTTGGGCGCAGGACCGGCCGGGATATTCCCGAACCATTTTTCGGCCTTCGCCCTGGCGGTCGGCACGTCGATATCGCCCGCCAGCACCAGCACGGCATTGTTCGGGCCATAATGGGTCTTGAACCAGTTTTGCACATCGGCAAGGCTGGCTGCATTCAGGTCCGCCATCGATCCGATGGTCGAATGGCGATAGGGATGGCCTTCGGGCAGCATGGCGGCGAGCTGGGCATATTCGACCAGACCATAGGGCTCATTCTCACCCATCCGCTTTTCATTCTGCACGACGCTGCGCTGCGCATCGAGCTTGGTCTGCGTCACCGCGCCGAGCAGGTGACCCATGCGGTCGGATTCGAGGAACAATGCCCGGTCGAGCGCGCCGGTCGGCACCGTTTCGAAATAATTGGTGCGATCGAACCAGGTCGTGCCGTTCCAGTCGGTCGCGCCGATATCCTCCAGCCGTCCAAAGAATGGCCCATCGGCATTTTCCGAACCATAGAACATCAGATGTTCGAACAGATGAGCAAAGCCCGTCTTGCCCGCAGGCTCGAAGCGAGAGCCGACATGATACCAGACCGACACCGCGACCACGGGAGCCTTGCGATCGGTATGGACGATGACGCGCAGGCCGTTTTTCAGCGTGAACTGCTCATAGGGAATATCGACGGCGGAAACGAGGCTGGAAAGCGGGGCTGAAGCCGTCTGAGCCGCTGGGGCAGCAAGCGCGACGGGGACTGGAAGGGCGATGATCGACAGGCTCAATGAAGACAGGCCAAGCGACAGAGCCA
Source organism: Sphingobium sp. TomMM7A (assembly GCF_055397305.1). Lineage (NCBI taxonomy): Bacteria > Pseudomonadati > Pseudomonadota > Alphaproteobacteria > Sphingomonadales > Sphingobiaceae > Sphingobium > Sphingobium sp. TomMM7A. The sequence goes on along the minus strand of NZ_AP027311.1, from coordinate 2,338,349 downwards.
GGCGACGCGAGGTGGAGGAAAAAATCATGGGCGCCCTCATCGAAGCTGGAGATCATGGCCGGGGAGGCGGCAATGGGTGGCCGCAGCATAGCGGCGCATGGGGACGGCGCAATATGCATTGGATGAACGGCGCGTCGAGATCCGGAGCTTATCTTCCTCTAATATAGGCAGGTTTGCGTCGGGTGGGCGAGCGATGCTAAGGATAATTGCGTAGCGCCTCTTGTGTGGCTTTTATGCAACATTACATCGTGACCAGTTTCACGAAGGGCTTCCTATGAACCTCGAAAAATTCACTGACCGCGCCAAGGGCTTCCTCCAATCGGCGCAGACCGTCGCGATCCGCATGAGCCATCAGCGGATCAGTCCGGAGCATCTGCTGAAGGCGCTGCTGGAAGATAATCAGGGCATGGCTTCCGGCCTGATCAAGGCGGCGGGCGGCGATCCCGCTGTCGCGCTGCGGGAAACCGATGCAGCGCTGGCCAAGGTGCCTGCGGTGTCGGGCAGCGGGGCGCAGCAGACGCCGGGCCTCGACAATGACGCGGTGCGGGTGCTGGACAGCGCCGAGCAGGTGGCGGCGAAGGCCGGGGACAGCTTTGTCACGGTTGAGCGGCTGCTGCTGGCGCTTTGCCTTGCGACCACGAGCGCGGCGGGCAAGGCTCTGGCGGCGGCGGGACTGAAGGCGGAGGCGCTAAATAGCGCGATCAACGATCTGCGTGGCGGGCGCACGGCCGACACGGCAGGCGCGGAGGATCGCTATGATGCGCTGAAGAAGTTCGCGCGCGACCTGACGGAGGCGGCTCGCGAGGGCAAGCTGGACCCGGTGATTGGCCGTGACGAGGAAATCCGGCGGACGATCCAGATTCTGGCGCGGCGGACCAAGAATAATCCCGTGCTGATTGGCGACCCCGGCGTGGGCAAGACCGCGATTGCGGAGGGCCTCGCGCTGCGCATTGCCAATGGCGACGTGCCCGATACGCTGAAAGACCGCACGCTGATGGCGCTTGACATGGGATCGCTGATCGCGGGCGCGAAATATCGCGGGGAGTTCGAGGAGCGTCTGAAGGGCGTTCTGGACGAAGTGAAGGGCGCCGAAGGGCAGGTCGTCCTGTTCATCGACGAGATGCACACGCTGATCGGCGCGGGCAAGTCTGAGGGCGCGATGGACGCGGGCAATCTGTTGAAGCCAGCCCTCGCTCGCGGCGAGTTGCACTGCATCGGCGCGACGACGCTCGATGAATATCGCAAATATGTCGAGAAGGACCCCGCGCTCCAGCGGCGGTTCCAGCCGGTGTTCGTGGGCGAGCCGACCGTGGAGGACACCATCTCCATCCTGCGCGGCCTCAAAGAAAAATATGAGCTGCACCATGGCGTGAGGATCACTGACGGCGCGCTGGTGTCGGCGGCGACGCTGTCCAACCGCTACATCACCGACCGCTTCCTGCCCGACAAGGCCATCGACCTGATGGACGAAGCCGCCAGCCGTCTGCGCATGGAGGTGGAGAGCAAGCCCGAGGAGATCGAAAATCTCGACCGGCGGATCATCCAGCTGAAGATCGAGCGCGAGGCGCTGAAGAAGGAGACGGACAAGGCGTCCAAGGATCGCCTGGACGCGCTGGAGGAGGACCTCGCGAACCTTGAGGAGCAGTCCGCTGCGTTGACGCAGCGCTGGCAGGCGGAGAAGGACAAGATCGCGGGCGACAGCAAGCTGAAGGAACAGTTGGAGGCTGCTCGCGTCGAACTGGAGCAGGCGCAGCGGGCGGGCGACCTCGCCAAGGCGGGCGAGCTGGCCTATGGGCGCATTCCCGATCTGGAGCGCAAGATTGCGGAGGCCCAGGGCGCGACCGAAGGCGCGATGCTGCGCGAGGAAGTGACGCCGGAGGACATCGCCTCGGTCGTGTCGCGCTGGACGGGCATTCCTGTCGACAAGATGATGGAGGGTGAGCGCGAGAAGCTGCTCGCCATGGAGGAAGAGCTTGGCAAGCGGGTGATCGGACAGGCCGACGCGGTGAAGGCCGTAGCGACCGCCGTGCGCCGTTCGCGTGCTGGATTGCAGGACCCGAACCGGCCGCTTGGGTCTTTCCTGTTCCTTGGCCCCACGGGCGTCGGCAAGACGGAGCTGACCAAGGCGCTCGCCGGATTCCTGTTCGACGACGACAGCGCGATGGTGCGGATCGACATGAGCGAGTTCATGGAGAAGCACAGCGTTGCGCGGCTGATCGGCGCGCCTCCGGGCTATGTCGGCTATGAGGAAGGTGGCGTCTTGACCGAAGCGGTGCGGCGGCGGCCCTATCAGGTCGTGCTGTTCGACGAGGTCGAGAAGGCGCACAGCGACGTGTTTAACGTGCTGTTGCAGGTGCTGGACGACGGCCGCCTGACCGATGGGCAGGGGCGGACGGTGGACTTCACCAACACGATCATCGTGCTGACGTCGAACCTCGGCAGCCAGTTCATCGCTTCGCTGGCCGATGATGAGCCTGTCGAGAAGGTCGAGGATCAGGTGATGGACATCGTGCGAGGCCATTTCAGGCCGGAATTCCTGAACCGCCTTGATGAAGTGATCCTGTTCCACCGGCTGGGTGCGAGCCACATGGCGCCGATCGTGGATATTCAGGTCGCGCGCATCGGCAAGCTGCTTAAGGACCGCAAGGTGAAGCTGGACCTGACAGATGGTGCGCGGGCCTGGCTGGGACGGGTCGGTTATGACCCGGTCTATGGCGCAAGGCCGTTGAAGCGGGCGGTGCAGCGCTATTTGCAGGATCCGCTAGCGGATCTGATCCTGCGCGGCGAGGTGCCGGACGGCGCGACGGTGCGTGTGGATGAGGGCGATGGGGCTTTGCAGTTGAGTGTGGGGTGATGTTCATCGCCCTCCCCTTCAAGGGAGGGCTATATCAAAAAAGGGGCGCATCCTTTCGGACGCGCCCCTTTCCTTTTTCTAGCGTTACGACTTCAGATCAGAAGTTGGCCTTCACGCCCAGACGGTAGCCGCGGCCGTAGATGCCGGTGCCGCCTTGAACCGGGTTATAGTTGTTCGCGCCATAGGTGATCGGATCGATCGGCGGCAGATCGTCAAAGACATTGAGCACGTTCAGATAGAGCGTGAAATTGTCGTTGAGCTTGTAGCTGGTGGTGAGATCGACGGTGATATAGTCGGCAACATCGCACTTGACGAACCTGTCGGAAAGCAAGCTGCATGGCTCAGCTCCACCCGGAATATCCGCCGCCGACAGGTTGTACCCGCCAAAAAATTCGGCTGTGGCTGACACCGTCCATTTTTTCCATTCCAGTGTGTTGGTCCAGCTACCATGCCATTCGGGCGTGCCCGATCCAGCGGTCAGGCTGTTGTTGCCAAGCGTGCCTTCATAGCTCTCCACCCTGCCATCGGCGAAGGTCGTGTCGAGATTGATGATGTAGGTCGCTTCCAATGAGCTGGTGAGACGCACATCACCGAAATCAAACCGGCCGGTCGCCGCGAAATCGATACCTTCGGATCGAATCGTATTAGCGTTGATAAGTGGCGCCTGAACATAGGCGACACGAGGCAGGGCATTGGGATGCTGGGGATCGGGTGAATCCTGAATGATGTTGTAGCCTGCGGGAATCGCCGCACCCGAATAATAGGCCGCCAGTGCTGGACCGTAGGGCGCCGGGATGATCGCGCCCTTTTTCTTGATGTTATAATAATCGACGCTGAGCCGGATGTTGCGCGTAGGCTCGAAAATCACGCCTGCTGTCCAGCTGGTTGATTTTTCCGGCTTCAGGTCTGGGCTGGCAAGCTGGGTTTGACCATAACTGCTGGCGTTGAGATAGGTCGGGCAGCTGGCAAAGGTATCCTGCGAACAACCGAATTGGGCCAGATAGGAATCGGGGAAGGTTGATTTGGTATTATTCACAAATCCGGTCGTCGGCAGCGCGTTAGCTTCTGCGAAGCTCGGGATGCGGAAGCCCCGCGACCAGGTGCCTCGTAGCGTCAGCGCGTCGAACGGCTTGTAGCGGAAGCCGACCTTCGGCGAGAAGGCGTCCTGGCCGCTGTTATAATTGTCATAGCGGCCCGATGCGTTGACTTCGAAGCCTTCGAAAGCGGGGACGCTCAATTCGACAAAGCCCGAACGAACGACGCGCTCACCCTTGGTACCGAAGGCATTGAGGATGAAATAGCGCTGGGTCGGACCTGCAAAGTCGTCATTGGCGCTAGGCGCGTTGATCGATTCCAGACGGATTTGACCACCAAAGCCAAGCTGGACGGGGCCAGCGGGCAGATCGAACAGCGTGCCGTTGAAGCTGACCTGAGCGGCATAAAGTTCGGACTTGGACTTGGTGATGTTGTCGGGCGACAGATAATCCAGGACCGACTGGCTGTTCGACAGCGGATTGACGAAATTATAGCTGCCGTCGGCGACCACGTTCAGCAGGTTCTGGATGTAGACATAGCCCTTCGACGTGCGGGTGAGGTCGGTCACCATGCCGACGATGTCCGCCGCGAAGTTCCAGTTATCCGTGATCGGCCCAGCGATCGAGAAGGCTCCACGATAGGTGCGGCTGAGCGTTTCATTATATTCGGTCAGGTTCGGAATACGGCCCATGATCCGGGCCTGCAGGCCCTGCGCCGCAAACGGGTTGTTCGGGTTCAGCGTACCGTTGGTGACGTCGCAATTAGGCTGCGGCAGGCCGTTGACTAGTGGGCAGACATAGACCGGCAGCGCCAGTGCGAAGGAGCCCGGCGCGTTGGGCAGGCCGCTATTATAGGTGCTGAAGCGGGGGAACGCGATGCCCGCCGGGCCATTGGCGCGAATGGTCGCCGGTTCGCCGGTGTAGCTCACCTTGCTCTGAAGATAGTTGGCGGTGAAGGACGCTTCGATATCGTCAGTGACGGCGACTGTCGCCTTCAATGCGCCGCCGAAACGTTCGATCCGGGGCGAGATAACGCCATATTGACGCACCAGATCGCCTTGGCAGACGGTGTTGGGCGCAAAGGCGTTCTGATCGGTATCGGCCAATTCGGCTGCGGTCAGGGTGTAGGGAGTCTCGCCAGCGATACAGCCTGCGGCGGGATTTAGAATCTGATAGCGGCCGAGCGGATCGTCAAGCGCGCTGGTTGAATCGGTTGGCGCAACAAAGAAAGTGGTCGCGAAGGAGCGGCGGTCGCTCGTGCCGGTGGCGTCTGCCCAACCGACATAGCCAGTGCTCGACGGATTGATCGAGCCGCCATTGGGACCAACCTGAGGCCCGCAGACCCCATCGCGGCAGATGCCCGACTGATCCTGCGAGTTATACGGGTAAGGCCGGTCGCGGTTGTAGAGGGCGTTCTGGCGATACCAGAAGCCGCTGGCGTAGATGTTATAGCCGTCTCGGTTGAGGTCGCCCGTGCCCACAGTCAGGGTGGCGCGGTAGTTTTCGCCATCGCCACGTTCGGTGATGCCGCCCTCGATCCGGCCGCCGACACCCTTGAACTGCTTTTTGGTGATGACGTTGATGACGCCCGCGATAGCGTCGGCGCCATAGGTGGACGATGCGCCGTCGCGCAGCACTTCGACGCGATCGACAATATCGTCAGGGATAGTGTTAAGATCGACAAAGTTGCGCGTCGCGTCATCCGCCAGCGGATAATAGGCGGCGCGCTGACCATCGAAAAGGACAAGCGTGGAGCTGGTGGACAGGCCGCGCAGCGAAACGGCGGACGCGCCGGCCGCAAAGGCTCCGTTCGCCGAAAAGCTGTTGGTGAGCGCAGCGCCATTGTTGGACGATATGCGCTGAAGTGCTTCCTGCGTGGTCTGGATGCCGCGCTGTTCAAGCGATTCGGACGTCAGGACTGATATCGGCGAAGGCGTGTTGTTCACGTCCTGCCGCAGGATGGAGCCGGTGACCACGATGGTCGCTTGAGGTTCTTCGGCCACGGTGCCAGCCGGAGTGTCCTGCGCAAAGGCAGGAGCGGCGAGCGCCGCGAAACCGGCGCCCGCGCATGCGAGCGCCTGCAGCGCTGCGCTATTGCGCAGCCACGCATTGTTCGAGATTTTCTTCACAGTCCAGTCCCTTGCTCTGGAGCGGCGCAAGCGAACCTGCGCCTAGTTACCGACGCATGGAGAGGGGCGTAGGAGCCCGACAGCAAACCCCTCTTCATCCGTGCTGTGCGATAGTCTGCGCAGTCGTTTTATGCGTGTAAAGCAATGCTAGGGAGCGGAGCGCACTTTGCTGTTTCACTGTCGTAAATTTGCCACATAGGCGATAAGCGCGGTTTTACGTTCGTTTAACAACTTTATTTGCAGTCATTTATGGCAGGCGGAACTTTGATGCTCTGTCATTGCCACAGGATACACTAAGTTGCGCAAATGCATCTCAGTTCAGTTTTCTGGCATTGGTCCGGTGAGCAGAAGCGGGTCGATCCGCGCTTCGTTCCAGCGCAAGCCCCAGTGAAGGTGCGGGCCAGTGGCGCGGCCGGTGGCGCCGATCGCGCCGATATTCTGACCCTGACGAATGGACTGGCCGAGCTTCACGTCGATGCGGGAGAGGTGAAGGAAGGCGCTGGTGAGGCCATGGCCATGGTCGATCATCAGCAGATTTCCCTCGAGCGTGAACGGGTGATCGGCCGCCAGCGTCACCACGCCGTCAGCAGGCGCCAGAACGGGATCGCCGGTCGCCCCGGCGATATCGATGCCGCCATGATAGGCGCCGGGTACGCCTTGATAGACGCGCTGCGATCCGAATAGGCCGGAGATGCGCCCGACGCGCGGCCAGAGGAAGCGCTGGCGCCAGCCTTGGGCGGCGGTTTCCTGCACGCGGGCGGCGGCGATCTGCGCCAGTTCCGGGCGGCGCAAGGCCAGGAAGGCTTCATTGTCGCGCACCGGGCGGAGCGGCGTATTCACGCGCTCTATCCGCCAGGCGCGAGGAGCGATGCTGATCGTCTGGTTGATGATGCGACCGTCGGAGAGGCGGGCGGTGAGCTGTGCCCGCGGCCCGGCGTCGCGGTCGAAGGCGATGAAGAAGCGGCCATCGGGATCGACGCGGACGAGTTGATTGTCGAGGCGCAATTCCGCCGTCGCGGGTGGCGCTGTACCGGTGAGCGTGCCGCCCTGCTGCGCGGTGCCTTGAAGGGTGATGCTGGCGGCGGGAACGGGAGCCGGATTGTTCGCCGCGCCCACACTGCCGGTCATCAGCAGAAGCACGGCTGCCCAGCATTTCATCGCAGGCTCCGCGCCTTCAGTTCAGCCTGGGCCGAGGCTTCGGCGCTGGCATAGGGCTCCTGCCGGGCAATGCTCCAATAGCGCAGATCGTCGAGCGCGATTTTCTCGCCAGTGACGGCGCACACGACATGGTCGCCCGCCTGGAGCACGCGGAAGCTGTAGGCCATATAATGGAGGCGAGCCGGACGATCGCGGTTGGACATCAGCATGAGATCAGGCGGCCTTTTTCACATTCATGCACATCAGGAGAACAGATCCTGCTGGCGAGTTTCGCCGCCCTCCTGCGGTTTGCGGGTGGGGCGGGATGTAGGGGATATAGCTTGCGGCGGCGCCTTCTCAAGGCCTGGTGATGGTGGGCCGCTTTCCACCGTCGCCGCGACCGCACCATCGTCGAAATGAAGCGCTACCGTGCCTGCCGCACGGGCTTCATCGACCGTCTTGACGAGGCGGTCCGCCGCCATGACGCGGGCGAAGCCGCGCTTGAGCGGCAAGTCGGGATTGACCGAGACGAACAGGCGCGACAGGCGGTCGAAGGCGGTGGCGCGGTCGTGAAAAACGCGGGTCAGATAATCGGGACGCAGACGCTGACGGTCCAGCCGTTCCCTCGCGCGGCTCAAATGCTGGTGCAGGAGCGCCGGGCGAAGCGCCCCGCCCGCTTGCCCCAGATGCGCGCGGGCATCGGCGACGCGGTGGCGCAGACCATTGCCAAGATCGCCGGACAGCTGGTCGAGCCGCTGCCGCTGGGGGGCAAGCAGCATGTCGGGAGTGGGCATGAGCCGGGCCTGCACCTCCAGCCGCTCGCGCGCCTGCGCGGCACCGCGACGCACCGCGCGATTCATGCGCAGGCCCTGTTCGGTCAGCATGGCCATCAGATCAGCGCGCACCGGCACCGCCATTTCAGCAGCGGCGGTCGGCGTGGGCGCGCGCATGTCGGCGGCATAGTCGCAGAGTGTGGTGTCGGTTTCATGGCCAACGGCGGAGATGATCGGGATCGAACATTCCGCCACGGCCCGGACGACGATTTCCTCGTTGAAGCTCCATAGATCCTCAACCGATCCACCGCCGCGCGCGACGATGACGAGGTCGGGACGAGGCAGCGGGCCGCCAGGCTGCATGGCCGAAAAGCCGCGCACGGCGCGGGCGACTTGCTCTGCCGCCCCCTGCCCCTGCACCAGCACGGGCCAGAGCAGGACGTTGGTGGGGCAACGATCCTCAAGACGGTGGAGAATGTCCCGAATGACCGCGCCGGTGGGCGACGTCACGACGCCAATGGTGCGGGGCATGAAGGGGAGCAGGCGTTTACGGTCGCGGTCGAACAGACCCTCGGCTGCGAGCTTTGCCTTGAGCTTTTCGAGCAGCGCCATCAGCGCGCCCTCGCCCGCCAGCTCCATCCGTTCGATCACGATCTGATATTTGGAGCGGCCGGGATAGGTGGTGAGCTTGCCGGTGGCGATCACCTCCACCCCATCCTGCGGCGCGAAAGGCAGGCGCTGTGCCCCGCCCTTCCACATCACGCCGTCGATGACCGCATTGTCATCCTTGAGGCAAAGATAGAGATGGCCCGACGCAGCGCGCTTGAAGCCGGAAATCTCGCCGCGCAAGCGGACATGGCCGAAGCGATCCTCGACCGTGCGCTTCAATATGGCCGACAATTCGCTCACCGAAAGCGGCGGCGCGTTGTCCCCCGCCCGTTCCTCGGCTAACAGGCGGCCCGATGCATCCAAACCAGCTTCATATTCCGGGGACATGGGCGAAATGAACATCCTTTTGTTGGGCAGCGGCGGCCGCGAACATGCTTTGGCCTGGAAGCTGGCGCAATCGCCCAGCCTCACGACCCTTTATGCAGCGCCCGGTAATCCCGGCATAGCCCAGCATGCGACGTTGGTCGACCTGGATGCCACGGATCATCGCGCGGTGGTCGATTTCTGCCTGCGCCATGCGATCGGGCTGGTGGTGATCGGGCCGGAAGCGCCGCTGGTCGATGGGCTGGCCGACAATCTGCGGGTCAAGGGCTATCCGGTGTTCGGGCCGGGCAAGAAGGCCGCGCAACTGGAAGGGTCCAAGGGCTTCACCAAGGATTTGTGCAAGCGCGCGCACATTCCGACCGCCGCCTATGAGCGCACCCACAGCAAGGATGGTGCGATCGCGGCGCTTGGCGACTTCGGCCTGCCGGTGGTGATCAAGGCCGATGGCTTGGCGGCTGGCAAGGGCGTGATTATTGCGGAGACGCGCGATCAGGCCGTCGAAGCGATCGAGGACATGTTCTCCGGCGCATTTGGCGCGGCGGGCGCGGAAGTAGTCTTGGAAGAGTTTATGACGGGCGAGGAGGCGAGCTTCTTCGCTCTGACCGACGGCAGCGCCATCCTGCCCTTCGGCTCCGCGCAGGACCATAAGCGGGTGGGTGACGGCGATACCGGCCCCAATACCGGCGGGATGGGCGCTTATAGCCCGGCGCGGGTGCTGACGCCCGAGTTGGAAGCTGAAGTGATCGAGAAGATCATCCGGCCGACCGTTGAAACGTTGGCCGCCGAGGGGACGCCTTATTCGGGCGTGCTTTATGCGGGACTGATGCTGACCGATGAGGGGCCGAAGCTGATCGAATATAACGCGCGTTTCGGCGATCCGGAATGCCAGGTTCTGATGATGCGCTTCGACGGCGATCTGGTCGAACTGCTGCTGGCGGTGGCGCAGGAACGGCTGGCGGAGCAGGGGCCGGTAAAGCTGGCCGACCGCACCGCATTGACGGTAGTGATGGCGGCGAACGGCTATCCGGGCACGCCGGAAAAGGGCGGCGCGATCGGCGGCATCGAAGCGGCGGAAGCTGGTGGCGCGCGGGTTTTCCATGCAGGAACGGCGTACAAGGATGGCGTGCTGGTCGCCAATGGCGGGCGGGTGCTGAACGTCACGGCCAGCGGCAGCAGCGTGGGTGAGGCGCAGGCGGCGGCCTATCGCGCGGTGGACGCTATTGAATTTCCGACCGGATTTTGCCGCCGCGATATCGGCTGGCGCGAAGTGGAGCGCGAAGGGCGCTGAAGGCATCCAACGCAGGCTCTTGCCGATCGTGCGCCAGCGCCCTTAGATAAGAGCCTGAAAAACGGGAGGGAGCGTGATGCAGGAATTTTTCATGGACTATGGCCTGTGGTTGTTGATCGGCTTGCTGGTCCTGATCGGCGTCGTGTTCCTGCTGGCGGGGCGCAAGACGCCCATCGACAACGCCCCGCCCGAGCGTGCCCCTGTGGTGGAACGGCAACCGTCTCCGGTCGCGCCCGTCGCCGCAGAGCCGGTTGCCGTTGCACCCACGACAATCGCGGCTGAGCCTCAGCCTGTAGTCGCGCCGGTGTCGCCGCCGATTTCCGCTGCCCCGGCGGCGGCCACATCGGACGCGCATGACAATCTGCTGAGGTTGAAGGGGGTCGGTCCCAAGCTCAACCAGCTGCTGATCGAACTGGGCGTGACCCGCTATGCGCAGATCGCCAATTGGAGCGACGCCGACATTGCGGCGATCGATACGAAGCTCGGTACTTTCAAGGGTCGGCCGGTGCGCGACCAATGGGTTGATCAGGCGAAATATCTCGCGGCTGGCGATACTGCCGGGTTCGAAGCGAAATACGGCAAGCTTTAGGGCGTAGCGAGTGCCGATGTTAGCTTCGGCTCAGGGAAAGACGATAGGCGATCGGACCACGTAACCCGCTCTTTCAGCCTTGCCCTAGCAGTTCGCGGGCGCGGGGGGCGAGGCGCTGGGTCGCTGCTTCGTGGATGCCGGGGGCTGTGCATAGCAGGCCGAAGGCGGTGGGATCGGGGCGGTTGAAGGACAGGGGGACGCCGAGCGCGTCGGTGACGGTCGCCCCCGCTTCCTGCGCGATCAGGGCGGCGGCGGCGACGTCCCATTCATTGCCCCAGCGGACGGTGGCGACAAGGTCGGCCTCATCGGCGGCGACCATCGCCATGCGCAGCGCGATGCTGTTGGGTTTGTGGACTGTGACGAGGTCGCGGTCGTAGCGGGGGAGTTGATCGGCGGGGACGCGAGCGCCGGGCAGGATCATGCGGGACCCTGCAGAAAGCATGCGGCCGTTGCGGGTGGCGCCCTCCCCCACCCGCGCGATCCACAATTCGTTGCGGGCAGGCGCGGCGAGGATGCCGATGCGTACCGCGCCATGTTCGACCAGCGCAACCGAAACGGACCAGCCCGGACGGCCGCGCAAATAGTCACGGGTGCCGTCGATCGGATCGACCACCCAGACACGGGCAAGGTCGAGGCGATGGACGGTGTCGGCGGTTTCTTCCGACAGCCATCCGGCGGTGGGATCGATAAGGCCAAGGCTCTGGCGGAGCATCTCGTCGATTTCTAGGTCAGCCTCGCACACAGGATGGCCTGGGACCTTTTCCCATTGGCGCACCTGCGTCTGGCCGCCCGCCCAGAGGGTGAGCGCTCGGTCGGCCGCGTCCGATACCGCGCCGACCAGCGCGCGCAGGTCGATCTCAGCCCCCGGCAACGGTCATCCCGTCAATGCGGATGGTGGGCACGTTCATGCCATAGCGGAATACAAGGTCGTTCGCCGGGACGAGAGCGCGGAACATGTCCTTCAGATGGCTGGCGATGGTGATTTCCGAAACCGGACGGGTGATCACGCCATCCTCGATCAGGAAACCGGCGGCGCCGCGGCTATAGTCGCCGGTGACGCCATTCACACCCATGCCGATCAGTTCGGTGACATAGAGGCCACGCTTTATGTCCGCCATCAGGGCTGCGGGAGAGATGTTGCCCGGTTCCATGTGCACATTGGTGACGCCTGCGCCGGGCGCGCCGCTGCCGCCCCGGCTGGCATGGCCGGTGGGCTGAAGGCCGAGCTGGCGGGCGGAGGCGCTTTCCATCAGCCAGCCGGTCAGCACGCCAGCATCGATCAGGGCACGACGGGCGACCGGCAGCCCCTCTCCGTCGAAGGGGCGCGAGCGCATCCCGCGTGGACGGAGCGGATCGTCGATGATGGTGATCGCGCTGTCGAACAGCTTCTCCCCGAGGGAGTCGAGCAGGAAGCTGGAGCGGCGCGCGATGGCGGGGCCGACGATGCCGCCGATCAGATGGCCGAGCAGGCTGGAACCGATGCGCGGATCGAACAGGATGGGAAGGGCGCCACTTTCGAGTTTGGCGGGGTTGAGGCGGGCGACAGCGCGCTCCCCCGCGCGGGCGCCGATCGTCGCGGCATCATCGAGATCTACCAGATGGCGGACGCTGTGGCTGGCATGGTCCCGCTGCATGTCCGCGCCGGTGCCCGCAAGGACGCTGGCCCAGGTCGAATGGCTGGTGCCCGCATAGGCACCGGCAAAACCGTGGCTGGTGGCGAGCGCGACCTGGCTGCGGCCGTTGGATGCGCCGCCGCCTTCGCTGTTGGTGACGCCTGCGATGGCGCGGGCGGCTTCCTCGACAGCGAGGGCGCGCTCGCGCAGCTTCGCGGGTTTAGGCTCACTCGGATCGGCAAGGTCCAGTGCGGGCAAGGCGCCACGCAGCAGCCTGTCTTCAGGCGCGAGACCCGCATAGGGATCTTCCGGCGCCTCCCGCGCCATGGCGATCGAACGATCGACCAGCGTGCTCAAGGTCGCGGGATTCATGTCCGACGCGGCGATGCTGGCGGAGCGCTGACCGACGAAGACACGCAGGCCGATTTCCTCGCCTTCCGATCGCTCCACATCCTCCAGCGCGCCAAGGCGCACGGCGACCGTGGTCGAGGCATTGCAGGCATAGATGGCGTCGGCCGCGTCCGCTCCGGCCCTGCGTGCCGCCGTCACCAGATCCTGCGCGCGCGACTGGGCTTCTTCGAGGCTGAGCATGGGTGCGGGGCGTTCCTGCTGAGGGGGTCAGGCCATGGGCCTTACGCGCTTGAACCCGGCTGGGCAACCTGCGCATCGGCCCAGTGTTTGAGGAGATGGTGGGCAACGGCCATTGGAGGAGGCGAGGTGAAGAGCGCGTCTGCATCCCCTGCCAGCGCCGCTCGGACCCCGGCTGCGTCACACCAGAGGGCATGCTGAATTTCGGTCTCGTCCAGCGTCAGCGCATCGTCGTCAGCCCGCGCGATGCAGGCGATCATCAGCGAGGAGGGGAAGGGCCATGGCTGGCTCATCACATAGCGGACGGAATGGACGGTAACGCCCGCTTCCTCCTTGATTTCCCGCGCGACGGCTTCCTCGAGGGTTTCACCCGGCTCCACGAAACCGGCGAGGGCGGAGTAGAAGCCCTGCGGCCAGCTATGCTGCCGTCCGACCAGCACCCGGCCGTCATGTTCGGCGAGCATGATGACGACCGGATCGACGCGGGGAAAATGTTCCGCATCGCAAGAGCAGCAGCGGCGCGCCCAGCCTGCCTTTTCCGGACGGGTGCGCGATCCGCAGACGGAGCAAAAGGGATGGCGGCCATGCCAGTGGACGAGGCTGCGCGCCGCGCCATAGAGCGCGACTTCGTCGGCGGGCACTTCGGTAACGATGGCGCGGCTGCGGGCGCTGGGGACGAAGTTCGTGCCGCTTTCCTCGATAAGGCGGGCGAAGATCGGGCGCTGCGCTTCGTCGATGCCGAGCAGCAGATGCTCCTCCACCCGGGCGTCGGCAGACAGCGGCTCCATGAGGAGATGGCCGTCCTGCGTGACCGGATCAAGGCCGTCGAGGACGAGACAGCGGGCATCGGGCGAGGCAAGCGCCTGCGCCACAAGGTCCGGCTTCATCCGGATATGATCGGCGCGATCGAGGCGGCCGCCAGCATAGCCAAGCTGGTCAGGGGACATGAGATTCGCTCTCCTTCATTGCTGCTTGGCCTTCATTGCTGCCTCGGCGGCGCGGCGGAACAGGGTGGGCAGGCCCGCCTCCCCGATGCGGGGGAGCGGCCACCATTCGCCCTCACCCGTTGGCATGCTTTCCTCTGCCACATGGGCGACATGAACCGTCAAGGCCAGCGAGAAATGGGTGAAGACATGGACAACGGGTTCCGGCAGCGCCTTCCAGGTCGCGGCAATCGGCGGGGTGGCGTCGGGCGCCCCGCTCCAATGGGAGGAAGGAAGGGCGCGCATGCCGCCGAGCAGGCCCTTGGCCGGGCGGCGGACGAGCCAGACATGACCGTCCGCCCGCTCGATCCACCAGCTATGGCCGAGGCGGTGCGGCTTCGCCTTCTTCGCGGCCTTGACCGGAAAGGCGGCGGGATCGGCCGTGCGGAAGGCGGCGCAATCCTGCCGCAGCGGGCAGATGCCGCAGGCGGGGTTGCGAGATGTGCAGATGGTCGCGCCAAGGTCCATCATCGCCTGCGCGAAATCGCCTGCGCGGGCATCGGGCGTGATGCTGTCCGCAGCGGCGCGGATGGCTGGTCGGGCAGCGGGCAGCGGCGTGTCGATGGCGAACAGGCGGGCGACGACGCGCTCCACATTGGCATCCACCACTACCGCGCGGCGGCCGAAGGCGATGGCGGCGACGGCGGCGGCGGTATAGGCACCCACGCCGGGCAGGGCGCGCAGTCCTTCTTCATTGTCCGGGAAAACGCCGCCATGCCGATCGCTGACGGCGCGCGCGCAGGCAAGCAGGTTGCGGGCGCGGGCATAATAGCCAAGGCCCGCCCATGCCGCCATGACGTCGGCATCCTCTGCCCCAGCGAGCGCCTCCACCGACGGCCAGCGATCGGTAAACTTCGCGAAATAGGGGCCGACCGCGGCGACCGTCGTCTGCTGAAGCATGACCTCCGACAGCCAAACGCGATAGGGGTCCGCCGCGTTGGCGCCCGGCGGAGCGCGCCAAGGCAGGCGACGGGCATGGACGTCATAATGTCCGAGCAGATCTGCTGCGATTTTCATGAGGTTCCGCTCGACGTCCATGGCCGCCCTATGCCATTAAGCGGAGCATGACGGAACGGCCCGCGACACCCAAATTGAAAAGCCGTGCCCAGGCAGCGGCCGAACGGCCTCGCGTCGGCGGTCCGCGCCAGATTGCCGACCTGATGCCGCAGATCGGCGCTGCCGCTTTCCGCAAGTTCGGCTTTGTCCAGTCGAGCATCGTCACGCGCTGGGCCGAGATTGTGGGGCAGCATTACGCTGAGATTTCCGCCCCCGAATCGATCCGCTTTCCGGTAGGCAAGAAAGCAGGCGGGACGCTGCAACTGACGGTGATGAGCGGCCATGCGCCAATGATCCAGCATGTCCTGCCTGACATCATCGACCGGGTGAATCGCTTCTTTGGCTATGCCGCCGTGGCGAAGGTCGCGATGAAGCAGGGCGAGGTGCGCGGTTCCGCGCCCGAACGCCGGCCGCCGCCGCGTAATTTGAGACCGGTGCCGGTGGAGCTTGGCGATTCGCTGCGTGACATTGGCGACCCCGAATTGCGCGCCGTTCTGGAGTCTCTCGCGCAGGGGCTTGTCAATTCCAATGGTTTGCCGAAAATCAGCTGAACCGTTCAATTGCCGTACAGGGGCGGCGCTTCATTGGAAGAACGCATGACGAAATCGCGCTTGCTAATCCTTGGCCTCTTCGCATTGATCACCCTCCCCGGTACGCTGATCGCCGCGCCCGCCGTCAACTGGACGACACGGGTCGCGCTGTCGCCCATTGGGGGACATGTGATGGGCAACCCGGCCGCTCCGACGAAGCTGGTCGAATATGTGAGCTATACCTGTTCGCACTGCGCCCATTTCGTGGGTGAGGCGAGCGCGCCGCTGAAAGCGGACTATGTGAAGGGCGGCAAGGTGAGCGTGGAAGCGCGCAATGCGGTGCGGGACAAATATGACCTGACGGCGGCGCTGCTGGCGCGATGCGGCGGGCCTAAACGCTTCTTTGGCAATCATGAGGCGCTGTTTGCAAATCAGGACGCCTGGATGGAGCAGTTGCAGGCCTATGACCGTGGCGCGGCCAAACCATCCGAACAGATCGCCCTGTTGCGCGACATTGGGCGCAACACGGGCCTTTACACATTAATGGGCAAGCGCGGCTTCACGCCTGCGCAGCTTGACGCCTGCATCGCCAATCCAGCGGCGATGAAGCAGATATTGGCCATGACCGACGAGGCGTGGAACAAGGTGAAGATTGGCGGCACGCCGGGCTTCACCATCAACGGGACGCGCGTGGACGGATCGAGCTGGGCCAGCTTGCGCGACGCATTGCCCGCCGCCGCACAGTAAACTAAACCCCTGATCCTGATGCCCGAGCAACGGAGCCTGCACACAGTGAAAGCCATTACCGGACTTGCCCTTATCGCCCTCTCGCTGTCCCTTTCCGCCTGCGGGAAAAAGGACGCGGCCAGCAACTCGTCCGCAGAACCGGTCGCTGCTGTTGCTGCCCCTGCCGGGACTAGCTGGTCCGCCACAGTGACGCAGACCCCCGAAGGCGGATTCGTCATGGGCAACCCGCAGGCGAAGGTGAAGCTGATCGAATATGGGTCCTATACCTGCAGCCATTGCCGCGATTTTTCGGCGGAGGCTTCGGAGGAGATTCGCAAGATCGTGGATACCGGAAAGATGAGCTTCGAGTTCCGCAACTTCGTGCGTGATCCGATCGATATTTCCACGTCGCTGCTGGCCCGTTGCGGCGGTAAGGACGTCTTCTATCCGCTGAGCGAGCAGTTCTTCGCCAACCAGAATGCCATGTTCGAAAAGGCGCAGTCGCTGGGCGACGCCAAATATCAGGCGTTGATGAGCGCACCGCCTGCGCAGCGTTTCGGCAATCTGGCCGCCGCCGTGGGGCTGGTCGACTTCGCCAAGCAGCGTGGGATTGCCGAGGATAAGGCCAAGCAGTGCCTGGCCGATACCGCCGCCGCCGAAAAGCTGGCCAAGGGCGTCGAGGCGGCGAACAATCAATATAAGATCGAGGGCACGCCGACCTTCATCCTGAATGATGTGAAGATTGACAATGTCGCAACCTGGGCGACTTTGCAGCCCAAGCTCAAGGAAGCGGGTATCTGATTGGCTCAAGGGGGGCGGACATTTGCGATGAGTTTGCCCGCTGAAGGCGGGGCAGCATCACGCTGCCCCGGCAATTGGTCCGGCGGGTGGCCATGCAGATAAAGCGCCTCAAGCTTTCCGGTTTCAAAAGCTTCGTCGATCCGACGGAGCTGCGCATCGAGCCCGGCCTGACCGGGATTGTCGGGCCAAATGGCTGCGGCAAGTCCAACCTGCTGGAAGCGATCCGCTGGGTGATGGGCGAATCCAGCGCCAAGTCGATGCGCGGCGGCGGCATGGAAGATGTGATCTTCGCAGGCACATCCACCCGGCCGCAACGCGACTTTGCCGAAGTGTCGCTGCTGACGGTGCAGGAACAGGGCGAACTGTTCAACGCGGTCGAAGTGGGCGCGGACGGCGAACTGGAAGTTATCCGCCGGATCGAACGCGGTGCGGGGAGCGCCTACAGGGCCAATGGCCGCGACGTGCGGGCGAAGGATGTCGCGCTGGTCTTCGCCGACGCCGCCACCGGAGCGCACAGCCCGGCGCTGGTCAGTCAGGGGCGGATCGCCGCCGTCATCGCCGCGCGCCCGCAGGAACGGCGCGCGATGCTGGAGGAAGCGGCAGGGATTTCCGGGCTGCACGTCCGGCGCAAGGATGCCGAGCAGAAGTTGCGCGCGGCCGAGGCCAATCTGGTGCGGCTGGACGAGATACTGACCGACATGGAAGCGCGGGCCAGCAGCCTGCGGCGGCAGGCCAAGGCGGCCGAGCGCTATATCAAGCTGTCCGAGCAGATCAGGGTCGCCGAAGGGCGCGTGATCTTCGCCCGCTGGCGCGAGGCGGCGGCGAGTGCGGATGCCGCGCGGAAGGAAGCGGTGAAGGCCGAAAGCGCCGTCAGCACCGCGCAGGAGGCGCAGGCGGCGGCGGCGGTTCATGCCAATGCGGCAGTGGATGCGCTCGCCCGGCGGCGGGTGGCGGCACAGGCCGCGCGAGACGAGGCGAATGAGGCGGGGCATCGGCTCGCGGCGCTGAGGACTGAGCGCGATGGGGTGGTGCGGCGGCTGCATGATCTGGCGCAACAGGCCGAGCGGCTGGAAGAGGACCGGGCGCGTGAAGGCACGCTGGCCAACGACGCGGCCGAGGCGATTGCGCGGCTTTCGGCCGAGATTTCTGTTCTGAAGGAACGGACTGCCGAGACTGAGGCAATGCGGCCTGACTTTGCCGGGCGGATCGCGCGGGCGGAAGATGCTGCGCGCGATGCCGAGTTGGACCTCGCCAAGGCGATGGCGCGACAGGCGGGCGAGCAGGCTGAATTGCGCGTAGCCGAAGCAGCGTTGGCGGCGGCGCGAAGCCGCCTGGAGCGAGCGGAGCGGGAAGCCACGCGGCTGGAAACAGAAGCGGGCGCCCTGCCCGATGCGGCGCCGCTGGAGGCGAAGCGAAGCGAGGCGCTGGCCGCACAGGCGACGGCTGGATCGGATCGCGATGCCGCCGAGGCGGCGATCGGACAGGCGGAAACGGCGCGGCAGGCGGCGGCCGAGGCGCGTGCGGCGGCTGAAACGGCGGTGTCGTCTGCACGCGCGGGACTGGCAGCGCTGGATAGCGAGGCGGCGGCGCTCAAGCGGGCGGTCGAGAGCGGAAGCGGGCCCGAACGGGCGCTGGACCAGTTGAAGGCCGCTCCGGGGTTTGAGCGGGCGCTGGCCGCCGCGCTGGGCGATGACCTGGAGGCGCCGGTCGGCACGCAGGGCACGCGGCGTTGGACTGGGGCGGCGGCGCTGGAGAGCGATCCAGCCCTGCCCGCTGGATGCGCTTCGCTGGCAGATCATGTGCGCGCGCCTGCGGAACTGGCGCGGCGGCTTGCGCAGGTCGCCGTCGCCGAAACGGATGATGGACAGACGCTGGCGGTGGGGCAGCGGCTGGTGACCAAGGATGGTCAGCTGCGGCGCTGGGACGGCTATGTCGCGGCCGAGGGCGGCGCGGCGGCGGCCGAACGGCTGATCCGGCTCAATCGGCTGGAGGCGATCGCGGCGGCACGACCGGCGGCCGAAGCGGAGGTCGAGGCGGCACGCGCCGCGCAGGATAGCGCGGCTGGTGAAGAACGGGCGGCGGCCGAGGCACTGGGGGCTGCGAGGACGCACCTTGGCGCGGCCGACCAGCGGTTGCGCGCCGCGCTTCGTGCTGCCGACGAAGCGGCTACGGCGCTGGAGCGGCTTTCCGGGCGGCGTGAGGCGATCGAGGAAAGACTTGCCGAAGCACGCGCTGATATGGGCGCTGCCCGGGCCGAGCATGACAAGGTGGACGCGGCACGGGCGGCGGTGCCGGACGGGGCCGGGACGCGGACGCTGGTGGCATCGTTGTCGCAGGCGAGCGAAAAGGCGCGCATGGCTGTGAGCCAATTGCAGGCGGATCAGGCCCTGGCCGACCGCGCTTTGGCGAGCGATCGTGAACGCATGGCTGCGGCTGACGCGGAAGCCAAGGGCTGGCGCGCGCGAGCAGGCGAGGCGGCGAAGCGGATCGCCGCCATGGTGGAGCGCGGCGAAGCGATCGCATCCGAGCGCGATGGACTGGCGCAACAGCCCGACACGCTGGCGACGGCAATCGCTGCCTTGTCCGAACAGGGCGCTGGGCTGGCCGACGCAGCGGAAGCGGCACGGCGGGCGGAGAGCGAGGCCGAGGCAGCGCTGCGCGTCGCCGAGGAACGGGCCGCGCAGACAGGCGAGGCGCTGGCGCAGGCGCGCGAGCGGCGTGCGACTGCCGCCGCGCGAGCCGAGGCAGCCGAGGAGAAGCGGGTCGAGACCAACCGCTTGTCGGGCGAACGCTTTGAGTGTCCGCCCCCCGTGCTGCCCGAGAAGCTCGGCTTTGCCAGTGCCGACATAAGGATCGCGCAGAGCGAGCAGGGTGAACATGACCGCCTTGCCGCCGAGCGCGAGCGGATCGGGCCGGTCAATCTGGTGGCGGCGCAGGAGCTGGAGGAGCTGGAAACGACGCAGGCGACGAGCCGGGCCGAAAGCGAGGAGCTGAGCCAGGCGATCAACCGGCTGCGTGGGTCGATCGGCAGCCTCAATCGTGAAGGGCGGCAGCGGCTATTGGCGGCGTTCGAGGCGGTCGATGGGCATTTCCGGCGGCTGTTCACGACGTTGTTCAATGGCGGACAGGCGCATCTGGAACTGATCGACAGCGACGATCCGCTGGAGGCGGGGCTGGAGATCATGGCGCAGCCGCCGGGCAAGAAGCTGGCTGCGCTGACGCTGCTTTCGGGGGGCGAGCAGGCGCTAACCGCCGTCGCGCTGATTTTTGGCCTGTTCCTGACCAACCCGGCGCCGATCTGCGTGCTGGATGAGGTCGACGCGCCGCTGGACGATGCCAATGTCGAGCGTTTCTGCGACCTGCTCGATGTCATGGTCGGACAGACCGACACGCGATATCTGATCGTCAGCCACAATGCGGTGACGATGGCGCGCATGCACCGGCTGTTCGGCGTGACGATGGTGGAGCGCGGGGTAAGCCGCCTCGTTTCCGTCAATCTGGGCGGCGCGGAAGCATTGCTGGCGGCCGAATAGGTAAGCGGCAGCGCTTCAGCGTTTCTTGCGCATGCGGCGGAACAGGCTGCGGTCGGCAACCGGCTCGAACATCTCCTCAGGCCCTTCGGGGTCCAGCACTTCATTGTCGGCCAGCCACGCCTGCACGTCGTTGAGATTCGGCGTCACATAGGGACGCAGGGTTCGGCCGGGCTTGTCGCGCAGCTGCTCAATCGCGGCAATCAGCCCGCGCTCGGCGATGACGGCCGCCACCCGCTCGACGGGCAGGTCCAGATGTTCGGCGATCAGGTCATCACGGATGCCTAGGATGGTCGTTTCGTGCCCCGCATTGACGGGCAGTGCCCCGTCGATCGTCACGTCGCACTCGGTATCGAGCCGCATCGAGCGGTTATTCATGTTGGACGAGCCCACGCGCACGGTTCGGTCATCGACGATCATGATCTTGGCATGGACGTAAATGGGCTCACCGCGCACGGTGAAGGGATGGTAGATGCGCAGCTTCCCGTATGTGTCGCGGGCGCGCAGGGCCTCGTACAGGCGCGCGCGGGCGGTATCCATCGCCTGCTGTTCCAGCCAGCCATCGGCCTGTTCCGGATTGATGATGACGATATCCGGCCCATCGGGATCACCCAGCCGCGCGGCGATTGCCTCCGCAATGCGGCGGGAGGCGAAATACTGGCTTTCGGCATAGATGGTCCGCTTCGCCGACGCGATCTGGTTGAGATAGAGTCGCTCAATCTCTCGCAACGGCTGCTGGTCGTCCATTTCCGGCGCAGAGCGGGAAATGGCTATATCGACATTTTCGAACTGCACCGGCAGCGCGTCGGGCCAGCAATCATGCTCGCCGAAGATCGGCTCCAGATCGCCGCCGCCAGCCCCCTTCCAACGGGCGCGGGCATGGTCGCCCAGCACCATCGCGACATCGCCCTGTAAGGCCGTGGTCGCGTCATGCCATGGCCCATAGGCGGAACCGTCCGGATGGCGGCGGCCGGGATCCTCGTCCCGATGATGGCGCGTGTCCCAACGGTCGCTGGTCATGTCGATGCCGCCGCAAAAGGCGAAACAATCGTCGATCACGACGATCTTCTGATGGTGCGAAGCCGCTGGCGGGTGATGGCTGTCCAGCTTCACCTGTATGCGCTTGTGCGCCATCCATTTGACGGTGGTGAAGAGGTTGGCAGGCTGCACCATCGACTTCATCGCGCCGATGTCCCAACGCAGGAGGAAGATTTCGAGGTCAGGCTTTTGCGCGACAAGCCAGCTGATGAAGTCGCCGATGATGACCGGGGCTCCGTCCTTGACCTCATCCTCGCGGATCAGACTGATCGCCGCGTCGAAGTCCCAGCCGATGAGCATGATCCGACGCTTCGCCTTGAGCATGGCGGCGCGCGCGTGGCGAAAATAGCAATCCGCGTCGATAATGACGCTGGCTTTTGCGGCGCGGGCGATGCGCCAGCAATCCTCACCCTCTTGCGGCATGCTCATGCACTCCCCACGACGAGGCAGGCAAGAAACATCAGGAACCCCGCGAAACGGTTGGAACGGAACTTGGTGAGCGGATCGGCTCCATCCTCCTTGAGCGTTCCCACCTGCCAGAAAAGTTGAACCGCCATCGGCAGCAGCGCAGCGAGAGCAAGCCATTGCGGCCGCACCTGCCAAATAGCGGCAGCCCAGAGGGAAAGTGCAATCAGGTAGCAGAGCGTTACGCCGCCGCGCACATGACGTCCCATCGACAAGGCGCTCGACCCGATACCGATCAACGCATCATCCTCCCGGTCCTGCAATGCATAGATGGTGTCATAACCCACGACCCAGAAGATGGTGCCTGCGTAAAGGAGGAGCCCCGGCAGGGTAAGCGCCCCTGCGACCTCGCTCCAGCCGACCAGCGCCGCCCAGGAGAAAACGAGGCCAAGCCAAAGCTGCGGCCAGCCGGTGATCCGTTTCATGAAGGGATAGGCGGCGACCAGCGCGAGACTGCCGAGCGAGACGATCTGCGCATAAGGGCGCAATTGCAGGAGGACCGCGAGGCCGACGAGGCAAAGCAGGATGAGCCATGCCCAGGCGGTACGCAGGGAAAGAGCACCGCTCGCGAGCGGCCGGGCGGCGGTGCGGGCGACTTTCCGGTCAAGATCGCGATCGACGATGTCGTTGAACACGCAACCGGCGCCCCGCATCGCGATGCTGCCGAGCAACAGCCAAAGGATCAGAGGCCAGCGCTCCCCTGCCCCGCCCGCCAGAACCGCCGCCCAGGCGCCCGGCCAGAAGAGCAGCCACCAGCCGATCGGACGATCGAGCCGAGCCAGCAGCGCAAGCGCGCGGGGGATCGCGGGCAAGCGCGCGAGCAGGCCGCGGGCCTCGGTATCGGGGACTATGGTCTGACTCACCTTTTCTCCGTTCGGGCTGAGCTTGTCGAAGCCCCTTTCTTCTCTAAAGAGCAAAGAAAGCCCTTCGACATTTGGCTGAGACAAGTGGCTCAGTCAAACAGGGCGAACGGAAGAGGCGAAATGACCGCAACCCCTGCCTGGCCGCCGCAAAGCGCGCCGCGCCTGCATGTCGAAACGCAGTTGGGCGACGGCGTGGCCGTGCCGATCGATGGCAACCCGGCCCATTATCTGATCAGCGTCATGCGGGTGAAGCCCGACGACATCGTCCTGCTGTTCGACGGCAGGTCCGGCGAATGGGCCGCGCGGGTGCGGGACATGCGCAAGCGCGATCTGGTGCTGGAATGCGTCAGCCAGACCAAGGCACCGGAGCAGGTGCCAGACTTCTGGCTATGCTGCGCGCCGATCAAGAAAGGCCGCATCGACCTGATCGCGGAAAAAGCCTGCGAACTAGGTGTCGCCAAGTTGCAGCCAGTGTTGACCCGCCGGGCGGTGGTGGACAAACTCAATCTCGACCGGCTGCACGCCCATCTGGTCGAGGCGGCCGAGCAGTGCGGGCGCACCGCGCTTCCTGACCTCGGCGGCATGGTGAAGCTGGACGCGCTGCTGCGCGATTGGCCGGAGGATCGCTGGCTGTTTTTCGCCGATGAAAGCGGGGGTGAGCCTTTGAGCGAGACGCTGCGCGCGCATAAAGGCCCTGCGGCGTTCCTGATCGGACCGGAGGGCGGCTTCGACCCGGCAGAACGGGAGGCGATCCGCGCTGTGGCTAGGGCCGTGCCCGTGTCCCTTGGCCCTCGAATCCTGCGCGCGGAGACAGCGGCGATCGCCGCGACGTCGGCGTGGATGACGCTGAACGGCGACTGGCGATAGGATAGCTGTTCCAGTTGCAATCCGAAATGGGATTGCAGCCCCGGTGGACGCAACCTATTTGTCCTCCGCGCGCTGTCGATTGACGCGCAAGGGGGACAGGCTAAGGCGGGGCATGAGCACGAGAACCGACTCAGGGGGCAACGATCCCGTCATCGAAAGCCGCGACCAGCTGATCGTGGCCTTTTCCAAGGGCGCCAAGCCCAAGGACCGCTGGCGCATCGGCACCGAGCACGAGAAGTTCGTCTATTCCAGGGCGGATCATCATGCGCCGTCCTACAGCGAGCAGGGCGGCATCCACACGCTGCTGATCGGGCTGACCCGCTATGGCTGGAGCCCGGTGTTCGAGGGCGATAACATCATCGCCCTGTCGAGTGCCGAGGGGACGGTCAGCCTGGAACCGGCGGGTCAACTGGAACTGTCCGGTGCGCCGTTGGAAAATCTGCACCAGACCTGCGCGGAGACGGCGCGGCATCTGGAACAGGTCAAATATGTGGGCGACATGTTGGGTCTGGGCTTCCTGGGCCTGGGCATGTGGCCGGACAAGACTCGGGCCGAGCTGCCCGTGATGCCTAAGGGGCGCTATGACATCATGCTGCGGCACATGCCGCGCGTGGGGTCGATGGGCCTCGACATGATGCTGCGGACCTGCACCATCCAGACAAACCTCGACTATGGCAGCGAGGCGGACATGGTGCAGAAGTTCCGCGTCGGCCTGGCCCTGCAACCGCTGGCAACTGCGCTGTTCGCCAATTCGCCCTTTACCGAAGGCAAGCCCAACGGCTTCCTGTCCTATCGCAGCCATATCTGGTCGGACACCGACCCGCACCGCACGGGCATGCTGCCCTTCGTGTTCGAGGACGGCTTTGGCTATGAGCGGTACGCGGACTATGCACTCGATGTGCCGATGTACTTCGTCTATCGCGACGGCCGCTACATCGATGCGGCGGGCCTCAGCTTCCGCGACTTCCTGGACGGCAAGCTTTCCATTCTGCCCGGCGAGAAGCCGACCGAGAAGGATTGGGAAGATCATCTGTCGACCGCCTTCCCCGAAGTGCGGCTAAAGAGCTTCCTTGAAATGCGCGGGGCCGATGGCGGACGCGCCGATCGCATCACCGCCCTCCCCGCTTTCTGGGTTGGCCTGCTCTATGATCAGGGCGCGTTGGACGCAGCCTGGGATCTGGTGAAGGACTGGACCATGGAGGACCGCCAGACGTTGCGCGACACCGCGCCGAAGCTGGCGCTGGATGCGCCGTTGCCGGGCGGGCGCAAGCTGCGCGACATCGCGGCCGAAGTACTGGATATCAGCCGCAGCGGGCTGAGGGCGCGGGCGCGGCTGAACGATATCGGCGACAATGAAACCGCCTATCTGGCACCGCTGGACGAGATCGTCGCGGCTGGGCGGACGCATGCCGAAGATCTGCTCGCGCGCTATCATGGCGAATGGGCGGGCGATCTTTCGCGCGTCTACGCCGAGGAAAGCTTCTAACCTATTCCGCTGGCGTCAGGGCTGTTTGAGTCTTGCGGCGGCGGCCCGTTGCCCACGCGAACAGACGTGGCACAGGCGCGTTGCGCTCCATCCATTCGCTGTAGGCGCGATAGGCGGGATCAGTGGAGAGGTGGGCTTCTTCCGTCCGGGCTCGCCAATAATAGACGGCGTTGGTCGCCGCCAGCATCGCGCAGTTGCGCACCATGTCGGTGAGGCTTCCCGAGACCGTGAGGAAGGGTAGTGCTGAAAACCACCAGAAGAGATTCTTCGACAGATAAGCGGGGTGCCGCGTCCAGCGATAAGGCCCATGCGTCAGGATACCGCGATGGGTGAGGTTGGAGAAGCGGATGCCGAACACCACCGTCGCCCAAGCATAGATGGCGGTTAGCAGGACGAGCCAGCTGCCCAATATCCATTGCAAGGTCGTATGTCCCTGCGTCCAAACGTCCCATTCCGCGCCGCCTGCATGATAGTCGAGCGGCCCCCCCGACCCCATCAGCACGAAGGGCGGGTAGCAGATCAGCGCCGCTACCCAACCGGTCAGCAGCGGATTGGCCGAGCGTATGTGGGAATCGAGCGGCTTGCATGTCAGCAGGTAGCCGACCGTCGCCATGCAGACATCGATCATGAACATGACCGCGATCAGGAAGGCGGCAAGGTTCACCGGATTGGCGAAGGCATGATCCAACCGCCAGTCCACCACGCTGGCAAAGTTGCCCGGCACGATGGAGAGCATGAAGGCAAGGAAGAAGCCTTTGACCGCCCATGCGCGGGCATGATTGGCGACCTGCGCCATGTCGGCTGCGCCCGCTGCTCCCCCGATGATCCATTGTCCAAAGGCATGGGTGGCATCGCGGGGTTCGACCAGCCGCCGATCCAGCCAGACGACATAAGGGACAGAGAACAGCACAAGCCAAGGGGCCGCGCCCATGAACAGGTTCATGGAATAATGATAGTTTCCGCTCCAGTACCAGCGGGCCAAACAGTAGAAGATCGCGATCGCCAGCCATGTCGCCCAAAGGCCAGCGATCTTGACGAGGCTGATGTCGAGGACGGCGCGCCATGGTCGGGGAGGCGCCTGCCAGTCGATACCGGTCGATGGATTGCGATGAACCTTGTCCACCAGCAGCGACCACAAGATCATCGGCAGCCCGCAGGCGATTACCGCCGCGAAGCCCGCATTGGGGCCATTCATCCCATAATGCCGCGCCACCACCGCCCAAAGGGCAAGACCGGCCAGTCCGGCGAAGCCTACGCCATGGCTGACGGCAGAGGGTGGACAAGGATCGGTAGCGGAAGACATGCCCGGCTTATGCCGGGAAATGGTAATCAAGCCGTGAAGCCGCCTCAGGCGCCGCCCAGAACATTGATGGTGAAGGCCAGAATGCCAAGGTTGAACAGGAACGCCGCGAGGCAATGCGCGGTCACCACCTGACGCATGGATGTGCCGGTCACCGTGACATCGGACGTCTGGAAGGTCATGCCGAGGGTGAAGGCGAAATAGAGAAAATCGCTGTATCCTGGCTCCTTCGTGCCGGGGAAGTCGACGCCCTGCTGATCCTTCCCGCGCTGATCGGCGAGGTAGAAGAGATGCGCATAATGCATCGCATAGACGAGGTTGGAAAAGAGCCAGGCAAGCGCCAGCGTCACAAGCAACAGCGCGACAGCGGCTGCATTGGGGCCGCCATGCTGGCTGACGGCTGCTCCCACCGCGACCAGCACCACCAGCGAGACAATGCCCGTCAGGAGCAGCATCAGGCGGCGATTGGCATCATTTTCCTGCGCTGTGCGGCGCATGCTGTCAGGATCGGCTTTCAGAAGCGGCGCGGCTGCGGCGATGAACGCAAGAGCGGCACAATCGAACCCCGCCATCACCGCCTGATGCCAGGGCATCACCCAGCCGAACGGCAGGGCAGTCGCCAGCAGCACCAGGAACATGCCGTAACGCCAGGGAAAAACCCGGGACCGGGAGGAAGAAGACTTCATCCGTCCAGAAAGCCGCAAAATGACGGGGCTGGCAAGCGGCGTCAGAGCACCGCCGCCACCAGACCCAGCGCCGCGGCTTCATTCGCTTCGAGATACCAGTTTTCCGGTGCCCGCTTCAGCACTTCGTCAAGCGAGATGCTGGAGCCCAGGATCAGGTTGGAAAAGCCTTCGTTCTGGATGGCGATCGACGCCTCTATTTCGTTCAAAGCGGCCCTTAGCGGTGCGATGCAGGTGGACAGCGGCCCCTGCAAGTGGATCTCCTTGGTGATGAGCCGTTCATGGATCATCACCCGCGTGCCACGCGTGAGGTAGCGGTTCTCCTTGGCGAAAAAGCCCATGAAGGTCGCGCCAGCCGAATAGACGGCGGTCTTTCCCAGAAACACCAGCCGCCGCGCGGCGCTGAGTTCCGAATGGAAGCGTATATCCTCGCCCATTATCCGGGCGATTTCGGGATCGCCGCCAAGCGTCGAAATTTCTGTCACCACCAGCCCCTCGGAGGGCGCCGCTGCCAGCGCGTCCTTGAAGTAGAGATACATGGACTGATCGACGGGACCGGAGAGGCGGATGGCGGGACAGGCGAAGTCCTGGGGCGAGAGCAAGGGCGCTTGCATCGACATCAATGGGTTCCTGATAGACTAGGGATCGGGCTGCACTACGTCCGGCGCGGGAATTGGTGCCAAGGCAGGCGCGCTTTTGACTGGCGCTGCGCTCAAGAGGCTGTAAAGAACAGATCATGACCAAAGGGTGCGGGGCATGATCGCGAAACTCAAAGGGCGGCTGGATAGCACGGGCACCGACCATGCGATCATCGACGTGGGGGGCGTGGGCTATCTCGTCGGCGCATCGTCGCGCACCTTGTCGGCGCTGGGGCCGGTAGGCGAAGCGGTGACGGTGCATACCGAAATGCTGGTGTCGGACGATTCGATTAGGCTGGTCGGCTTTGCGCGGGGAGAAGAGCGCGACTGGTTCCGCCTGCTGATCGGCGTTCAGGGCGTGGGATCGCGCGTGGCGCTGGCGATCTTGTCGGCGCTCGAACCGGCCGAACTGCATCGCGCGGTGGCGACCGGGGACAAGGCGATGGTGGCGCGCGCCAATGGCGTGGGGCCGAAGCTGGCGCTGCGGATCGTCAACGAATTGAAGGACAAGATCGGCGCGGCGCCGGGCGCTGGCGGCGTGTTGGGCGCGGGCATCGCGCCTGTAATGGCCGGAGGACTGGGAGCGGATGCGATTTCCGCCCTTCAGAATCTCGGCTTCAAGCCTGCCGAGGCGAGCAGCGCGGTTGCTGCTGCGGAGGAAGAGCTGGGCGATAGCGCGACGCTGGATGCGCTGGTCCGACTGGCGCTGCGGAAGGCGGCCAAGTGAGCGAGGAACGGTTGATCGCCTCCACGCGCCGGGCGGAGGATGTGGATGCTGCCCTGCGGCCCAAATCCCTGACCGAGTTCATCGGGCAAGAGGCTGCGCGCGGCAATTTGCGGGTCTTTATCGAAGCGGCGAAGCAGCGTGGCGATGCGCTGGACCATGTGCTGTTCTTTGGCCCGCCGGGGCTGGGCAAAACAACGCTGGCGCAGATCGTGGCGAAGGAAATGGGCGTCGGCTTCCGCGCGACGTCAGGGCCGGTGATCGCCAAATCGGGCGATCTGGCGGCACTGCTGACCAATCTGGATGAGGGCGACGTGCTGTTCGTGGATGAGATTCACAGGCTCAACCCGGCGGTGGAAGAGGTGCTTTATCCGGCGATGGAGGACCGGGCGCTTGACCTGATGATCGGCGAGGGTCCGTCTGCCCGGTCGGTGCGTATAGACCTGCCCCGCTTCACCCTGGTCGGCGCAACGACGCGGCAGGGCCTGCTGACGACGCCGCTGCGAGATCGCTTCGGCATTCCGGTGCGGCTGCAATTCTATACCGTCGAGGAACTGGAGCTGGTGGTGCGGCGCGCGGCGCGGTTGCTGGACCTTCGTATCACGTCCGACGGGGCGATCGAGATTGCCCGGCGGTCGCGCGGAACGCCTCGCATCGCGGGGCGGCTGCTGCGGCGGGTGCGCGACTTTGCGAATGTCGCGGGCGTCGAAGCAGTGGATGCCAAGGCGGCGGACGCGGCGCTGAGGCGGCTGGAGGTCGATCAGCTGGGCCTCGACCTGATGGACCGGCGCTATTTGATGATGATCGCCGACATCTATCGGGGTGGTCCGGTCGGGGTCGAGACACTAGCGGCCGGTTTGTCGGAGCCGCGCGACACGATCGAAGAAGTGATCGAACCCTATCTGATCCAGCTTGGCCTGATCGCTCGCACGGCGCGGGGCCGCTGCCTGAATGGGCCGGGATGGAAGCATCTGGGGCTTAATCCGCCCGCCGGATTGCAGGACGGGCTATTCGACTGAAAAATGCGTGACCGCTACGGCAAGGCGCGGCTATAGCGTCGGCAAGGAGCGGATGCGCGCATCGGACGCGCTCTTGAATCAAGGAGTTGCGCTGCTTTGCGGGCGATCGAACAGTATCCCAATCTGGTGACCATGTTCTTCGCCCGGGCGAAGGAAATGGGCGACCTTCCCTTCCTGTGGCGCAAGACGGTCGGCGGCTGGCAATCGCTCAGCTGGACCGAGGTGGCCTTGCAGGTGGCGGGACTTGCCGCCGCGCTCAAGGCGCAAGGGCTGAAGCCGGGCGACCCGGTCATGTTGGTGAGTGAGAACCGCCCCGAATTCTGCATCGCCGACCTTGCCATCATGGCGGCGGGATGCGTGACGGTGCCGACTTACACCACCAACACCACGCGCGATCATCAGCATATCCTGACGGACAGCGGCGCCCGCGCGGTGATCGTGTCGACGGCCAAGCTGGCGCAGACGCTGATGCCCGCCGTGTTGCGATCGCAAGCAAGTTTCATCATCGGAATGGAGCCGCTCCGGGGCGCGCAGGGCGATCTGTCCTGTCATCTGTGGGCCGACATGGTCGCGTCCCGCATCGCTGATCCCGACGCCTGCGCCGCCGAACAGACGGCCGGACGGGATGACCTCGCCTGCATCATCTATACCAGCGGCACAGGTGGTGCGCCACGCGGCGTCATGCAGCATCACGGCGCGATACTGTGCAATATCGAAGGCGCGGGCAGGCTGGTCGCGGAGGATTTCGGCTGGGGGGATGAAGTTTTCCTGTCCTTCCTGCCGCTCAGCCACGCCTATGAACATAGCGGCGGCCAGTTTCTGCCAATCATGCTGGGCGGGCAGATCTATTATGCGGAAGGGCTGGAAAAGCTCGCCAGCAACATAGAGGAAGCGCGCCCGACGATCATGGTCGTCGTGCCCCGCCTGTTCGAGGTGCTGCGCGCCCGGATCATCAAGTCGATCGAGAAGCAGGGCAAGTTCCCCGCCTGGCTGCTGGCGCAAGCGCTGCGGATCGCCGCGAAGGAGCAGAACGGTAACACATCGATCGCCGACCTGCCGATCAAGCTGCTGCTGAACCGGACGCTGAAGCCCAAGATCGCCAAGCGCTTTGGCGGGCGGATGAAGGCACTGGTATCGGGCGGCGCGCCGCTCAATCCGGATGTCGGCCTGTTTTTCGACGCGATGGGGCTGACGCTGTTGCAGGGCTATGGTCAGACGGAGGCGGGGCCAGTGGTCAGCTGCAACCGGCCGCGCGCGGGTATCGCGATGGACACGGTCGGCCCGCCGCTCGACGGGGTGGAGGTCAGGATCGCCGAGGATGGCGAAATATTGGTGCGCGGCGAACTGGTGATGCAGGGCTATTGGCGCAATGCCGCCGAAACCGAAAAGGCGCTGAAGGACGGGTGGCTGCACACCGGAGACATTGGCGAGATCGACGCCAAGGGGCGCATCCGCATCACCGATCGCAAGAAGGACCTGATCGTCAATGACAAGGGCGACAATGTGTCGCCGCAGAAGGTCGAGGGCATGTTGACGCTACAGCCGGAGATCGGTCAGGCCATGGTCTATGGCGACCGGCGTCCGCATCTGGTCGGGCTGCTGGTGCCCGATGCCGAGTGGACGCGCGAATGGGCGGCGGCGCACGGCCTTGACGCGGACGACACCGCATCCAACGCCGCCTATCAGGCAGCATTAAGGGCGGCGGTCGATCGGGTGAATGAAGACCTGTCCGTCACCGAACGGGTCCGGCGCATCATCTTGGCCGACGAACCCTTCACCATCGAAAATGGCGAGATGACGCCATCGATGAAGATCCGCCGCCATATCATCAAGGCGCGCTATCAGGAACGGTTGGACGCGCTCTACAAGGGCTGACCGTCAGCGGCCGGGGGTGCGATAGGGCGTGAATGACCCCAGCGCGCAACCGCCGGTGATCGACCCGGTGACCAGATCGGCGCTCCGCGCGAGATCGCCCCGGCAATATTGCGAGCCTGTCGGCTTGATGATGAGGGTATCGCCCCTCCCCAACCCGGTGCAACTACCGATCAGGTCGTTGCGATAGATCAGCCGCCCACTCACCCGGTACAGCAGCACGCTTTCACTGACAGCGGTGAGGCTGGAGCCCGGATAGCGGCTCACGCAGTTGACTGGCTCGCCCGCGACTTTGCCTTCCAGTGCGGCCTCAAGCCGGGCCGCTTGTTTCTCCGTAAGGCGCGGGGGCTCGCTACCGCCTGCGCACGCTGCCAGCATCAGTGGCACCAGACATATCGATGCACGCATGGCAATCCTCCTGCACATGTCTCCATGAATGGAGACGTCGGCGTAACGCCCGAACCGTCAGGCGGTATCCTTGGCCTTGCGGCGGCGTGCCAGCTCATCCGCGTCGCTGGCGCGCATGAAGATATTAGTCGCGCGCTCCAGCCCTATGGTCGTGGGCACGGTAGCCTCGCCGCGTGCGCGGGCGGCATCGACCTGCACCATGCGATCGGCGAGTGCTTCATTGTCCGGCTCGATCGTCAGGCCAAAACGGCCATTCCCCTGCGTATATTCATGGGCGCAATAGACCATCGTTTCGTCTGGCAACGCTGCGAGGCGGGTCATGTTGGTGAACATCTGATCCGCCGTCCCTTCGAACAGCCGCCCGCAGCCCATGGCGAACAACGTGTCGCCGACAAAGATGATGTGATCGGCGGCCAGATGATAGGCGATATGCCCCGCCGTATGGGCAGGCACCTCCATCACTGTGGCAACATGATCGCCGATGCGAACCTCATCCCCTTCCCCCACTTCGCGGTCGAGCGTGCCGATCTTGGCCGCCTCTGCGGTCGGCCCGGTGATCCGGCAGCCGGTCGCCGCCTTGATCGCCGCGTTGCCGCCCACATGATCGCCATGCCAATGCGTGTTCCAGATCTGGCTGATGGTCCAGCCCCGCTCGGCCGCCGCCGCCAGCACAGGGTCCGCCACCGCCGGGTCGACCACCACGGTCTCGCCACTGGCATCATCATGCAGCAGCCAGACATAATTATCGGACAGCACCGGGATTCGGACAACGCTCAGCATCGGCTTACCAGACGCCGGTATTGGGCATCGACGCCCAAGGTTCGGCAGGATCGAGATATCCGTCCTGCAACAATTCTATCGAGATATTATCGGGCGTGCGGACAAAGGCCATGTGGCCGTCGCGTGGCGGGCGATTGATGGTGACGCCTGCATCCATCAGCCGCTGACACACCGCGTAGATATTATCGACGCGATAGGCGAGATGGCCGAAATTCCGGCCCTCGCCATAGCTTTCCGCTGGCCTGCCGTCTTCCGGTGGCCAGTTGTAGGTCAGCTCCACCTGAGCATCCTCATCGCCCGGCGCGGCTAGGAAAACGAGGGTGTAGCGTCCATTTTCATTGTCGAAGCGTTTCTGCTCCTCCAGCCCCAACAGCTTGAAGAAGGCGACCGTGCGGTCAACGTCAGTCACGCGGATCATGGTATGCAGATATTTGGTCAAGCGGTCGCTCCGTTCGTCGCCATCAAGCAACGGTTCATCTCGGCAATGGCAGGAATGATCCCAAGATAGGGCGGCGCAGGCGTGGATGGAAGAGGAGACGCGAATGGCAATCGAGTATCGCGACAAGGTGCTGCTGGGCTGTGCCGGGTTGCTGGCGCTGGGGCTGGTCAGCGGCGGCTATCTGCTGGGCGACGGGCTGAAGCGCGCGAAAGCAGCGGACCGATCCGTCACAGTGAGGGGCCTAGCGGAACGCAATGTCACGGCCGACCTTGCAACCTGGTCGATCAGTTACGCCGCGACCGGCTTCGACCTGCCCGCCGTGCGCGCCGAGATCGACAATAATACGCGGGAGTTGAAGGCCTATTTTACGAGCCTTGGCTTCAAGCCAGAGGCGCTGACGCCCACGGGTGCGGGCGTGAATCAATATATCAACAACGGCGTCAACACGATCACCATCACCCAGCGCATGTTGTTACGCACGACCGACATCGCACGCGCCCAGAAAGCAGTCGCGCAGCAGTTCGATCTGGTCCGTCGGGGCGTCACGCTGCAGGAAGGCTCCGGCATGCGCTACAGCTTCACAAAGCTCAACGACGTCAAGCCCCCCATGGTGGCCGCCGCGACCCGCGATGCCCGCGCCGCAGCCGAGCAATTCGCACGCGACAGCGGCGCGAGCGTCGGGGCCATCAAGAGCGCCACTCAGGGCTATTTTTCCATCGATCCACGCGATGGAGAGGCCGACGGATCGAGCGACACGCCTTACAAGAAGGTCCGCGTCGTCACGACCGTCGACTTCTACCTTAAATAGGCGGGTTCAGGCAGGCGGTAGCCGGGTGAGATTATCGGCGGCCGCCTTGCCTGCGGGCGACTGCGGCGCGAGCTTGACTGCTCTTTGCCAGGCCGATCGGGCGATGTCGGCATGATCGGTCAGGACAGCGATATTGCCCTCCTCCAAAGCCACGGACGCGTCATCGGGAGAAAGCTGCACCGCCCGCGCGATATGCGCCTGCGCCAGCTTCAACTCCCCCGCGCGGCGGGCGAGCGTGGCCGAGAGCAGCCACGCCAGCGGGTCCTGCGGCACCTGCGCCAGCGCCACATCGAGCGATTCGCGTGCTTCCTTGACCTCACCCAGCGCGACGAGGGCGCGGGCGCGATCAAGATGCGTTTCCCCCTTTTCCACGCCATCGGGCAGGCCGCGCGCCAGTGCCGCGTCGAAGCTAGTGCGCGCCTTGGCGGGATCGCCCGCCGCCAGCGCGGCATTGCCGGCCTGCGCCCATAAGCGCGCGCTCTGCGCCATTTCACCGCTGCGCTCAGCCTCATCAGCAGCCTGCTCGAAAGACACGATGGCGGGCGCCCACCGCTCCGCCCGGGCATAGGCGAAACCCATGCAATGGCGCGCGTAGAAGCTGCCCCCTTCCAGCCGCCATTTCTGCGCGAACGCGACGCCCGGCTCAGGCGATTGAAGCGCCTCGTCGAGACAGGCCTGGAAAGGCTTGGCATATTTTTCCGGAACGGGAATGCGACCGTCAGCAGCGGGGCTTGGTGCGGGCGCCTGCGCCTCCTTCTTGGGCCGGTTCATCACCGCCTCAATTTCCGGATCATAGGCTTGCGGCGTCAAAAGCAGCAACGGAAGGATAAAGCTCATCGAAGATTGTCCAAAAGACTGCCGAGAGTGTGGATCAGCAATGCAATGTCGCCATCGCGCGACAGACGGTGGTCGCCATCCTTAATCAGCAGCGTCTGCACATCATATGAATGCAGGCGCTGGGCTAGCCGCAGCGCGGTCTGCCAAGGGACGTCGCGGTCCTCCTGCCCTTGAATCAGCCGCACAGGGCAATCGATGGCGACAGGACCGTTCAGCAAGCGAAGCGCCTGCCCCGACTGCCAGAAGGCAAGCGTCGTCACCAGCGGCTGATCGCCATAGGGCGTGGGTTCGGTCAGCCGCCCCTGGGTGGCCAGCAAAGCCTTGTCTGCGTCGCTAAAGCCCCATTCGGTGAAATCCGGCGCGGCCGCGATGCCGACCAGCCCGACAACGCGGTCAGGGCGAGCCAGCGCGATGAGCAGGGCAATCCAGCCGCCCATGGACGACCCCACCAGCAGCAACGGCCCGTCCGTCAGGGCGTCGATCAACAGCAGCGCATCGTCGCGCCAGCTGGCGAGCGTGCCATCCTCAAAGCGGCCTTCGCTAGCGCCGTTGCCGCCATAGTCGAGCCGCAACATCGCCCTTCCGGTCTCCGCCGCCCAGGCGTCGATCGCCACCGCCTTGCCGCCCTCCATGTCGGACATGTAGCCCGGCAGAAAGACGATGGTCGGCCCCGCGCCCGCACGATACCGATATGCGAGCCGGACCCCATCGGGACGGGCGAACAGCGCCAGCGGCGCGGCTTGGAAGGGGGCTATCGGCTGTCTCCACTGGCGATCAATGCGTCCTGCCTGATGCAATAGACGCTGACGCGCAGAAAACCAGAAAGGAAGAAAAATAATGCCCGTCGCGGAATTGACAGTGTGAGGACCAACGGCTAATCGCGCCGTCCTACCCCGTGCCCAGATGGCGGAATTGGTAGACGCACCAGCTTCAGGTGCTGGCGATCGCAAGGTCGTGGAGGTTCGAGTCCTCTTCTGGGCACCATTTTTGGACGCTAAAGGCGCCAAGCGAGCGACTGATTTTACAGCGCTTTCGACAGAAAATTGCCGGACGCTGTCCTGCGAAATCCAATTATAATCTCCAGTAATATATCGCTTTTGATGATCCTTCCGGCGGTGCGGGCGGTACCCGGCTTGACCAAGCAGGACTTTTCGCGACCATGCTGTTAACCGCCGAACCAGCGCATCGACATTGGAGAAAAGCATGGATCAGAGGACCGGACGTCGGACGTTCATCGCCGCAGCGACCACGTTGACGCTATTCCCGCGCTTGGCCGTGGCGACGCAACGGCCAGAGGCACCTGCACCAAAAGCCATGCCCCTGATGCCCCGGCCGGTCGACGGTGATGGGCCGGGGTTCAAACCCTTGTTTGACGGTCGCACCCTGGCGGGCTGGCGCGGTGATCCGCGATACTGGCGCGTGGAAGACGGCTGCATAGTTGGCGAAGTGACGCCGGACACCCTGCTTCGGAGCAACACTTTCCTGATCTGGGAAGGCGGGAGGCCCGAGGATTTCGAATTGAAGGCGGAGTATCGGATCACCCCTGAAGGCAATAGCGGCGTCAATTACCGCAGCACCGTTGTCAAAGACGCGATCACGCCTACCAATCGCTTCGCCATGTCGGGGCTACAGTTTGATATCGACGGCCGGAATCTCTTCACGGCCATGGTCTACGAGGAACGGGGGCGCGGCTTTATCGCCCGCCGTGGTCAGTTTGCGCGAACAACGTCACCGCCGTCGCAAATAATCAGTTCCATTGGTGAGTCCGGCCCTCTGAAAGCAGCGATCAAAGCTGAATGGAACGAAGCCCATATCATCGCCAAGGGTCCGGCCATCTATCATCTGTTGAACGGCCAATTGATGGCGGCCGCGATCGATGAGTCGGCGGATCGTCGGCGCAAGGGCGAAATCGGGATGCAGGCGCACGTAGGTCCGCCGATGAAGGTGGAATTCCGCAACATCCGGTTGAAGCTGCTGTAGCGCAATCCGTGAAGGGATCGGCTATGGAAGCGTCGGCGTTGGCGCTTATCCGATCATCATCAGGCTGGCATTACCTCCAGCAGCGGTCGTGTTGATGGAAATCGACACTTCTTCAAGCAACCAATCGCAATGATAGGCAAGGGGCTGGTCCGGCTCAGCTGCATGAACGGAAATGATAGGCCCCGGCATCGCTGTGACTTCCGCCAGGGCTCGGGCAACGGCTGCCCTGTGTCCTTCCACCAGCGCAACTGCATAAGGCCCGTCAGGCAGGCCAGCGAATGCAGCGGCGACATTTGGGGGCAAATCGTCGGGAAGCGCCTCCACAACCACGCCCCGGTTCCCGGTCGCAAGGATGGCGGCCATCTGTTCGAACAAGCCATCCCGGCTCTGCGGCATCATCCACACCTGACCACGGGGATGCAGGCTGTAAAGGTTGCGTTCCCCGACTGGTCCGGCGAGCGCGCGTTCCACTCCAAGAGTAGAGGCGGCGGCATAGGCACGAGCTTTCCTCGCGCTGCCGATTTCTCCCTTTTCTTCCAGCCAATCCGCGAAATCATGGATGGGTGAAACAGGATGCCGCGACTTCCATCCACATGCGAATGGCCGCGTCACCAGTCGGTTAAGATAAAGCGGCCCGCCAGCCTTGGGTCCCGTTCCAGAAAGCCCGCAGCCCCCGAACGGCTGGACGCCGACAACTGCGCCGATCATGTTGCGGTTCACGTAAAGGTTGCCCGCCCTCACCCGCGATGTGACATAAGAGATGGTCTCATCGAGCCGGGTGTGAAGGCCGAAGGTCAGCCCATAGCCAGTGGCGTTGATCGAATCGATCAGCGTGCCCAACCGCTCCCGGCGAAAACGCACGACATGCAGGACCGGGCCGAAAACCTCCCGCTCCAACTCGGCTATATCGTCGATCTCGATAATCGTTGGCGCAACGAAGGTGCCGTGTGCCGCCTCGGCAGGCAGGGTGAGTTGATCAACCCGTTTTCCGCGCACGCGCATTCTGGCAATGTGCTGATCGATCCCCGCCTTTGCCGCCTGCGTGATCACCGGGCCGATGTCCGTCCTCAGCGCATCGGTGCTGCCAACGCGCATTTCCCCCAACGCGCCCTTGAGCATCAGGAGAATGCGATCCGCCACCTCTTCCTGCAGGCAGAGTATGCGCAGCGCGGAACAGCGCTGACCCGCGCTGTCGAATGCGGAGACCAGCACGTCCGCTACCACCTGTTCGGCGAGAGCGGACGAGTCGACGATCATCGCGTTCTGCCCGCCCGTTTCAGCGACAAACGGAATAGGGCGGCCTGCGGGTGAAAGCCTCTTGGCAAGTTGGCCCTGAATCAGTCGCGCGACGGCGGTCGATCCTGTGAACATGACGCCGGCGGTTTCCGGCGCCGCCACCAGAGCGCTGCCCAAGGCACCATCGCCGGGCGCCAATTGAAGAGCATGCCGGGGCACGCCCGCCTCATGCAGCAAGCGCACGGCCTCCGCCGCGATCAGTGGCGTTTGGACTGCGGGTTTTGCCAGCGCCGGATTGCCTGCAACCAGAGCGGCGGCGACCTGACCGGTGAAGATCGCGAGGGGAAAATTCCACGGACTGATGCACAGGATCGGTCCCAGAGGCTCCTGCCCGGCGCCGAGATTAGCCCGTGCCTGCGCGGCATAATAGCGGAGGAAATCGACCGCCTCGCGAACCTCCGCGATCGCGTTGGAAAGAGATTTTCCGGCTTCGCGGATCAACAGGCCGAGCAGGATGGGCATGCGCGCCTGCATCGCGTCGGCGGTGCGTTCCAGAATGGCTGCGCGCTCCTCCACCGGCCCGCTTCCCCAATCGGATGTCGCGGCACGGGACATGAGGGCTGCGGCGTCCCCGGCCGCCAGTTCCACCACCGTGCCGACCCTGTCCCGATGATCGGCCGGATTGCGTATGGCGCGCGCCTCCCCTGAACCAAAGGTCGGCGCCGCCATCCATTCGATCGCGGCGCTATCGCGAAGGGCCTGCGACAGGGCGGCGAGCGTGCTTTCATCGCTAAGGTCAAAGCCGGTTGAATTGCGGCGGTCGGGATACAGATCGGTCGGCAGGACGATCAGGTCATGCTTCGCGCCGGGATGGGGCATGGCACGGACCACCTCGGCCGGATCAGCGATCAGATCCTCGACCGAAACCGTCGGGTCTGCGATACGATGGACGAAGGAAGAGTTGGCGCCATTCTCAAGCAAGCGGCGGACCAGATAGGCTAGCAGCGTCTCATGCGTGCCAACCGGCGCATAGATGCGGCACGGGCGGTCGAGATTTTCCTTGCCCACGACCTGTTCGTATAGCGGCTCTCCCATGCCGTGCAGGCACTGAAATTCATATTGGCCGACGCTGAAATCCGGCCCGGCAATGCGGTAAATGGTCGCGAGGGTCTGCGCATTATGGGTCGCAAATTGCGGAAAGATCGCATCGGGGGCCGCAAGCAGCTTTTTTGCGCAAGCGATATAGGCGACATCGGTGTGCGCCTTGCGCGTGTAGACCGGGAAGTCGGCAAGGCCGTCCACCTGGGCGCGCTTGATCTCCGCGTCCCAATAGGCGCCCTTCACCAGACGGACCATCATGCGGCGTCCTGCACGCCGGGCAAGATCGATGATCCAGTCGATGACGAAGGGGCAGCGCTTGCCATAGGCTTGAATGACGAACCCCAGGCCCTCCCATCCGGCCAATTCCGCATCTGTCGCCAGACTTTCGAGAAGGTCGAGGGAGAGTTCGAGCCGGTCCATTTCCTCGGCATCGATGTTGAGGCCGATATCATAGCTTTTGGCGAGCAGAGCCAGTTGCCGCACGCGGGGCAGCAATTCCCCCATCACCCGATCCGCCTGAGAGCGGGCATAGCGGGGATGCAGCGCCGAAAGCTTGATCGAGATGCCGGGGCCTTCATACACGCCGCGTCCGCGCGCCTCCTTTCCGATCGCGTGAATGGCACGCTCATAATCGGCATGATAGCGGTCGGCATCGGCCCCGGTCGTCGCCGCCTCACCCAGCATGTCGTAGCTGTAGCGGAAGCCCTTCGCTTCCAGCCTGCGAGCTCGCTTCAATGCCTGCTCGATCGTCTCGCCCGTCACGAACTGTTCGCCCATCATCCGCATGGCGAGATCCACGCCGCGACGGATCACTGGCTCCCCCGCGCGCGCCACCAGCCGGGTAAGCGCGGCGCCCAGCCCATAATCATCGACGCTGCCGACCAGCTTGCCGGTCACGACCAGGCCCCATGTCGCTGCGTTGACGAACAGTGATTTGCCGCCGCCCAGATGCGATCCCCAGTCGCCACCAGAAAGCTTGTCGCGGATCAATGCGTCGCGTGTCGTCTGATCGGGGATACGCAGCAATGCTTCGGCGAGGCACATCAGCGCCACGCCCTCTTCACTGGAAAGTGAATATTCCTGGATCAGCCCTTCCACGCCGTTGCCCCTGTGGTTGGCGCGGAGCGTGGTCACGAGCAGGCGGGCGAGTTTTCTGATCGCTTCGCGATCCGATGGCTCAAGAGTCGCGGCTTCCAGCAGCGGCGCGATGCACGCGGGCTCTTCCCGCCGGTAGGCGGCGGTGATCGCTCGCCGAAGAGGTGACTGGGGACGTATGGGCGGCGCAAAGCCTTGGAAGGGCACGCGTCGGGTCATGGCAGCTCCAACTACCCTCCATCATTGGGCCTAAGAATCGCATATATGGATGGATTGACCCAATTCAGCATCCCGGTCGGGGAAAAGCTGGAAAATCACTCTATCTGGACTTGTTCGCCGCCTTCAATCGACGGAAATCTCAGACAAACCGCCCCGTCCCATGATCATGTGTTGATAAGTGTCCACAAAATTCTTATGCATCCGGCGGGCACGCTACTTCCCTGCATGGATGAGGGTAAGTCGATCCCCACATTCTGCGCGTAATGGTCGTCGGGCGCATATCCATCTCCGGGACGGCCGAAATGTCAGTTTCTAAAAGATCGGAAGCACGAAGATAATGTACGATCCCAGAGAAAATGCTGCAGCTGATATTGCAGCTCACCTCCACTCCTTCACGAATTTGGCGACCCATCCTGAGGTCGGTCCCCTCGTTATAACAAAGGGGGACGGCGTCTTCGTGGAAGATGATCGGGGGAACCGCTATCTTGAAGCTGTATCAGCGCTGTGGTGCGCCTCTCTGGGCTTCAGCAACGAGCGTCTGGCCAAGGCGGGCAGCGAAGCGCTGCGTGGATTACCCTATTATCACACCTTCACCGGCCGTTCCAATCCAGCCGTGATCGCGCTGGCCAACAAGCTGTTGTCGATCGCGCCCGTGCCGATGTCGAAGGTGTTCTTCGCCAACAGCGGATCTGAAGCAAACGACTCTGCTGTGAAGCTGATCTGGTATTATCATAATGCCATCGGCAAGCCGGAGAAGAAGAAGATCATCGCCCGACGCAATGCCTATCACGGCGTTACCGTGGCGTCGGCCAGCCTGAGCGGGCTTGTCACCAATCATCGCGATTTCGACCTGCCCATCCATAATATTCTGCATACCGATTGCCCGCATTACTTCCGCTACGCCGAACCGGGCGAAAGCGAAGAGGATTTCGCGACCCGACTCGCCGACAATCT
The DNA here is from genome assembly GCF_055397305.1 of Sphingobium sp. TomMM7A. Taxonomy (NCBI): domain Bacteria; kingdom Pseudomonadati; phylum Pseudomonadota; class Alphaproteobacteria; order Sphingomonadales; family Sphingobiaceae; genus Sphingobium; species Sphingobium sp. TomMM7A. The sequence goes on along the minus strand of NZ_AP027311.1, from coordinate 2,296,913 downwards.
TGAAAAGCTCATTCTGGAAGAAGGGCCGGAGACGGTCGCTGCCTTCTTCGCCGAACCGGTCATGGGTGCGGGCGGGGTCCTTACGCCGCCGACTACCTATTTCGAAAAGGTCCAGAAGGTACTGGCGAAATATGACGTGCTGCTCGTCGCGGACGAAGTGGTGTGCGGCTATGGCCGGACAGGTGAGATGTTCGGTTCGACCACTTTCGGCATGAAGCCCGATATCCTCACCACGGCGAAGGGGCTGTCATCTGGCTATGCACCGATCTCCGCCGTGATGGTGAATGAGAAGGTCTATGCGCCGATCGCCCGGAACAGCGGCACCATCGGCACCTTCGGCCACGGCTTCACCTATTCGGGCCATCCGGTCAGCTGCGCCATCGCGCTGGAAACACTCAAAATCTACGAAGAAGATAATGTCGTCGGCCACGTGCAGTCGTTGATGCCGCAATTCCAGAAGGCGTTACGGAGCTATGAAGGCCGCAAATATGTGGGCGAAGTACGTGGGGTCGGCCTGGTCGGCGCTATCGAGCTTTATGCCGATCCTGAAAACCGGACCAGCTTCGACCCCGCAGTAAAGGCCGGGTCGCGCTTGGTCGAAATCGGGCTGACGCAGGGCCTGATCGTACGGGCGCTAGGCGATACGATCGTCTTCTGCCCGCCGCTTATCATCACCGCCGAAGAGCTTGACGAGCTGTTCGCTCGGTTCGAACGTACGATGGCTATCTTCGAAGAAACCATCGGCTAACAGCCCGGCATCGGAGTAACGGCTGCGCGACGCAGCGGTTGCTCCGGTCCGGCCCCGGTTGCCGCGCGGCTCACCCAGCGTCAGCGAAGCGCGACAAACAGTGCCGCGAAAAACAGGAATGCAGCGGTCCACCGATCCAGCCGCCAGCGGGGCGGCGCCATCTTCTGGGCGGCGACCAGGCATGTGAAAAATGCGATCCAGGCGAGATTCATGACGCCGCCCACAAACAGCAGCAGCATCAGCGCCCAGCAGCAGCCCAGACAATAAAGTCCATGCCGCATGCCGATCTGGAACGCGCCGCCTGCACCGGGGCGCCAGTAGCGATGAATGAAGATGAGCGGCGACTGGCAGTTTTCCAGGCAGCGATGCTTGGCGGGCGTCAATTCATAGAGAGCCGCCACCAGCAACAGGCCAGCAGCGCCCATGCGGCCACCCAGAGACAGCGTCGCGGCTGACAAATAGCCACCATGCAACAGCAGGGCCTGTGCGCCAGCCGCGATCGCTGAAAAACCTGTCCATATGAGCAGATAAGAGCCCATGACCATAAGGCTGTGCAGCAAACGCGCATAGTCACTGGTCGCTCGAGCAATCCGCGCATGCAGCAATATCATGGGCGCGGCGGAAGGAAGCATCATGGCGACCATCATGATCGACCACATGGCGAAGGCGGCGAGAAAATAGCTGGGCGACAAGGGCTGGATGGCCATGGGCATCGCGCCCATCGGCATGTCCGCCATTCCTTCCCCCGCCATGTCCCCCATTGAGGCGTCCGGCGTGGAAATGAGCCACATCCAGGCCATCATCACCAGCAGCAGCAGCGCCGCTCCGACGATCAGGTTGTTTCGCGACAATAGCTGATGGACAACAGAAGGGGTGCCGTCTGGTGGTGGCACCGGCCTAATGGACAACGCCACTCTCGGTCAGGTGAAGCTCGGCGAACTGCGCATGGGAATCGCTGAGCTGCACATCGACCGGCCCCTGGGTTTTCGCCCAACCGCGACCGACCTCGCACACATCATATTCAAAACCCTGGGGCAGGTTGATGCGCGCGCGATGCGCTTCTCCCGTCACCGGATTGACGATCGGTTCGCCACGCGCGTCGATCCAGCCGGGAACATTCAGCCGGGCGGATCGGCCGTCAATGTCCACCCGTAGGTCGATGGGCGCGAATACGGGATCGTGCACCTTGGTGTAGGTCGTGGCAAAAACCTGGAAGAAGGTGGCGCCAGGCACAGTGTCCAGCCCGCTCATGATGCGCAGCAACGCTTCTCTCTGCGTCGGGTCCGCCCGCTCATCGACGATCGGAACGGCTTCGCCCATGCCTTCATGGATCGGCCCCGGCCAGGCGACGATCAGGCCGATGCGTAAGCCCGACAGGTCGGTGTCATCATGATGACCCTGTTCGATGTCGATCGCCGCAACGGCCTGACAATGGCCATGCGTCGGCAACGCATTGAACTGGCAGGGACAACCATAGGCGCAATTGCAGTGGACAAATTCCTTGCCCTTGATGGTCCAGCGCGTGGCCATGGGACCTCTCCCGCCTTGAGTCTTGGACGGGGTCAGCATAGCAGCTTTTGCTGTTGTTCAACAGGCCGAAGCCTGCCCTGCCTTGGGCTTCTGAGGCTCCTGCGTTTGCGCGCAGGAGCATCATTCAGAATTTATGAGGGGGTGACCGCAGCCCTTTTCGGGCGACGATCCAGTTCAGGCACGGCTAAGCGGCATGGCAGCCATTTCAAGCGGCGGCAGCTGCGCGGGATGGGGGATCGTCACCTCCACTGGCACTACCGGCTCTACCTCCGGCACCCGTCCACGCATTCCATGATTGGCTGCCCAGATCGCAGCCTGGGTGCGGTTCTTGACGCGCAGCTTGCGCAGCACCGCCTTAACATGGACCTTCACCGTCGCCTCGCTGATTTCCATTCTCTTGGAGATCACCTTGTTGGGGCACCCCATGATTAACCAGCGCAGAATTTCCAGCTCGCGATCCGACAGGCTGGCGGCATCGACTGGCCGGTCAACCTCCAGCGCGTCCGTGAGTGTCGGTCGCGACTGCAATTCATCGGCGAGTTGCGGTGGGAGCACCCGTTCGCCCATCGCCACCAGATGCAGCGTCGCCACCAGGCGGTCGCAGCTGATTTCCTTGATGATATAACCCATTGCACCAAGCCGGAAGGCCTTCAGCATCGTCTGGAAATCGAACCGGTCGGACAGAACCACCAGATAGGAACAGGGAAATCGCCGTTGAAGGACGGCGACGCTGTCCGCATCAAGTTCTTCGGTTCCATTATCGACCAGGAGCAGCGACGGTCCGGTATCTTCTTCCGGCACCTCCGCCTTCTGGAGTGCAGCGGCAATATTGGGATATTGGTTAACCCGGAAATCTCGTTCAGTGAGAATCCGGCTCAGCCCTTCTCTAACAATTGCATTACCGCACAACAGACGCACATTGACTGGGTAAGCCATTGGGTATTCCCCTCATGATCCCTTCCACCTTCGTTAGCAGGCCCCAAACGAAGCGTGAAAGACCAGTTTCCAAATGCCTGCAGTGCGACCCTTTCTTTTCGTTTCAATAAGTTATGACTAGCATATTTGCGCGACAAGAGTCCTGAACTGCTCGCGGAAATTTGGGGTTAGTGTCAGAATTCGCTAACGAACTGTTAATGCGTTATATTCTGACTTTAACCTTATGTAGTATGCCGTACGTGCAGAGCGAGATATACTACTTTAGTCTTACGGCCGACGACACTGATCAAGCATATGCCTGAGCCGTCGCCGTTGCGAGTCTCTATTTGTTAACGCGGAAAATTAACCATGTTTCCAAACGAGTCCAATGACTTGGATCGCCGGAATTTTTTGATGTCGCCGCTGCTGGCGCGCAAGCCTGCTCGAGACTCGCGAAGGCGGGGCTTTCTTGCCACAGCCGCCAGGGGGAATCCGGTAATAAGGCTTCCGCTAAAAGGGAGCGTTGACCCCGGACAGTCTTGCTATCCTGTCTTCAGGAACCGTTAGGACCGCCACCGCCGGTATTGCTGCCGCCACCGCCGCCGCCCATGCCACCGGCTCCCACCGTGCCGATGTTCCCGAAAATCTCGTCGAACAGGCTGCGATGACGGCCAAGGGTCGGCGTCTTGTCGCCCGCAGGCGATATCTTGGCGACCTGCTCAAGCCCCATGCGATCCACGGCAGTCACATTGCCCGCCGGGTCGAAACGGACATGCAACACGGTCTGGGCCACGGGCTTGGGATTGGAGAAGGCAAGCGCCCGCATGTCGCGCGACACATAATACCAGTCCTGATCACCGAATTGCGCGGTGAAGCTGGGTCGGCCCAGCGTTCCTTCAACGGAGGCACGGTTGTCGATGCCCGGCTGGATCGAATCGACCAACAGCTTGTCCACCTGATAGCCCTGATGCGTCCGGATGCGGGTGCAGGCGGATGTGCCGAGGACCAGCGCGCCAAGGCCGACGGCGAGCAACAGATGTCGGCTGAACTGACGCATGAACTTCTCCTGCCGGGACAGGCCCCGGGAAAACGCGAAAACCAAAGCCGCCATTGCATCGCGCGGCCCGCCGATCAATATGGAAATGCGCGACCCCCGGCAAGGGGGCCTCCGCTCAGCTCAGCCAGGAAACTGCTTCGACATGCCAAACCTATTCCAGCGCCTGTTCGCGCGAACCGATCCCAAGGAAGCGATGCAGCTGCTCTATCAGGCCATCGTCCACGAGGGGCGTCAGCCGCACTGGTATATGGAAGGCCAGGTCCCCGACACCATGGACGGCCGGTTCGACATGATCGTCGCCATCCTCGCGCAGGTGCTGATGCGGATGGAAGCGATCGGCGCCGCGCAGGAGAGCGTTTGGCTGACGGAATTATTCGTCGATGACATGGACGGCCAGCTGCGTCAGGAAGGCGTGGGCGACGTCGTGGTGGGCAAGCATATCGGCCGGATGGTGAGCGCGCTGGGCGGCAGACTGTCAGCCTATAAAGCTGCACTACTGGGCGAGGCGGAGCTGCGGGAAGCGCTGGAGCGCAACCTGTATCGTGGCGCGACGCCGGGTGATGGTGCGATCAATCATGTCGAATCTCGCTTGCGATCGCGCTGGGTTCGGCTTTCCGCGTTGCCGCTGGACGCATTGCTGACCGGAGATATTGGATGAGCAACCCTGCACCCGAATTCTCTCGCCCGGTGCGCGCTGATCAGATCGTGCGGCATGCGCAAGGAGTGACGATCACCGCCGACGCCAACGAGCGGGAAGCACTGGCGAAGCGTTTCCATCTGCTTTCGCTCAGCCGCCTTGAAGCCGATTATACGCTGAGCGAAAATGATAGCGGCATCGAAGCACGCGGGCGCGTGCGGGCGGAACTGGCCCAGCCCTGCGTCGCTACCGGCGTGGCCGTGCCCGAGAAGATCGACACCGAATTCCTGCTGCGCTTCGTCGCGGAGCGCGGCGATGAAGGCGATGACGAAGAGATGGAGATCGATTCGGAGGATTGCGACATCATCGGCTTTGATGGGCAGACAATCGACATGGGGGAAGCGGTCGCCGAAACTATGGCCTTGGCCATGGCGCCCTATCCCCGTTCTGCCGACGCAGACTCCTATTTGCGGGAAGCGGGCGTCCTTTCGGAAGAACAGGCCAGTCCTTTCGCTGTCCTCCAGTCTTTGAAGGACAAGAAGTCCTGACCTGACGACGCCTTCCGCGTTTTGCTTTCGTTCTTGCTGTGGCATAAACCCCTGCCATGGATTCCGGGCCGCGCAAGATCATCCATATCGACATGGATGCCTTTTATGCGTCGGTCGAACAGCGCGACGACCCAACCTTGCGGGGCAAGCCGATCGCCGTGGGCGGCGGCGGCCCGCGAGGGGTCGTTGCCACCGCCAGCTATGAGGCTCGCACATTTGGCGTGAAATCGGCCATGCCCGGCGCGCGGGCGCGGCGGCTCTGTCCGGACCTTCTGTTCGTGAAGCCTCGGTTCGAGGTCTATCGCGCCGTTTCGGCTCATGTGCGGGAGATTTTCGCCCGCTTCACCGACATCATTCAGCCGCTGTCGCTTGATGAGGCTTATCTCGATGTCACGGTGAACAAGCCGGGCCTGGCCTCCGCAACGGTCATCGCCCAGGAAATCCGGCGCATGATCCACGAAGAAACGGGCCTCACCGCCTCGGCGGGCGTATCCTACAACAAGCTGATAGCCAAACTCGCTTCAGATCAGAACAAGCCGGACGGCATTTGCGTCGTGCGACCCGGCGAAGGAGCAGGCTTCATGGCGGAGATGCCTGTGCGACGCATCCATGGCGTGGGGCCGGTGACGGCACGGCGGATGCAGGCGTTGGGGATTGAAACCGGCGCCGACCTTCGCGCCCGCGACCTGCCTTTCCTTCAGCAGCATTTCGGCAGCGCCGCTCCCTTCTATTATCGTGCCGCGCGCGGTGAAGACGATCGGCCGGTCCACGAGCGGCAGGAAAGGAAGTCCGTCAGCGTTGAGGACACATTTTTCGACGACCTGATAACGCAGGACGCGCTGGTCACAGAAATAGACCGTATCTCGCAAAGCCTCTGGGGAAGGATCGAGAATAGCGGCGCCTATGGCCGCACCATCGTCCTGAAAATCAAATTTGCCGATTTCCGAATCATCACCCGGTCGAAAAGCATGGGCGCCCCAGTACGGTCGCCCGACTTGCTGGCGGAAACGGCGCGTGCCCTGCTACTCGCCCAGCTGCCGCTACCCATGGGGGCTCGGCTGCTGGGTCTTGGGGTGCATAATCTCGACGCCGAAGAGCCGGTCGAGGGAGGCCAGCAGCTCAGCTTTGTCCTTTAAACCAGATCAGAAAGGCAGCCAGTTCCGCTTTTCCGTGAACTTCATGTAGCCAGCATTGATGCCCAGTCGATAACCAACGCCCAAACGGATCGGGATCAGCACTACGCTGCCCCAACGCAGGTAGCTGGCTGTGAAGCCACCGACGAGATAGGCCGTGCCTTCGGCAGCGGGGAAGCGGTGATAAAGGTCCTGCGTGTCGTAGAGATTATAGACCAGGACGAAGGTGTTGGACGCATTGCCGCCCACATCGAAGCCGATGGATGGCCCGGTCCAATACACCTCCCGCTTGCCTTCCACCTTATGGTTGAGCGTGCCGGATCCATAGCGCAAGCCAACGACAAAGGCGCCGGATGCTTCCCGACCGGCAATATAGGCGTTGGGACGCCCCTGATCCTTCAGGATCTTCTCGATCATGCCGGCAAGCCCCTCGGCCCCCTTGCCAAAGACGCCCTCGGCCGCCCCGATCAGGTCATCTTCCTGATAGGATTCGCTCGGGCTCAAGGCGGCGGGGGGCGAGTTGGACGTTACCGGCGCGCCGGTGGCGGTGCTGTTCGCCGCAGGTGGGGCATGATCCGGCGCCGTATTGCTGGGGAGCGGAACGCTGTGGTCGACGCCGGGGTCGGTCGGGGTGCTGTTCGCGGGCGGAACAGGCGCGAGGTCCGCGTCGATCGCGGTGTTGGGATCGACCGTGCGCACCTGCGCAGTCGCAACAATTGGACTGAACGCCATGCCCGCGGCGGCAAATGCCATCGCACCCCGCCGCACATTGCGAGCCGCCGCACGCCTTAAAATCCCGATCATGCCCGCTACTCCCCGAATTTTCCGCTCTTCGACCAACTATCAGATTATCGGAAAGCAAGCTGAAACGACAATGAACGAACGGCGACCCGAGTCGATTCTGGGCTGGAACGAATCCTGCGGACAAGTTTGTAAGAATTTCATGGCATACACCCGTTGCCTTGCGCGAAAGCCACCGTTATAGCGCTTCTCGCCTAGCCGCTGTCCCGCCCCAAGCGGGTATTCAGGCCATGTTTGGAGACGTGGGTGAGTGGCTGAAACCAACGGTTTGCTAAACCGTCGTGCTGAGAATTCGGCACCGAGGGTTCGAATCCCTCCGTCTCCGCCATACCCCTTTCGTATCTTGTTGAATTCAGTGAGGTTTCGGGTGACCCGCCAAATCGGAACCCACACTAGACCCCACATCATGTCATCGTAGGTTGTCCTGCTGATCTTTGCAGGCGGGCCCCCCTATGGTTATTTTCGACGTTTAGAAGACGCCGAAGCCGTCAAGCGGGATGATGCAGCCCATTTTTCCAACGCCGGATTCTCGTAATCGCATGGCGCGGCAGGATTGGCTTTTCTTCGACTCAGGCAGGCTGTTCGTTCTGCCTTGTAAGTCGCTGGGCTGATGGTGTGATCAGGGATCGGACAATGATTGCCCACTAGCAAGGTAGCCAGTCGATCTGCCTTTTGCTCGTATTCTTCTTGGAGTGCCGCCTGCTTCTTCGCTTCGCGGCTATAATCAGACCAGTCCTTCGTAGCTTGACCATATTGCAGCGCTGCTGCCGTCGTCATGGCATATGCATCAGCTAAGACGCCGTAGGTGTATTCGCTGCGGATATATTCGCGCATCAGATTCTCGCAAGGCGGGCTGATGCCTGAACTTTGCAAAGCTAAAGCAATCAATGACGTTGTTATCATAACGTTTCCCATGTTCGCCGCACCGCCCGCCAGTCGGGTCGGTTGATCGCACGTCGAACACAGGTGAAGACGCGCCCTGCGTATTCCCCGGAAGGTATTGTATTAGGCAGGCCGCCCGACCGAAGCCGAGGACCTGTGTTCGTCCGCGCAATGCGGATCGCTCCTGCCGATCAAGATCGAAGCGATGTCTGATCTTACTTGTAAGGGCTTCTGAATTGCAACCCTCCTAGAAGGGTAACACGCATAAATGCTTTAAAATCTGCGACTTACTCAGATCACTCTTCCAATGGTCCCGCGATATTTTTCGCCAATTTTAAGCTGTGGGGGACGATAGCGGCTCAGACTGTAGAGAAACCCAAGAGGCGAACATCGCCAATGAAGCTTTCCAAAGACTGTAGATGCGGCTGGACCGACTTGGGGAACTTGTCCGTTAAGCCCACCGGTACAACAAGTTGCACACCCGCGTTCACCATCTCGCTGAATTGGGTTTCAGAAATTCCTTCCTGCAATGTGAGCAAATGTTTAGCAGGGATGCGATCGGCCTCATTTAGAATTTGTCGCCAGCGGTCCTTACAGGTTGTTTTGACCGCCAGCATCCGGAGCTGTTCCGTAGGAAATGAATCGTCACGATACGCCGATACGGAGGGAAATAGAAAATCAGGTGTTTTCCCATTTTCGGATACGGGCTGGTGGGCGAAATGAGTTCCTTCGATTAGGCTCTCTTCAATGAAGATTTCGCGGGTATGCAGTTCGAGGGATCTTCCAGAACGAGCCTTCCTGCGCTGAAGCACGGTCTGTGCCCGTGCAATGAAATCGTCCACTGTGGCAAAGCCCGCCTGAATGTGCGGCAATTCGATGGCTTGCTCGACACTGCGAAAAATCTCAAACTCGCAATCCCTGCGTCTAATTAGGCGGCGATCAGGATCAAGGCTGGAATCTGGCCTTAGCTCAACGGCTTTCCGAATAATCTCAGCACCAGAAGGAAATTTTTGACGCCACGTTACAGGTATTTCCGTGTCATCGAGCCAGCAGCTTGTCCGGGTTGCGGGTGCCAGTTGGAGCAAGTCCAGCAAGCCACCTTGCACAGGTGGCCATATTAGCCACTTCCCGGGCTCGACTGGCCCTACACGATCTTCAACAAGGTCTTCCTCGGTTTCGTGGCGACATACCCACACATGGCAATCAGCTACCTCGATTGCCTCGACATTGCGAAATGCAAAAACGGTCAGCGCACCAGTACTCTCCGGATCGAGAAGCGCCGATGCGCTCCCGCCGAATCCGGTCAAACGGGTTTCATTGCGTCCGCCTTTGGGATTGCCGTGCAATTTGTTATTGTACCACACAGCGCGGACTTGCCGGTGGTCAGGATGCGAATCGACATACAGGTCGAACCTCACATCCGGATTTTTGTCGTCCGGCTGGTTCAGGGGCGGAAAGATTTGAAACAGGAACTCGCGCGGAACATATGGTCCGGCTTGGTGGCTTGCATTAGCAAGGGTATCATTTCCTGACAGGCGCTTCACATACCAGGTGAAACCGCGCCCACCATATTCATCCAGCCAGTCAACAAGATCACCCACAGGCACGATCTGTTCCCCTTATCTCGCCGCTCTTTGTATCTGTTCGAAGCCACTCCGCCGCTATAGATACAACTGCTTCGGAGCCAATCCGGCTTTTGCCCTTGATTGAGCATTCCCATATCTTCAGTAAACGCCAACCGGAGTGAACAAGCTCGGCCTCCACCTCCGCGTCGCGCTCCTGATTGCGACCAATCTTCTGCCGCCAGAATTCTTGCCTGCTGCTCGGCCAGCGGAAAAGATGACAGTCGTGGCCATGCCAAAAGCAGCCGTGTACGAAGATCACGGCCCGCCACCGAGGTAGAACCATATCCGGCTGGCCGGGAAGTCCGCGGTCATGCAGCCGAAATCGGAATCCCTCTGCATGAAGTCCCCGCCGGACGACCAGTTCTGGCTTGGTGTTTTTCCCCTTTATGCCCGCCATCATACGGCTGCGGGTGGCTATATCAACGATGTCACTCGGCAAAGGCGAGGTTCCGCCCTAGCCGTTTCGGCTCGGTCTCCGAAGGTTCGACAAGCCAAGGTAACATGTGTTCAGCTACCGCCCTTACGACGGGGACGACGACAGAATTGCCAAACTGGCGATAAGCCTGCGTGTCCGAGACGGGAATGATAAACTCCTTCCCTCCAGGTTGATCGAAGCCCATCAAGCGGGAACATTCACGCGGAGTGAGGCGGCGCGGGTTCTTTCCTTGTTGCTCCACGAGAATCTCAGAGCCATCCTTATAATAGCGCGCCGACAATGTACGAGCGACATCATTAGGACCAACGAGCCCAAAACCAAAACCATTCCCAGCCGCACGATGCTTCTCGGCATAGTTTTGCAAGTAGCGCCAAAGGTGGTCAGTCAATGTGTACTTATCAGACACAGAAGCGATGTTGCCGCGCGTGAAATGCCCATCCAATTCCTCTGTGCCGTCTTCTGGATGCAGAATGGTATGCAACTTGGGACCGTGCAACGGATCAGGTAGTACTAAATCAGAAAATGAAAATTCATTTCTATCACGGAACCCCACAATAAAAATCCGCTCCCGCTGCTGTGGAACAAATGACTTGGAATTGATGACCTTCCAATGAACTTGATAGCCTAAGTCTTTCGTCAGAGTCTGATGAATTACCGCAAAGGTTCTACCTTTATCATGATTTACCAAGTTTTTGACGTTTTCTAACAAAAATGCCCTTGGGCGATGATACTTAATAATCTGGGCAACATTAAAAAACAGCGTACCTTGTGTTTCATCAAGAAATCCATGAGGACGATTCAAAGCATTTTTTTTCGAAACGCCCGCTATAGAGAAGGGCTGGCAAGGAAATCCGGCTAACAATAGATCATGATTTGGCAAATCTTCCAGATTAACTTTCGTTATGTCCCCTGCCACATCATGGTCGCATTTATGATTGGCTTTATACGTCAGTTGGGAATACTTATCCCATTCGCTTGTGAATACGCATTTTCCGCCAAGTGGCTCAAATCCACGCCTAAGTCCGCCGATACCCGCAAACAAATCGATGAAGCGAAACGACTCTTGGTCTCTTGCTAAATCGTTAGCAGCATGATGCTCTGCGGCCATCGCATCCAGAAGGCGTATCGCTGCCCGCCGAGGCTTTGTCAGGCCTCTCTCCCAACGGTAAACCGTGCTGCGTGAAAAGCCGGCTGTGTCAGCGAAGTCATCGATGCTGATCCCGACGCTCATTCGAAGGCGGGAAAACTCGGAACTCGACTGCATAGGCACCTCTGGGACATTTTGTGTCACCGTGGCACTACAAGTTCCAAACTTCAAGAACAAAAAGTGAATCTAAATAGCGTTCTCGGCGCATTGGCTCTACGCGTCAGAATTGGCTCTTGGCGTCAGAAGAGGCGGTTCACTTGAAATGCACTGTATGAGTTCACTGCGCCGCCCGGAAAGAACGGCAGTCGCTTGCGCTGCTCATCGGAATAGCCAAGCCGCACATTGTTGACCTCACCATGAGGATCTGTGCCACCTGTGGATCAGGCCCCCTCTTCGCTGTTTATAAGCTATGAGAGTAGGGCCGGGCCGTGAGTATTGAGCAGCGGATTGCCTGCCTATGCAGCGTCTTGGTGCTTAGGAGCGGTCGAACTACATTTGTAAATGAGATAGCAGCCGGTGTTACCAAGCTCCCGATCGAAATACCCGAACCGGATAAGCTGAGTCATTGCGCCAGTTAGTTGCGGCTTAACAACGCCCTTCCTCCGCAGTGCTTCGTCCATAAGTCCTATCAACGTAAACATATGGACTTGGACAATTTTGGCATGCCCTGCTTTAGTGAGATGACGTTCGATCGCCAGTCCAAGATAGTAGATTATCTTGAACTCGTCGAACGTCTCTCGAGGAAGCACCTTGTAAAGGTGTGAGTATCCCGTAATGCTGAACGCCGCAGCGCGAATAATGTCGTCTGATTTGCTATTGATTAGGCTATCATAAATAGCCAGATCCTGATCAAAATCTGCTGGACCACTATTGAGTCGTGCATAAGAGTGCGCGAACGTAGCGATATAAACTTGAATTAGATCGCGGAAATCGCTCTTTAGAACTATCTCAATAGCCGTTGACATTATTACCCCGCCCCGAGGCGAGGCTCACTATTATCGAGCGTTCGCCAAGAATCTTTCAGTCAGATGGTCGCCGTTCTTCAAATAGTCCATGAACGACCTATCCAAAGAATTAGTGGCGGCAGCTTCTGCTTCGCTGACTAGCGGTATGTCAAGCTGAATGCTGTCCATGACGGCCCCCAAGGCTGCATGGGTCTTCGCGGCGGCAGTGCGTGCGGCCTCCACCCAGGCCGTTTCGGGCTGATTCGTCATTAGACTATCCTCACAAAATAAAGCTCGCCAGACGGCAATCTGACGAACCTTTACAACTGACTACACAGGAGAAGTTTCCGAACTATGAACGCGCAATGGCGGCAGTTCATCGCGTTACTCCCCTGGCGATATGCTGCTAATCGCTGATCTACAGCGGATTTGCAACGGCAAATCGGCTTTTGCGAGCGATTTGCATTCTCTGCGGCCGATTGCGTCCACATATCGAGCTTCACGCGCAGGGATCAATCGCCCGCTTTCCTGAGAACAAAAAGAGACTCGACTCTCCTGAAAAGTTTTGGAATCAATATACATGGTCTGAATCGATCGGTGAACCGCAACGCCTTGTAGCGAGGAGGCGCGCGCGGCGCTTTCCGGGAGGGCGGACCAGCCGCTCGACTTGTTAAGGAGAAATCCAGTGGACAAGAAGGGCAAGCGCGGTCGTGATGCTGGCAGTGGCCAGTTCATTACCGTGAGGGAGGCGGAGCAACGGCGCAGTGGCGCCATTGTCGAAACCTTCAAAAAGGACTCGCGCGGTCGGCCGGTAAACTGAGCCGCACTAGTCTGTGGGGTCGTCGAGGGCTGTTATGGCCCTCGGCGACTTCAGGGTCAAATCGCCCTGACTCGCTTTAGCCACGGCCTGACTCACTCCGCTCTGGCGGTCACGCGTTATCCGTTTCTCTCCGCAGGGCGATTTACCGCTCTCCAGTGGCTAAAGCGGTATCGGAACAAAATCCGGCAGCTAAAATGCCCAGAGCTGCAAACACCCTCAGTAGCGGCGCGATCTGGATGGTGGGTTTTCCAGCTTCCAAGTCACATATGAAGCGCGGCCCGACCGATGCTGAAGCGGCGAGAGCGGTCTGAGTCAGACCCCGGACGCGTCGTTGCCGTCGAACAATACAACCGAAATCAACAGCCGATCTGAGCGGCACAGCACCACGGCCTGAAGCCGGACCCTGCCCACTGAGGATTATGTCCTGCTTGAACTCGGTAAAAAGGTTTGTGCCTCGGCCCATACCACTTGTGCCCTTCGTCTTGCCATTCATCGCCTCATCCATGGGGCAGCTGTGAAGTTGGCCATCGTCGCTTTTCCCGATCGGGAAGATGTTCCATTATTCCGAAGTAGTCGAATCGGCGATGCGATCCAAGAACACGTTCAGATCACTAGCTCGGATCAACCGCCTTCGTCCGATCTTGCAGGAGATAAGTTCGCCCTGAGCCATGAGGCGATAAAGCGTCGTTCGGCCAAGGCCAGTTAAGCTGATAACTTCCTCAACGCTGTATGAAAGCCGCCCAGCTGGTCGCGCTGGCAGCGGATTTTCTAAGGTTTTCAGGGTCTGAGTATTCATCGCAGGGTACCTCCGATACCGGAGATAGTCGCCTCATCAGCCGACGCCCACCGCGATCAAAGGACATACACCGTAACATGAAAGATGGTTTTCCAAGAGGCCCTACCATTCGCTTCTATGGCCGCTCATTTTTCCACAAGTTACGGGGTATAATGGGATAAGCCTCTGTTTCTCTTATATAAATATACTTTTTCCTTATAAGGATAAAAATCCTAGTGAATGAAAATATATATAAGAATGAAGCACTTAGCCCTTCTATACCCCGTAACTTGCAAGAAAATGAAATGCCTAGAGGCTCGATGTCGTCCCCCTCTGCGGGAGAAGATAACCGGCCCATTGAGCCATCATCTCCTGCCGCTTCTCTAAGAAATTTGTCCTGCGATACGCGGCCACGACCTTGTTCGGGATAGCATGGGCCAAAGCAGTTTCGGCTACCTCACTTGGGAAGCTGGTTCGCTCAGCAGCCCAGTCTCGAAAACTGGAGCGGAAGCCATGGACGGTCCACTGCTCACCGGAGACTGTTCGTAGAACCTTGGTGAGGGTCATATCGCTCAGCGCCCTTCCTTTCATTCCGGGAAACAGTGGCTCATCCTCTGCCTGACTTTTCCGCAAGTCAGCCGCAATTTTCAGGACGTCGAGAGCCTGTTGCGGGAGCGGAACAACGTGTTCCTTTTTAGCCTTCATCCTCTCGGCTGGCACGGTCCACAGGGCTTTTTGGAGATCAACTTCGCCCCATGTCGCCCCCCGCACCTCGCCCGAGCGTGCGGCGGTGACAATTAGGAAGCGAAGAGCTAGACGGCCGACGGTGTCATTCTGCGCCAGCTTTTTGATAAAGCCGCCTACCTGCTCATAGGGCATGGAAGCAAAGTGATCAGCGCTTTTCAACTGGCGTGGCAGCCCTGCGCGGACTGAACGCATTGGTGCTTCCGTCGTCCTTAATCCGTTAGCGTACGCCCAATCGAGAACCTTCCCAACCCGTTGCATCACCCTTCGAGCGGTCTCCGGCTTCTCCTGCCAAATCGGCAGCAGCAAATCCCGAATTTGTGGTCCAGCGACGTCCTGAATTGGATCGTCGCCGATACTGGGGAAGGCATACGCCTTGAGAGATGAGAGCCACTGTTCCTTATGCTTCTTGTTTCGCCAGTCACCTTTGCGCTCGTCATGCAGAGCAGCCGCGACCTCACGAAAGGTCCTATTTTGCGTTTTAAGACTCGTGGAAGCGCCTTTGTCCTTTGCCGGGTCCCAACCAGCCCGAATTTTCTTTCGAGTCTCTAAGGCCCGTTCACGGGCCTCTGAGAGGGTCACCTCAGAAAGTGACCCCAAGCCGAAGTCGCGTCGCTTCCCCTCCACCTGAATTCTGAGCTGCCATGACCGTGCGCCGCTTTCCTTCACGACCAGCATAAGGCCTTGTCCATCAATGTAACGGCCGGGACGCTTGGCCGCTTTGACTGCCAATGCAGTAAGTTTTCCCATGATAACTGATCCTCGTACCCACAGCAGACCCCACATCGTTAGGCGGCTGCTGCCGAACGTTCACGAACGAAAACGGAAGATACGGGGTAAAATGCACGTTTTTCTGCCGAAAAACGGACAATGGCGAATCTCAGCGAATCCCGGTTCGATGGACTCCGTCTCCGCCACCTTTCCGTAAAATCCCGTCCGCCGCCGCTGTTCAGGCCGGGATGAAGCGGCGTTCGTAGCGCCAGCTGGCCCATAGCTGCTGAACCATCCGGCTGGTGGTGCGAAGACGATCGGGCGGGACGCGGCTGTGCGAGGAGTTCGCCTTTGTCTCCAGGCTGGGCGGCAGGTCATGGAAGCCGCAGACACTAAGGCCCGTCAGCTTCGCGGCCTCCCGGCAGAGAGCGGTGAACCGACGCATCACTGCATGATTGGGACGTTGGCGGTCGCGGGTCAGCATTTCGAAGCTGTGCGTGACGACGACGAACGCGGCGTGCCGCTCGCGCACCGCGTGATGCAGCCCGGTGCGCATCTCCTTCGCCGACATCGCGCAGATTTGCGCAGGGCGAAAGCTGCCGGGCCGGTCGGTGATGCCCGAAACCGGAAGCTCACAGACACCGAAGCTGCGCGTTGGTGCGACCTGATCGCGCGCACCGTTGATGCGGCAGCCATAGCGGTGATAGGCGGGGTTTACGCTGCTGTCCCAGGTCATGCCGACATGACCGAGGGCGCGCAGTGTATCGTCATTGGCGCCAAAATTGCCTGCTCGAAAGGCCATGGGCGCAGGCGCACCAGCCTCTTCCAGCCATTGCCTGCCTAGGCGCAGCAACGTAATCTGATCATTCATTGAGAAGTCACCGATATTACGGCCCAGCCTCCCTTCGACAGGGGAGTGGCGCGCCCAGCGGAGCCATTCGCTGTGAACGTGCAGTTGCACCTCGTGCCCCCGGTCCACGATTGAGGTGACGATGGGCTTCAAAAACTCGGTTCCATAAACCAGCGCGGGCATCGGATCGACGAAGAACACGCCTTTGAGGCCATGCCTTTCCAGCTCCGCCATCTGCCAGCCGATGCCATAGGCTTGGCCCCGAGACTCCGCCCAGATGGACAGGCGGATATTATCCTCCAGGCTTATTCCCCGCTCGTGAAGCAGTGACGATAATTCTGTGTCCACGGTGATCAGCAGGGCAGTCATTGCCAAAGCCCCTACCCCATCCATGTTAAGGAGCCGTAACGCCGCCCTGATTATGGCGACAGGGCGGCTACCCACCGGACCAGTCGCGCGCTACATCGCCTTATGATTTCAATTCACCCGCTGACCGGCATGGCTGAAATTTGTGCCGGTGACGATTTGGCCGCGCTGTTGAGAGACGCTTTGAAAGTGGCAGGGCTCTGGCCGTTGCTGGACGGCGACGTGCTGGTCATCACGCAGAAGATATTGTCCAAGGCGGAAGGTCGCATGGTCGATCTTGCCCAGGTCGAGCCGACGCCGGAGGCTCTGGAACTGGCGACAATCACCAAAAAGGACCCGCGCCTTGTCGAGCTTGTGCTGCGGGAAAGCGTCGCCGTCGTCCGTGCCGTGCCCCACATATTGATCACTCGTCACAGGCTGGGCCATGTCATGGCCAATAGCGGCATAGACCGGTCGAATATCGGCCCGGGCGGCCCGGAACGGGCGTTGCTGTTGCCCCTCGATCCTGATCGCTCAGCTGCCGCGATCAGCCATGCCCTTACCGACGGCGGGATCGCGCCTGCGGTGGTGATATCCGACAGCTTCGGGCGGCCGTGGCGCTACGGGGTGGTCGGCGTTGCCATAGGCGCGGCACGCTTGCCTGCGCTGATCGACCGAAGGGGAGACAGGGACAGGGATGGCCGCCGCCTGGAAGTGACGCAGATCGCCTTGGCTGACCAGATTGCGACCGCCGCCGCATTGGTCACGGGCGAAGGGGCCGAAGGCATTCCGGCCGTGCTGATGCGGGGATTGCGCTGGCCACAGGGCGACGCGCCTGCAACGGCGCTTGTCCGGCCGCTGGAGGAGGATCTGTTTCGATGAGCCGTATCGTGACGCTGACTGGCGGCGTGGGCGGCGCCAAGCTGGTGCTGGGTCTCATGCGCATTTACCCGCCGGAACAGATTACCGCCATTGTGAATACGGGCGACGATTTCCGGCACTTCGGACTCACCATCTCTCCTGACATCGACACCCTTCTCTACACCCTGTCCGGTAAGGCCAATGCGGCCCAGGGCTGGGGCCGGGAAGGCGAGAGCTGGAGCTTCATGGACGCCCTCAAATCCTTGGGCGGCGAAGATTGGTTCCTGCTGGGCGATGGCGACCTGGCGCTGCATGTGCTGCGATCTCATCTGCTGGCGCGGGGAGAGACGCTGAGCTCGATTACCGCCAGCTTCGCTTCTGCATGGGGGCTGGACCTTACCATCCTGCCGATGAGTGATGACCCGGTTGCGACGCATCTCAACACCAGCGAAGGCGACATGCCCTTCCAGCGCTATTTCGTCGAACGCCGCTGCGCGCCAGAGGTGCGGGCCATTCGTTTCGAAGGCGCAGAGCGCGCTATACCGGCGGCAGGCGTGATCGAAGCGATCACCGCCACTGACACACGGGCCATTGTGATAGCACCGTCCAATCCCTGGCTGAGTGTCGATCCGATCCTTGCGGTGCCTGGCATCCGGGAAGCATTGGTCTCCGCTCGCGCGCCGGTTGTTGCGGTGTCGCCGATCGTCGGGGGCCAGGCGGTCAAGGGACCCACCGCCAAGTTGATGCAGGAGTTGGGCCTGACCGTGACCAATAAAAGCATCGCGGCCCATTATGCCGATGTGATCGATGGGCTGCTGATCGACGAACGCGACGACGCCTCTGACATTTCGATCCCGCGTGACGTTTGCGACACGCTGATGAAGACGCTGGAGGACCGGGAAAGAGTTGCGCGCGCTGCTCTGACGCTGGCCGACCGGATCGCCAGTTGAACCGTGCGCTGCTGGATCGTCATCCCGGTCAAGGCGCCGCAACTATGCAAGACGCGGCTGTCCCCTGTACTTGGCGAGGATGAGAGGCAAAAGCTGGTGGCGACGATGCTGCGCCAAACCGTTTCTGCTGCTCAAGCGGTTGCAGGGCGGGAGCAGGTTTTATTGCTGGGGCCGTCGCGCCATGGTCTGGCAGAGGATATTCCGCTGCTCAACGACCCGGGACGCGGCTTGAACGCAGCCCTGATGAGTGCGCGAGACGCGGCGATCGGGGAAGGGGTCGACCGGCTGTTGATATTGTCGGCGGACCTTCCTTTGATCGGGCCTGATGATGTGACGGCACTGCTGAACCCGCCGAGGGATAGCATCGCGGTCGCGCCCGATCATGCGGGCACGGGCACCAACGCGCTCTCGCTCCCCATCCCCGGCGGGGCTGAGTTCCTCTTCCACTATGGGGCGGGCAGTTTTGCCGCGCATGAGGCCGAAGCGGACAGGCTCGGCCTGCTTTTTCGCAGCGTGCAAAGACCCGGACTGGAACTCGATATCGATCGGCCGGAAGAGCTCGCGCTCTGGCGGCGGGGCTAGCCCGTCCCTGCCTTAGAGGGCCACCCCTGCCGAAGCGAGTACCGCCAGTGTGAGCAGTTCGGACGCATTTGAAGACATGGTCGCGATCTGCACGGACTTCTCCATGCCCACGAGCATCGGGCCGATCATCGTCGTGCCGCCCAGTTCGCGCAACAGTTTCGCCGAGATGTTGGCTGATTGCAGGCCGGGCATGACCAGGATGTTGGCCGGGCCGGACAGGCGGCTGAAGGGATAATTTTTCATGACGGCGGGATTAAGCGCCGCATCCGCGGTCATTTCGCCTTCATATTCGAAATCGACGTCACGGCCATCGAGAACCTTCAGCGCATCGCGGACATTTTCCAGATGGCCGCCTGGCGGGTTGCCGAAGTTGGAATAGGACAGGAAGGCGACGCGCGGGTCATGACCCATGCGCCGTGCGACCGCGACAGTGCCCTCGGCGATGTCGGCCAGCTCGCTGGCGGAGGGCCGTTCATTGACGGTGGTGTCGGCCAGGAACACCGTCTTGTCCTTCGACACCATGATATGGATGCCAAAGGCAGTGCGCCCCACCACCGGGTCCATGACGCGCTTCACCTCGCGCAGAGTCTGGGCGAAGGGCCGCGTCACGCCTGTGATCATCGCATCAGCATGGCCCATGCTGACAAGCAAGGTACCAAAGATATTGCGATCGCGATTGACCATGCGTTCGCAGTCGCGCCGCAGATGACCGCGCCGCTGCAAGCGGCTGTAGAGCGTATCCACCATCTCGGGGACCAGAGGCGAATTGACGCTGTTATGCAGTTCGAAACTCTCAGGATCGCGGACGCCAAGCGCCTTCAGCTTGTCATAGACCTCGTTCCGGCCGACGAGAACGGGGATGCCATAGCCAAGATCACGGAACTGGATGGCGGCGCGCAGCACCACTTCCTCCTCCGCTTCGGCGAACACGACGCGCTTGGGATTGGCCTTGGCGACCTCATAGGCCATGGTGAGGACCGACGTCGTCGGGTTCAACCGGCCTTTGAGCGACTGGCGATAGGCCGCCATGTCGGCAATCGGCTTTTGCGCGACTCCGCTTTCCATCGCCGCCTGGGCGACCGCTACCGGAACAACCTCCATCAGACGCGGGTCGAACGGCGCCGGGATGATATAATCGGGACCGAAGCTGTGCGAACGGCCGTAAGCCTTGGCGACTTCCTCCGGCACCTGTTCGCGCGCCAGTTCGGCAATGGCATGCGCCGCTGCTACCTTCATCGGTTCGTTGATGCCCGTTGCGCGCACGTCCAGAGCGCCCCGGAAAATGAAAGGGAAGCCCAGCACATTGTTGACTTGGTTGGGATAATCCGACCGCCCGGTAGCGACGATCGCATCCGGGCGAACTTCCAGAACTTCGGGAGGCGCGATTTCCGGGTCGGGATTGGCCATGGCGAAGATGATCGGCTTTTCCGCCATCGCCTTCACCATGTCCTGCGATACCGCTCCGGCAACGGACAAGCCGAGGAACACGTCAGCGCCCTTGATCGCTTCGCCCAGCGTGCGGGCGTCGGTCTTCACCGCATGCGCCGACTTCCACTGGTTCATGCCTTCGGTACGGCCCTGGTAGATCACGCCCTTGCTGTCGCACATGATGACATTATCGTGTGAGACGCCGATCGCCTTGATCAGTTCGGTGCAAGAAATGGAGGCCGCGCCTGCGCCATTCACCACGACCTTCATGTCCTTAAGGTCGCGCCCGGTCAGCATCGCCGCATTGATGACGCCAGCGGCGGCGATGATCGCCGTCCCATGCTGGTCGTCGTGGAAAACCGGGATGTTCATCCGCTCTTTCAGCGTCTGTTCGATGATGAAGCATTCCGGCGCCTTGATATCTTCAAGGTTGATGCCGCCAAAGCTCGGCTCCATCAGTTCCACCGCATCGATGAACTTATCGACGTCCTCGGTCTTAAGCTCGATATCGATCGAGTCCACGTCGGCGAAGCGCTTGAAGAGCACTGCCTTGCCTTCCATCACCGGCTTCGATGCAAGCGCGCCCAGATTGCCAAGGCCAAGGATAGCCGTGCCGTTGGAAATGACCGCGACCAGATTGCCTTTGGCCGTATAGTCGTAGGCGGCCTGCGGATCGGCGGCGATGGCGCGCACCGGCACGGCGACGCCCGGCGAATAGGCAAGGCTGAGGTCACGCTGCGTCGCCATAGGCTTCGACGCGATGATTTCGATCTTGCCCGGCCTGCCAGTCGAATGGAAGAACAGCGCCTCGCGCTCGGAAAATTCCACACTCGACTTATCAGCCATGACGCATCCGCCCCTCTTTACCTAGTAAACAGGCCCTAGCGGCAAGCCCGACCTGTCGGCAAGCGCGAGCGGTACGTTTTTTCACGCCCTTTCCTGAACTGCCGCTTGCGGCTATCGCCTGACGGTCATGCACAGACCCAAGGAAAACGCCGCGACCCAGCCGACGCCGATGATGGCGCAATATCTGGCGTTGAAGGCTGAGGCGCAGGATTGCCTGCTCTTCTACCGCATGGGTGACTTCTTCGAGCTGTTCTTCGACGACGCAAAGGCCGCCGCAGTTACGCTGGACATCGCGCTCACCAGCCGGGGCGAACATGGCGGCGCGCCGATCCCCATGTGTGGCGTGCCCGTACATAGCGCAGAAAATTATCTGGCCCGGCTGATCAAGGCGGGGCATCGGGTCGCCATCGCCGAACAGACCGAAACGCCCGCAGAGGCTAAGGCTCGCGGCAGCAAGGCGCTCGTGGCCCGCGCCATCGTGCGCTATGTCACGGCGGGCACGCTGACCGAGGAGACTCTGCTCGATTCCAGGCGCGACAACATGTTGGTGGCGCTGGCCCAGACGGGCGGCGACGGCGCAGGCGAAATCGGGATAGCCGCAGCCGACATTTCCACCGGGCGTTTCGAAACGCTGACGCTGCGGACAAGCGACCTGCCCGCCGAACTGGCGCGGCTGCGGCCGAGCGAAATCGTCGTGCCCGACGGGCTCGCCCTCGATCTGCCCGAGGCGCATCCGTTCGATCGTGCGGCATTTTCCAGCAATCGGGCCGAGTCAGCGCTCAAGCGGCTGTTTGGCGTGGCTACCCTCGACGGATTCGGCCAGTTCAGCCGGGCGGAGCTGGCCGCGATGGGCGGCCTGGTTTCCTATCTCGATCATGCCGGTAAGGGCACCCTGCCCTTTCTGGCGCCCCCCGTGCACAAGGCGAGCGGCGCCCATGTGGCGATCGACGCGGCCACGCGGGAAAGTTTGGAGATCAGCGCGACGATGAGCGGCGTGCGCGCGGGCAGCCTGTTGGGGGCGGTGGATCGGACGGTCACGGGCGCAGGCGCCCGGCTGCTGGCGCAGGACCTGTCGGCGCCGTTGATGGATCAAGGGCTGATCGAGGCGCGGCTGGGTCTGGTGCAACTCCTCCATGACGACCCGCTGCTGCGCGACCAGTTGCGTGCCGGGCTAAGAGCATTGCCCGACGTCGGGCGAGCACTCGGACGCATCGCCGTAGGCCGGGGCAGTCCGCGCGATTTGGGGCAGCTGCGCGACGGGCTCAACGAAGCGCGAATGCTCCGCGAAAGACTTGGGCGATTGCCTGATCAGCCACCGCTGCTCCAGCAACTGCTGCCAGCCCTCGATGGCCATGGGGCATTGGTGGACAGCCTTTCGCGGGCGCTGGTCCCCAGTCCGCCGACCGAGACGGCCAATGGCGGATATATTGCCGACGGCTACGATCCGGCTCTGGACGAGCTGCGGCGGATGGCAGGCGACGGACGGCGGGCGATCGCTGCTCTGGAGGCTAGTTATCGCGAGCGCACCGGCATCGCGTCGCTGAAAATCCGGCATAACGGCGTGCTTGGCTATCATGTCGAAGTGCCCGCACGCGCCGCCGATCCGTTGATGCAGCCAGACAGCGGCTTCACGCATCGCCAGACGCTGGCGGGCGTGGTGCGATTCAATTCGGTCGACCTGCATGAACAGGCGGGGCGGGTGGCGCAGGCGGGTGCCCATGCGCTGGTAGCCGAGGCCGCGCATCTGGAGGATCTTGTCGAAGCCGCCCTGGCTCGCAAGGCAGAGATCGCGCTGGCCGCTGACGCGCTGGCCCGGCTGGACGTTGCAGCAGCGCTGGCGGAACGCGCAGCCGAAGGAGGCTGGCAGCGGCCGCATTTTCTAACTCAGGAGGGCGGCGAGCCGTGCCTTGAGATTATCGGCGGCCGACATCCGGTGGTCGAGGACGCGCTGCGGAAGGAAGGGCAGCCCTTTGTCGCCAACGATTGCTGTCTGGGTGCCGAAGACCGGCTCTGGCTGGTCACCGGCCCCAATATGGGCGGCAAATCCACCTTCCTGCGGCAGAATGCGCTGATCGTAATTCTCGCGCAGGCTGGCAGCTATGTCCCTGCTCAATCGGCGACGCTGACATTGGTCGATCGGTTGTTCAGTCGTGTGGGGGCATCGGACAACCTTGCACGCGGGCGATCGACCTTCATGGTCGAAATGGTGGAAACCGCCGCTATCCTCTCGCAGGCGACGGAACGCAGCTTCGTCATTCTGGATGAAGTTGGGCGCGGCACATCCACCTATGACGGTCTGGCCCTCGCCTGGGCGGTCGTCGAAGCGGTGCATGAGGTCAACCGCTGCCGGTGCCTGTTCGCGACGCACTATCATGAACTGACACGGCTGGCGGAGACTCTGTCGTCGCTATCCCTGCATCATGTGCGTGCCCGCGAGTGGAAAGGCGATCTCATCTTGCTTCATGAGGTCGCGGAAGGGCCAGCCGACCGTAGCTATGGCCTCGCCGTTGCGCGCCTTGCCGGGCTGCCGCCCGCCGTTCTGAAGCGTGCCAAGGATGTGTTGACCCGACTGGAGGCTGGCCGGGCAAAGACCGGCGGCATCGCAGCGGGCCTGGACGACCTTCCCCTCTTCGCCGCCGCCGCGGCGCAGGAAGAGGAAGCGGTCGATGCCCTGCGCGCCGCGCTCGACATGATCGATGCCGATGCGCTTTCTCCCCGGGAGGCGCTGGAACAGCTTTATCGCTTGAAACAACTGGCCGCGGCCAGCAGCTGACACTAGACTGCGCCCATGGTCATGCAGTTTCCCTCCCTTGGCTCTCGCCGCTCCATCATCGACCGGCGCGCGATTTCGGACAGCATCAACGCGTTGGCGCAGGAGCATCGGGGCGATCCGGCGAAGCTGCGGGCCTTGGTGGTCCGCGAGCTGAAGACCGCGCTGGATGCCGGACGGGTCGACGTCGCAAAGCGGTTGGAGGCCAAGCCTACGCGCGGGCGCGAGGCCGTGACCGCCTTTGCGTTTCTGATCGACCAGATTCTGCGCCTGCTCTACGATGCAACGACGCATCATCTATACCCTGCCAGCAATCGCAGCACGGGTGAGCGCATTACCCTGATGGCCGTAGGCGGCTATGGCCGTGGCGAGATGGCGCCGCACAGCGACGTGGATATCGCCTTCATCACGCCATGGAAGCCCACCGGGTGGACCGAGCAGGTCATCGAATCCATGCTCTATTCGCTCTGGGACTTGGGCCTGAAGGTCGGGCATTCGAGCCGGTCGATCGATGAAACCATGCGCATGGCCAAGGCGGATCTGACCGTGCGCACGGCACTGCTCGAATCGCGTTATGTCTGGGGCGACCGAGCGTTGTACGAGGACACCGCCAAGCGATTCGATGCTGAGGTAATGCAGGGGACGGCGCGCGCTTTCGTCACCGAAAAGCTGGTGGAGCGGGACGATCGGCACAAGCGCATGGGCGATAGCCGGTATGTCGTTGAACCCAATGTCAAGGAAGGCAAAGGGGGGCTGCGCGACCTCCACACGCTGTTCTGGATTGGCAAATATGTGAATCGGGTGAAGTCCGTCGCCGAACTGGTGGACGTGGGCTTGCTGACCGATCTGGAACTGCGGCAATTCCAGAAGGCTGAGGATTTTCTTTGGGCCGTCCGATGCCATCTGCACATGATCACGGGGCGGGCGGAAGATCGCCTGACGTTCGATCTACAGCTGGAAACCGCCACGCGGATGCACTTTACGGGGCGACAGGGCCGCTCTGGCGTGGAGCGCTTCATGCGCTATTATTTCCTGAACGCGAAAATCGTGGGCGACCTGACCGCGGTGTTCCTGGCGCATCTGGACGACCAGATGGCGGCGAAGGGGCGGCGCTATATTCCGTCCATATTCCGTCGGCCAAAGAAGCTGGACGGGTTCGTGCTCGACCGTGGTCGGCTCGCGCTGCCAAGCGACGACTTTTTCCAGCAGGACCCGGTGCGGTTGCTCGAAATCTTCGCGGTAGCCGATCGTCATGAATTGGGCATCCACCCAAGCGCCATGCGCACCGCCAGCCGGGACGCAGGTCTGATCACGGCAAAAATCCGCCGCGATGCTCGCGCCAACGCCGCTTTCATGGATGTGCTGACATCGCCCCGTGATCCGGAAACGGTGCTGCGCTGGATGAATGAATCGACGGTGTTTGGCCGGTTCATTCCCGATTTCCGCCGCGTTGTGGCGCAGATGCAGTTCGATATGTATCACCATTATACGGTGGACGAGCATACCATTCGCGCAGTCGGGCTTCTGGCCCGCGTGGAAAAGGGCGCTCTGGTGGAAGACCATCCACTGTCCACCGAGATCATGGGCAAATTGGTGTCGCGCCGGGTGCTCTATGTCGCGGTTCTGCTGCACGACATCGCGAAGGGCCGCGGCGGCGACCATAGCGTACTTGGCGCCGAGGTAGCCGACCATCTCTGCCCGCGCCTTGGCCTGACGCCGGCCGAAACGGAAACCGTCGCCTGGCTGGTGCGCCATCATCTGCTGATGTCGGCCACGGCGTTCAAGCGTGATCTGGCCGATTACAAGACGATCCTGGATTTCGTCGAGGTGGTGCAGAGCCCCGAGCGGCTTCGCCTGCTGCTCTGCCTCACCGTCGTGGACATCCGCGCCGTGGGTCCCGGCGTGTGGAACAGCTGGAAACGGCAACTACTGGGAGACCTCTATGAGGCTGCCGAGGAAGTGCTGCGGCTTGGCCACAAGCAAAAGGGGCGTGGCGAACGCGTCACCGCCAAGCAGGAATCACTGCGCAAGGCGCTCGGCATGTCCAAGGCCGACTTCCAGAAGCTCAGCAAGCGCCTGCCCGAATCCTACTGGATCGCCGAGCCTGAGGACATCCTGATCCACAACGCGCAGCATATCCTGGCATCAGCCGATTCGCCGCTGTCGATTGCCGCGCAATATTATCCGCAGCGCGGCGCCACGCTTGTCACCGTCTATGCCGCTGACCATCCGGGCCTATTCTACCGGATTGCCGGAGCGATCCATCTGGCGGGCGGCAATATCATCGATGCGCGTATCCACACCACGCGCGACGGCGTCGCCATCGACAACTTCCTGGTGCAGGACCCTTTGGGCGGCGCTTTCCATAGCCCGGAACAGCTGACCCGTATCCGCAATGCGATCGAGGATTCGCTGGCGAATCGTCATCGCATGATCACGAAGCTGGAAGCGCGTCCCCTGCCCCGCACCCGCGCCGAAGCGTTCCGGATCGAGCCCAATGTGCTGATCGACAACAAGGCTTCCAATCGGTTCACGGTGATCGAGGTCAATGCACGCGATCGCCCGGCCCTGCTCTTCAGCCTTGCCAACGCGTTGTTCCAGTCGAAGGTCACCGTGCACAGCGCACATGTCGCCACCTATGGCGAACGCGCGGTCGATACATTTTATGTGACCGACCTTTTGGGCGGCAAGATCGAGAGCAAGGCGCGTATCCAGACGCTCGAGCGGCGGCTGCTTGAAGCTGCTGGCGATCAGGTCGATGAGGCTCTTGAGCAGGCCTGAGCCTAAACTATCTCCACAACGTCGCCGGCAGCCAGCAGCGGCAGCAGTTTCAACATGTCGCCACGGTCGATAGCAATACAGCCCGCCGTAGGACGCCCTTCGGACAGGTGGAGGAAGATCGCACTGCCCTGCCCTGGCACAGGCGGCGCGTCATTATGTCCCAGCACGACGATCACATCATAGGCATCATCGCCGCGCAGGAGCGATTCCGCCGAAAAGCGCCGTGGCAGATGGACCGGCCGGTTGTAGGCGGGATCGGCAGGGTCGTCGGACCAGCCATCACCTTCCCTCACCCAGCGCCATGGAAGCCGGATTGCGGCAGGCTCCACCCTTCCCGGCCGCAGCAGAACGCCCCGCAGCGGCCAGGCCCCTAGCGGCGTGCAGCCGTCTCCCTCCCGCTTATCGGTCGCCGCGCACACGCCGCCCCGGCCCAGCGTGCATGGGATGTCCAGCATGCCTAACCGCAACCGCCCGGCGGCGCTGCCCACGCGAATTGTGGTCACAGCTGGTGCCCGGTACGATCCCGCTTGGTCGCCAGATATTGTTCATTGTGCGGGTTGGCGGGCAGTATGATGGGCAGGCGTTCAGCCACCTTGATACCCGCGCCTTCAAGCCCCTCCACCTTCTTGGGATTGTTGGTGAGCAGCCGCACTTCTTCTATGCCCAGCAGCTTTAGCATGCGCGCCGCGACCGAGAAATCACGCGCGTCGATGGCAAAGCCAAGGCGGACATTGGCATCGACGGTATCGAACCCCTGATCCTGCAAGGCATAGGCCCGTAATTTGTTGATGAGGCCGATCCCGCGCCCCTCCTGCCGCAGATAAAGCAACACGCCCCAACGTGAGTCCGCGATCCGGTGCAGCGCCTCATGCAATTGAGGCCCGCAATCGCATTTGAGGCTGCCCAGCACGTCCCCAGTCAGGCATTCGCTGTGCAGCCTGATGACCGGCGGCGAGGAATCCCGCGTCCCGACGATCAGGGCGACATGCTCTCGGGGCTCGTCCGGACTGCGAAAAGCGATGATCTCGGCGGTCTCGCAGGCTGACACCGGCAGCCGCGCGCGCGTCGCTATGGCAAGATGAGCGGCGTCGTCATAAGCGTCGATGTCATCGGCACTGACCTCGGCCTCGCTCTCTCCCTCCGATCCCAAAAAGAAAGCAGGCAGGATACCCGCCAGCCGGGCGAGCTTGAGCGTCGCCTTTGCCGCCAGCGGCGCGGCAAGGGGTTTGGCCGCAAACGGTCCCTTCAGCGGTGATGAGAGGTCGAGTACCGGGTCGGCGATCGCGGTAGCAACATCGCCGTCGATCCACGGCGCGCGGGCGATCAGCACGGGCATGTCGGGATCAGCCGCTGCCAGTTGGTTGGCGAGCTTCAATGTCTCGCCCCGGGCTGCTGCTATCAATATGTCCGCTTTGCCCGCAGGATCGAAAGTCTTCAGCGTCACCGCATCCGCGCCCTCAACCGCCATGACGCGTATGGCGCCGTCAGTCGCACGAACTGTGACCGCCCAACCACGGCGCAGAGCGTCAATCGCGCGGGCGGCGGCGCGCCCGTTCATGGGAGATGGTCCATCAGAAGGCGAACTCCGTGATGATCGGGACATGATCCGATGGCTTGGTCCAGCTGCGCGCCGGTTCGACAACACGGTGCCCGATGGCCTTTGCCGCGACATCCTGCGTCATCCACATATGATCCAGCCGCCGCCCACGATCCGATTCCGCCCAATCCCGCGCGCGATAGCTCCACCAGGTATAAAGCCGCGCCGGAGCCGGAAAGAATTGGCGGCCGATATCGATCCAATTGTTCGATTCCTGCAACCGGGCCAGCAGTTCGCATTCGATCGCCGTATGGCTGACGACATTGAGCAGCTGCTTATGGCTCCACACATCGCATTCCATGGGCGCGATGTTGAAATCGCCAGTGAGGATCGTCGGCTTGTCCTCAAGCTGGGAGGACCATTCGATCATGCGCTCAATGAAATCGAGCTTCTGACCGAACTTCGGATTGACTGTCCGGTCAGGAATATCGCCTCCGGCAGGGACATAGACATTTTCTATGCGAACGCCGTTGTCCAGGCGGACGCCGACATGGCGCGCTTCGCCATTGGCCTGCCAGTCGAGCCGGTCATCCTCATGAATCGGCACTTTACTCATGATCGCCACGCCATGATGCATGCGCTGGCCATTCAGCACCTGATGAACATAGCCCAGACGCCGGAACATGTCGGTGGGGAATATGTCATTCACCACCTTCGTCTCCTGAAGGCAAAGAAGGTCAGGCGCCTCTTCGGTCAGGAAACGTTCGACGATGTCTATCCGGGCGCGGACGCTGTTGATGTTCCAGGATGCGATGCTCAGTGTTTTCGGCATGCTGATCCCCTAAGGGCCTGCGAACGGCTTCGCAAGCTTGGCTCTGCGCCGACATGCCGCTGGCAAAGTAAGACCCCCGCTCCGGGGGCATGGAACGGGGGTCTCGATCGCGCCCTTGAAGCGCTTTGCGGCGGGAGCTGCGTTCCGAGTAACAGGGGGGAAATCCCGGACTTCGTCTCGCGCCGTGGAGTTCTTATTAGGGTTCCGGATATGAGCCGAAGATGAACAAGATTCCGAAGATCGCCATCCATCTCATGCAAGGCCCGCTTCATCCCCCGGCTACGCGACCCTTCGGACGCGGGTCTGTCCAACGAAAGGCGGAATTCGCAACCGGGACGCCATAACGCTGGTTCGACAAGCGCACGCTAGTGCGGTTATTCTGAGAATCGAGCGCTACCCATCCGTAAAGTTGAAGACCCGCTGGTCCGGCCGCATCCCGTTCAAAGATCATCGTGATGGTGCCGAATTCGGGCCGCTTGGGATCGCGTGCCTGAACGCTGATCACCTTCGGATCCCCCGTCTGGATCAACTTGCCAAAGCGGGACAGGTCCTTTTTTGGATCGAGCAAGGCGCCCAAGGGCGAGCTGCCGATGGGCCAGCGCTGCACCTGCCGGACTTCATAGTCGATCATCGTCAAGGCCTTGCCGTCGCCGACGATCAGCAGCGGTACACCCTTTTGATATTGAAACCGCACCTTGCCGGGCTGCTTGATCGTCAGTTTGCCCGTCAGGGTTTGACCGGCGCGGTCGGTCTGCACGAAATCGGCCGTCATCGTGGTGACGCCGCGAATATAGGCATTTACCCGGTCCATGCCGTCCGACGACTGCTGCGCGGCAACGCGCGCGGCTGGAACGAACAACGGTGCGGCGGCCAGGGCCAGGGCGAGTGGCGCAAACAAGCGCTTCATGCATTCTTCTCCGCTTTGTTGAGAGGTCAAGGAGTAGCGATCAGGCGTTGAACCCATTGTGAACTGATGCGTTCCTGATCTCCGAACCCTGCATGGGCCGCTTTGCAGCCGTGGGGTAGCTCGCGCGGCGAACAAAAAAGGCTGGTCCGAAGACCAGCCGGAAAGTTTTAGGAGAGGATGCCTGAAAGGCCCGCTCTTATTGAACGGCGCTGATCCTTTTCGCAAATGCATAGAGGGCCAGCTCGATTGCGTTTGACGCAACCGTCATAGCGGATTGCCATTTTCGTCGCGCAATACCTCACGTCGGCCGACATGGTTGGGAGGGCCGACCAGTCCTTCTTCTTCCATCCGCTCAATGAGGCGTGCAGCCGAATTATAGCCAACGCGGAGCTGACGTTGCAGCCAGCTGGTCGAAGCCTTCTGATTTTCAAACACCAGCTGACATGCCTTCCGGAACAGTTGCGCATCGGGGCTATCATCGCCCAAATCCACACCGTCGAGCGCGAAGCTGCCCTCCTCCGGCTCCTCGGTCACGGCCGAGATATAGTCCGGCTGCCCTTGTGCCCGCCAGTGGTCGGCGACCACGCGCACCTCGTCATCGGAAACGAAGGGGCCATGAACGCGCATCAGGCCCTTGCCGCCGTGCATGTAGAGCATGTCGCCCTTGCCCAGCAGCTGTTCGGCGCCCTGCTCACCCAGGATCGTTCGGCTGTCGATCTTCGAAGTGACGAAGAAGCTGATCCGAGTCGGAAGGTTCGCCTTGATGACGCCGGTGATGACATCAACGGATGGGCGCTGCGTGGCGAGGATCAGGTGAATACCCGCCGCGCGCGCCTTTTGCGCCAGGCGCTGGATCAGGAACTCGACTTCCTTGCCCGCCGTCATCATGAGGTCGGCCAGTTCGTCGACCACCACCACGATCTGCGGCAATGGCTGGAAGTCGAGCTGTTCTTCCTCATAGATCGGCTTGCCGGTTTCCGGGTCATAGCCCGTCTGCACCCGGCGGCCGAGTGGCTTGCCCTTGGCTTTTGCTGCCCGAACCTTCTCATTATAATTAGCGAGGTTCCGGACGGAGATGGACGCCATCATGCGATAGCGGTCCTCCATCTGCTCCACCGCCCATTTGAGGGCGCGGATCGCCTTGGCAGGCTCGGTGACGACCGGAGATAGAAGATGCGGGATGTCGTCATAGGTCGACAGTTCCAGCATCTTGGGATCGATCATGATCAGGCGCAGCTGGTCCGGCGTCATGCGGTAGAGCAGCGACAGGATCATGGCGTTAAGGCCAACCGACTTACCCGATCCGGTGGTGCCCGCAATGAGCAGGTGGGGCATCGGAGCTAAATCGGCGATGATCGGCTCGCCTGAGATATTCTTGCCCAGGATGATCGGCAGAGTCGCATCCTGCACGAACTGTTCGGAGGTTATCAGTTCGCGGAAGGAAACGCCCTCCCGGTTGGCGTTGGGCAGTTCGATGCCGATGACCGTCCGGCCGGGAATGGTCGCGACGCGGGCGGAAAGAGCCGACATGTTGCGGGCGATGTCATCGGCCAGAGCAATGACGCGGCTCGCCTTGATGCCGGGCGCGGGCTCCAGCTCGTACATGGTGACGACCGGGCCGGGTCGCACTTCGACGATGTTGCCTTTTACATGGAAGTCGTCGAGCACGGATTCGAGCAGGCGGGCGTTACGTTCCAACGCGGCCTTGTCGATCTTCTGCGCCTGACTAGCCGGGATCGGATTGAGCAGGTCGGCCGAGGGCAGCGAACTGTGGCCGAACAGGTCATCCTGCGACACTGGCGCCATCTGTCGCTGGGCGGGCGCGGGTTTCGGAGTCTGGATGGTGATCGGCGGCTTCGGCTCGTTGGACACGGCGCGGCGGGGAGCGATGACGCGTTCTGCCGCTTCGTCGTCGTCATCTTGCGCGTCGGCAGTAACGCTCCCGCCGCCCGCGAAAGCGAGGGCCGGTTTGGGAAGGCTGAGACGCGGCAAGGTGGGACGGCGCAGGGCGAGGATCGGCTTTTCCAGCGCAAGGCTGCGATACCAGGTGAAGAAACCGGCGAGCAGCATCAGCACCACGAGAATGCCGGTGATCCAGCCTTGGGCAGCTGGCGCGGCGGACGTCAGGCTGCGTACGCCGTTAGCGGTGGCCAGGCCGATGAGGCCGCCCCAGCCCGAAGGCAGATCGATCAGCGAGTCAGGCTGGAACATCGCCAGCGCGATGCCGATGAGGATGATACCGAGGAAGCATTTGCCAAACTGCCCTTTCCACCCGGTCATGTCCTGATCACCCCAAAGCCGACGGGCGGTGATTGCAAGCAGCGGAAGGACGAGCGCGACGGGCACGCCGAGCAGGGTGAAGAGGAAGGCGGAAACCCAGGCGCCGGGCCAGCCCATGATATTCTGGACCTGATTATCGGCGACGGTCATCATTGATGGATCGCTGAGGCGAAAGCTGAGCAGCGCGAGCGCCAGGAACAAGGTCGCCAGCATCAGCGCGATCGCGCTGATGAGCGCGCCGCTGCGGATGAGGCTGCGTTTCAGCATCTCGCGCCATTCCGGCGTGCGCTTGGCTCCGCGGCTGACAGCCATGGCTTTTGAATGTCCCCCAAATGTTCCGTTCCGGCACAATGCGCCGAGCGGGGAGTCCGCGTCAAGAGTCCGGCGTTTCGGCTGGTCGTGGGAAAGTCATGAAGAAAGTGGCGAGAAGAACGGATTTTGCAGGTGAATCGGAACGCTATGCGATTCCTTCATGCATTTGCGCGGCGGGCGCGGCGCGCAGGGCGATGAGGCATCCGGCGATGATCAGCGCCGCGCCCGCGAGGGTGGTGAGAGTCAGCCGCTCCCCGAAGGCGAGCCAACCGATGATCGCTGCCCAGATGAAGGCGGTATATTCGACGGGGATGAGATGCTGGGCCTCTGCCCGCGCATAGGCCCAGGCGAAGGCGGCGAGCGAGGTGAAGGCGAAGGCCGCGCAGGCGACGATGAGGAGCGCGGAATCAGGTCGGGGGAGGTCGAGGTGCAGCGGCACCAGATCAGGCGCGACCCATGCGGCGGCCGCGCACAGGCCAAAGAGGATGAGCATGACGCAGTGCTGGAAGAAGGCGACCTCGACCGGTGAGGCAAGCTGAGCCTGCTGGCGCTGGATGATGAGGTTCCAGGCGAAGAGGACCGCCGAAATCAGCACGGCGGCGGCGCCAAGCAGGGCGTCCCAATTATAGCTGTCCTGCATTCGACCCGACAGGATCACCCCGACGCCGACGAGGCCCAGCAGCGAGGCGCTGATGGCGCGCTTCCCGATCCGTTCGCCCAGGAGCAGCGCGGCGAGATAGAGGGCGATGAGCGGCGCGATGAAGGACAGCGCTATGGCTTCGGCGAGCGGCATGCGCATCAGCGCGAAGAAAAAGAGGCTGGCCATCAGCGTGACGACACAGCCGCGCAGGACATGCAGGCGCAGGGCCGCCCTGCCCGGCCAGCGATGGCGGCCCGGCAGCATGATCGCAAGGCCGAGCAGCGTTCCCGCGAGGGCGCGCCAGAACAAGGCGTTGAAGAGGCCGATGGAGAGGCTCAACCCCTTCATCGCCGCGTCCATGATGGCGAAGAGCAGGACGGCGGCACAGCAGACCGCGAAGGGGATGGCGAGGGAGCGGGGCTGGGTCATGGTCATAGCATGGGGGTGACGGTCAAGGCGCTCGGCACTTTCGAGCGGGGAAATAGAAGAAGGAAAGGGCTTCGACCGGCTCAGCCCGAACGGGGTGGGGTGGCTTGGAGGACCGTACCCTACCCATAAAGGTGACGGCGGCGAGTGTGCGGGTGGCGGGAGGCCCCCTGCCCTATTCCGCCGCCTCCGCCCGACCTGCGTCGGTCGTTTCCGCTTCGAGCTTGGCCGCTTCGATCTCGGCCGCCTTGGCTTCGACCAGATTGACGATATGGTCGATCATGCCTTCGTCCTGGATGGTGTGGTCGGTGAGGCCGGAGAGATAGACCATATGCTTGCCAGCACCGCCGCCGGTGAGGCCGATGTCGGTCTCCCGCGCTTCGCCGGGGCCGTTGACGACGCAGCCGAGGACGGAGAGCGACAAGGGCGTGTGAATATGCTGGAGCCGTTCCTCCAGCGCCTGGACGGTGCGGATGACGTCGAACCCCTGACGCGCGCAGCTGGGGCAGGAGATGACCTTTACCCCGCGCGTGCGGATGCCGAGGGATTTGAGGATTTCATAGCCGACGCGCACTTCCTCCTCCGGTTCGGCGGAAAGGGAGACGCGGATCGTGTCGCCGACCCCGGCCCAGAGGAGGTTGCCGATGCCGATCGCGCTTTTGACCGTGCCGCCGATCAGGCCGCCCGCTTCGGTGATGCCAAGGTGGAGCGGGCAATCCACGGCTTCGGCCAGCTGCATATAGGCGGCGACGGCGAGGAAGACGTCGCTGGCCTTCACCGCGACCTTATATTCGTGGAAATCCTGATCCTGGAGCAGCTTGATATGGTCGAGCGCGCTTTCGACCAGCGCTTCCGGGCAGGGTTCGCCATATTTTTCGAGCAGGTCCTTTTCAAGGGAGCCTGCATTAACGCCGATGCGGATGGCGCAGCCATTGGACTTGGCGGCGTCGACCACTTCCTTGACGCGCGCTTCCGACCCGATGTTGCCGGGGTTGATGCGCAGGCAAGCGGCGCCCGCGTCGGCGGCTTCGAGCGCGCGTTTATAGTGGAAATGGATGTCGGCGACGATCGGCACGCGGGCGGCGCGCACGATCTGCTTCAGCGCGGCGGTCGATTCTTCGTCCGGGCAGGATACGCGGATGATGTCCACGCCCACTTCCTCGCAGCGGCGGATCTGGTCGATCGTCGCTTTGACATCGAAGGTCGGCGTGTTGGTCATCGTCTGCACGGTGACGGGCGCGCCGCCGCCGACGGGCACATTGCCGACCATGATCTGTCGGCATGGGCGACGGGCGATGTCGCGCCAGGGACGCAGGCCGGGATTATGGTCGGACATGAACTAGGGGCTCCGTGCTGATGGAGCCCCTATAGTGATTCATGGTGCAAGTTAGAAGCGTGCCGTCACCGATGCGGCGATCTGGTCCGCATTGCCGCTGGTCCGAGACAGGGTGGTGACGGTGGTCGCCGCCGCAGTCCCGGCATAATAGGTTTCGGGGCGGATGATATTCGCCTTTTCCACGAAATTATGCGCGTAGCTGAGGTTGAGACCGATGGCGGGCGAGACATTGTAGGTCGCGCCGGCCGACAGCCAGGCGCGATCGCCATCGGGGACCCGCGTCGTCAGATGCTGAGGATTGGTGGGCGAGCGATCGAACATCGTGCCCGCGCGCAAGGTGAGCGCGGGGCTAACGTCATATTCGCCGCCCAGGCTGACGCTGTAGCTGTCCTTGTAATCCAGTTCCTTGACCGAGGTGCGGCCAGCCGCCGTGATCGCGATCGATTTGAAGACCGACCAATTATACCAGCGTGCGCTGATCATGGCGCGAAGGCTGGGCGTCAGCCGATGCATGAATCCGACGGTCACGATGTCGGGCAGTTCAAGCGGCGCGGTGGCGTCGCTGCTGCCATTTTGCGGCGCCAGCAGACTTTGGAGGCCCGAAATCGTCTGCGTGCCGGTCAGATGATGGCCCATGCCGGAGCGATAGGAGATGCCGACATTCGTGTCGCCGTCGGTATAGAAAAGGCCCGCATTCCAGCCCAGCGTCCAATCCTTGCCTGTCACCCGGGCGAGGCCATCGGTCGTGATCAGCGGCGAAAGTTGCGGCAGGGCGTTGGTCAGCGTAACCTTCACATATTGGACGTCCACGCCGCCGCCGATGGAGAAATGATCGTCGAGCTTATAGGCGGCGGACGCCTGAACATTATAAGCCTTGAGGTCGGTGTGGAGTGATTCATAACGGCCAAAGAAGCCTGGGTCATAATCCAGCTTCAGGCCGAAGGGCGCGTTGACGCCCGCGCCGAGCCACAGCCGGTCGGTGACCTGACCCGTGACATAGAAGCTGGGCACGGGAATGACCTTGTCAAACGGATTGCCGCCCGAATTGCCGGTGATCGGCACGGTGACACCCGGAAAACCCGGCACGGTGCGATTGCTGCCCTGGTTCGATTGCTGAGCGGTGGCGAAAAGCGCCACGGCGCCAGTGGACAATTGCACGCCGGGAAGTTCGGTGATCGCGGCAGGATTGAAATAGATGGCCGACGGGTCATCCGCCGCCGCACCGGCACCGGACAAGGCCCTGCCCGTTTCCTTGGGCGATTGTTCCTGAAGATAGAAGCCGCCGGCGAGCGCGGGCATGGGAAGCGCCAGAAAGCCCGCAGACAGGAAAGTGGTGGCAATGCGGCGGCTTGAAAACATGCAATTCCCCTTTGAAATCCCGTTGCGGCGTCGGGCACGCATTATCATCCCGCGCTATGGCAGCAATATGGTTAATTTCCGGTTCTGGCAGCATGTGCGCCAGGCGAAAAAAAAGCCGCCCCGAAGGACGGCTTGGAAAGTTTTAGGAGAGGATGCCTGAAAGGCCCGTCCTCTTTGCGGGCCGACGCTTTCTTTCGCAACTGCGAAAGACAAGTATACGGTTGCGTTTATTGCAACTGTCAACATTTGGGGCGATTTCCGTAGCGGAAATGGAGAAGGCGTTCGGTGAAGATTTGGGAGGGATCGGCTGTGGCGATCCGACTCAAGCGTAGAAATCGGGCACCGATTCGGACAAATGGCGGAAAAGATCGGCCCGCAGGCGATCAAGGCCCTGCTGATTCGTCGATTCGATTCTGGCCACCAGTTCCGCCTGGGTGTTGGATGCGCGCAGCAGCCACCAGCCGTCTTCGGTTGTCACACGGGCGCCGTCAATAGCGTTGACGCTCGCGCCTTCCGCCCGCAAGTGCGAGACTATCTCTGCGACGATCGCGAATTTTTGGTTTTCCTCCACCGGGAACCGCAATTCAGGCGTGTTTACTAGCAGCGGCAGCGCGTCATGAAGGGCGGTCACGCTCTTGCCGAGGCGGCTGACCAGCCGGATCAGGCGCACGGCGGCGTAAAGGCCATCGTCAAAGCCGTAATAATCATCGGCGAAGACGATGTGGCCGGTCATCTCACCACCCAGCGGGCTGCCGATTTCCTTCATCTTCGATTTGATGAGGCTGTGGCCGGTTTTCCACATCAGCGGGGTGCCGCCCAGCGCCGTGACGCGATCGAACAGCGCCTGGCTGGATTTCACGTCGGCGACGATGGTGGCGCCAGGCCGGTCGATCAGCACGGGTTCCACGAACAGGGAGAGCAGCTGGTCGCCCCATATGGTGCGCCCCTGCCCATCGACCACGCCGATGCGGTCACCATCCCCGTCAAAGGCCAGTCCGAAATGGAGGTTGTTGGCAAGGACAAGGGCGCGCAGGTCGTGCAGATTCGCCTCGATTGTCGGGTCGGGGTGATGATGAGGGAAATTGCCGTCTATTTCGGTGAAAAGCGTGTGATGCTCACCCGGGAGCAGCTGGACGAGCTTGTCCACGACGGGGCCTGCGGCACCATTGCCCGCGTCCCAGCCGATGCGGCAGGCAGCGCCGTCGAACCCTTCCATCAGGCGGGCGACATAGCGGTCCATGATGTCGATGGTGGAGCAGCTGCCGCTTCCTTGTTCCCAATCGCCCGCAGCAGCCATGGCGCCCAGACCGGCGATGTCGGCGCCAAAAAAGGCTTCATGCGCAAGTACCAGCTTGAAGCCATTGTGATCGGCGGGATTATGGCTGCCGGTTATCTGGATGGCGCCATCAACATCGAGCGTCGCTTCGGCATAATAGAGCATTGGGGTGGGCCCGAGGCCGATGCGCAGCGCGTTGGTGCCGCTGTCGGCAAGGCCATCGACCACGGCCGATTCCAGCATCGGTGAGCTGAGTCGGCCGTCATAGCCGACCGCGACCGATGATCCCCCTTTGCGCCTGACGATCGTGCCGAAGCTGCGACCCAGCGCGTAGGCGTCTTCCTCTCCCAAGGTTTTGCCGACGATGCCGCGCATGTCATATTCGCGCAGCAGCGAGGGATGGAAGCGGTGGGCCATGGGCTCTGTTCTACAGCCTTAGCGGCGGCGGGCGGCTTCTTTTTTCTCGGGCTCGGCGAGTAGCAGGTCGCGGGCTGCGTTGATTTCCGCCGCCAAGGCTTCGGTGCCGCCGCGATCGGGATGGACCGAGGCGATGAGTCGCCGGTGGGCTGAACGGATCATGGTCTCATTGGCATCTTCGGGCACGCCGAGGAGAGCGCGCGCTCTTGCTATGCTGGGGGCTTCGGGGGGCGCCTTGGGCGGAGCGGCGGATCGCTTTTTCTTCTGCTGCGATTGGGACAGGAAGAAGAGTGCCGCGCCGAGGAGCAGGGGCGCTCCGGCTAGCGGTTTGCCCTTGGCCGCCATGACCGCGCCGACCAGCGCGCCGCCGAGCACCATGCCATCCTTCATGCTCATGCGTTGCAATCGTCCCGTCCAGATGAGCCAGGCGGCAAGCCCGAGAAGAAGAAAGGCGAAAAGGCCCATCAGGCCGCGCCGAGAAGATCGACCGGCGAATTTTCCTCACGGGCGGGGAGGGCGAGGCCGGACACCATCTCACGCAGTTCCTGGCGCGCGGCGATGTGGCTGACGCCAAGGTCGCCCAGATGGCCCTTGTCGAGCAGGGTCAAGCCGGACGGGAAGAGTTCGCGGAAGATGACTCGTTCTGATAGGCCGGGGATCACGCGGAAGCCGACGCGGCGGGACAGTTCCATGAGGGCATCGCCGACGCGCTTCTTGTTGCGGGCGTCATGATGCTGGACACGGTTGCGCAGGACGACCCAGTCGATCGACACGCCATCCGCCTTGGCGCGGGTCTTGCGCGCTTCGAAGATGAGTTCGGAATAGAAGGACAGGCGGCGGACCTTGAAGGTTTCAGCGTCCACCTGGCCGATGAGGTCGAAATCGACGAAGCTGTCATTCATAGGGGTCACCAGCGTGTTGGCGCGGGCGGCCATGTGGCGGGCGAACAGGTCATCGCGGCCGGGGGTGTCGACGACGAGGAAATCCTTGCCCTCGGCGACGGCAGCGGATTCTTCCTCCAGCGCCTCGACTGTGTCGCCTTTCAGCACGGCGAAGTCGGGCGCGGGCAGGTCGATATTCCGGCGGCGGGCCGTTTCGGCGCGGTTTTCCATGTAGCGCGTGACAGTGCGCTGACGCGGATCGAGGTCGATCATGCCGACCTTGTAGCCGAGCGCGGTCAAGGCGATCGCGGTGTGCACGGCGGTGGTCGATTTGCCGGTCCCGCCCTTTTCATTGGCGAAGACGATATGATGCGTTTGGGTGTTCGGACCCATTGATATCCCCGTTTATTGCCGCAACGATTCTTGACCCACTTGCCGGGTCGTGCCTTTAGCAGGATAGTCCCCGTGCCCCTGCCATATCGGAGCCCCTCGTCCCGTGCAAACCCTGCGTGACCTTCCTTCCCTGCGAACCGCCATCGATGCGATGAAAAGCGATGGGCGGCCTGTCGCGCTGGTGCCGACCATGGGCGCTCTGCATGAAGGGCATATGGCGCTGGTCGAGGAAGCGCGGCGGCATGCCGGGCATGTGGTCGTGTCGATCTTCGTCAATCCGCGACAGTTCGGGGTCAATGAGGATCTGGACGCTTATCCCCGGCGCGAGGCCAAGGACGCGCAGATGTGCCAAGCGGCGGGAGTCGATGCACTGTGGGCGCCGACGGCCGAGGTCATGTATCCGGCGGGCTATGCGACCAATATTTCCGTCTCGGGTGTCACCGAGGGACTCGATGGCGCGGCGCGGCCGGGGCATTTCGACGGGGTGGCGACGGTCGTTACCAAGCTGTTCAACCAGGTGCAGCCCGATGTCGCGCTGTTCGGCGAGAAGGATTATCAGCAACTCGCGACGATCCGGCAGATGGTGCGCGACCTTGATATGCGGATCGAGATCATCGGCGTGCCGACGCAGCGGGCCGAGGATGGCCTCGCTTTGTCATCGCGCAACGCCTATCTGACCGAGGATGAGCGCAAGGATGCGCTCGCCCTGCCCCGCGCGCTGGGTGAAGCGGCGCGGCAGATGGAGAAGGGCGCGAGCGTCGAGGCAGCGATTGCCAAGGCGATCACGATGCTGGCCGCGCATGGCTTTGATCCCATTGATTATGTGACGCTGTGCGATGCGATGACGCTGGAGCCGATGAATGTGCTGGATCGTCCGGCGCGGTTGCTGGGCGCGGCGAAATTGGGGCGGACGCGGCTGATCGACAATA
This sequence comes from Sphingobium sp. TomMM7A, assembly GCF_055397305.1. NCBI lineage: Bacteria > Pseudomonadati > Pseudomonadota > Alphaproteobacteria > Sphingomonadales > Sphingobiaceae > Sphingobium > Sphingobium sp. TomMM7A. The sequence goes on along the minus strand of NZ_AP027311.1, from coordinate 2,256,522 downwards.
TCGCGGTCGATCCGCCCGAGCTTGCCCCAACTACATAATCAGATTGAATCTGCTGGCGCCTGAGCCCGCATTTTCACGCCTGATCTGTTCAAGGCGCTGGCGAACATGGCGACGGTGACTGAATGCACGCAATGCGCGCAGGACGAAGCTGCTCACGACCCTTCTCCCCTTATTATTTGGCGAGGAAATTAGCGTCGGCTTTCATTGCTGCAATATGTCGATCGACATGCGAATTAAGTTAGGGGTGGCGGCAGACCGGCTGGTCGGGAATATTGTGGTTGAGCTTTCTATCCCGGTGTTCCGTCCGGCCTCATGAGATCCCAGCTTTCGCTGGGATGACGGACTTTTTGGGGAGTGACGGTTTTCTTCAGAAGGGTTTGACGATCACTGCCACGACGATCACCGCAGCGGCGATGCCGGGGACTTCGTTGATGAGGCGGAGCTTCCCCTCCGGCAAGGGACGCTCACCCCTGGCGAGCTTCTTCGCATAGCCTGCGATCCAGCCATGATAGGCGGAGAGGCCAAGGACGAAGAGCAGTTTCAGATGGAACCAGCCAAAATGCCAGGCGCCGATTTCGACCATCAGCATGAGCCCGAAGACCCAGACGAGGATCAGCGAGGGGTTGAGGATGATCTTGAGCAGGCGTCGTTCGCGGTCGATCCATTTTCGGTCCTCGTCTGATCCCACGGCACATTGGTGGTGATAGACGAAGAAGCGGGGCATCATGAACAATCCCGCCATCAGGAAGATGACGAAGATCACATGGGCGGCCTTCACCCACAGATAGGCGGCACCGAGATAGGGCATCAGCTTCTCTTTCCTTGCCGGACATAGGCGATCAACGCTTCGACATGGGCGATGGGCGTGTCGGGAAGGATGCCATGGCCGAGGTTCAGGATATGCGGACGGCCCGCAAAGGCAGCGCGGATATTGTCGATCGATTGCTCGACCGCCCTGCCCCCCGCGATCAGCGCCAGCGGATCGAGATTGCCCTGTACCGGCAAGCCCTGCGGTAGGACGCGGTTGGCCCAATGCGGATCGATGGTTTCATCCACGCCGATCGCATCGACGCCCGTGCCCGCTGCGTAATCGGCGAGCTTGGCGCCCGCGCCCTTGGGAAAGCCGATGACGGGGATATCGGGATGAAGGCTTTTGAGATTCTCCACGATGCGCCGGTTGGGTTCGATTACCCAGCGTTCGAACTGGAGCGGCGCGAGGCTGCCTGCCCAGCTGTCGAACAGCTGCACCGCCTCTACCCCTGCCTCGATCTGGCCCGAAAGATAGGTGACGGTAGATTCAATGATCGCGTCGATGATCGCGCCGAAGCGTTCGGGGTCTTGGTAAGCGAGGCGGCGGGCTGCGCCCTGATCCTTGCTGCCCTGCCCGGCCACCATATAGGTCGAGATGGTCCACGGGCTGCCCGCAAAGCCGAGGAAAGTGACAGACGGGTCAAGCGCCGCCTTCACCTGCCGAACGGTCTCATAGACAGCCTCGTAGCGGCTGAGATCAGGCTTGAGCGCGGAAAGGTCGGTTTCGCTGAGGATCGGGGCGAGACGCGGTCCCTCCCCCGTTTCGAACCAAAGGTCCTGACCCATCGCATAGGGCACGATCAGAATGTCGGAAAAGAGGATCGCGCCGTCAAAACCGAAACGGCGCAGCGGCTGAAGCGTGACTTCGGCGGCGGTGGGGCTGTCATAGACGAGTTCGAGGAATCCGCCCTTTTCAGCCCGCAAGGCGCGATATTCGGGCAGATAGCGGCCCGCCTGGCGCATCAGCCACATAGGCGGCGGGGAGAGGCATTCCCCCTTCAGGACGGAAAGCAGCGGCTTGGAAGGCCCGGCGGAAAGGCCGGTATCTGGTCCCGTCATAAACTCTCTTATTTAGATTCTTAAAAGGATGATGGAGATAGTAGGTCAGTTGGTAGCGGGGTTTATGCGCAGCGCCCCGATTTGCCAACAGCTTGACTCTCCAGCGTCAAGGATTCGGGACCGAGTCAGTGCGGGTCATCCACGCTATCCACAGGTTGTGGATGAAAATGAGGGCCTGTTGGGGGCATGTGGATAAGATTCCGGCCAATGGGTACTATCCAAAAGGGGTAGTTTTGCCCGCAACCTATCCCTTGCTTTATCCACAGGCTCCCCACAGAGATATGCGTCATGTCGCGTATCCATCTGCATTTGCTGTCTGACTCCACAGGCGAGACACTGGAAAATATCGCCAAGGCGGCGATCGGCGCGTTCGAAAATGTGGAAGCGGTGCGCCATTTCTGGCCGATGGTGCGGTCCGATGTCCATCTCGACCGGATCATGGAAGAGATTGCGGCTAATCCGGGGCTGGTGCTGTTCACATTGTCCAATCATCAGTTGCGACGGCGGCTGGAAACGCGCTGCCGGGCGCTCGGCCTGCCGCATGTTGCGGCGCTGGACAGCGTGACCGACGCCTTGTCCAATATATTGGGGCAGGAAACGCGGAACCGGCCCGGGCGCAAACATATCCTAGACGAAGCCTATTTCGCGCGGATCGAGGCGATCCAGTTCACCATCGCCCATGATGATGGCGTGGGGCATGAAAATTGGGAAGAGGCCGACATCGTTCTGGCGGGCGTGTCGCGTGCGTCCAAAACGCCGACCTCCATCTATCTCGCCAACCGTGGTTACAAGACGGCGAACATTCCGCTGGTGGTGCAGTCGCCGCCACCGCGCAGCCTTTACGGGTTGAAGCATCCGATGGTTGTGGGCCTGACCGTCAGTCCCGAGCGGCTGGTGCAGATACGTCGTAACCGGCTGCTGTCTTTGAATCAGGCGCCGGAAACCAGCTATGTCGATCTGGATAAGGTGCAGGAGGAATTGGCTTTTGCCCGGCGGATGTTCGCCGACAATGGCTGGCCGGTGATCGACATGACGCGCCGGTCGATCGAGGAAGCGGCGGCGGCGATCATCAATCTGTTCAACGACCGCGTATTGGCGGAAGGGAGTGACCTATGATCGTGCTGGCGTCGCAAAGCGCGAGCCGCAGGGCGCTGTTGCAGGCGGCGGGGGTGCCGTTCGAGGCTATGTCGCCCGGTGTGGATGAAGAGGCGGCGAAGGAAGCGTTGCGCGGTGATGGACTGGATGCGCGCGCTTTGGCCGATGCGCTGGCGGAATTGAAGGCATTGCGGGTGTCGCGCCGCGTGCCGGGCGGGTTGATATTGGGCTGCGACCAGACGTTGAGCCTGGATGATGGCAGCATGATCGACAAGGCGGTGGATCGCGCTGATGCCGAGCAAATCTTGCGGTCGTTGTCGGGGCGGGTGCATCATTTGCACAGCGCAGCGGTGATTGCCCTGAACGGCGAGCCGATCTGGCGGCATGTTGAGCGGGTGCGGATGACGGTAAGGACGTTGTCAGATAGTTTCATAGCTAAGTATCTGGATGAGGAGTGGGAGCATTGCCGCTGGTGCGTCGGCAATTACCGGATCGAGGGACCGGGTGTGCAACTGTTCAGCAAGGTTGAGGGCAGCCAGTTCGCGATTCAGGGGCTGCCGTTGCTGCCGCTGCTTGACTTTCTACGCGTCCGGGGCGTTCTGCCAGCATGACCGACAAGCTCCCTTATGCAGAGGTGATCGGCGATCCGATCGCGCACAGCAAATCGCCGCTGATCCACAATTTCTGGCTCGATTGCCTGGGGATCGAGGCGGAATATCGCAAGACGCATGTGACGGCCGAGGGTCTGGCGGCCTATTTTCTGGAGCGGCGGGCGGATCCGGATTGGCTGGGATGCAATGTCACCATTCCGCACAAGATCGCGGTGATGGACTATACCGACGATCCGGGCGGCGTGCGCGAGCGGATCGGGGCGATGAACACGATCGCCAGCGAGACCGGCGGACCTTTGATCGGCACCAATACCGATGCGGGCGGATTCCTCCAGCCGCTGCTGCGCGACAAATGGACGGGGACAAGCGCCGTGCTGGTCGGCGCGGGCGGTGCGGCGCGAGCGATCCTGTTTGCGCTGACGAGTCTGGGGGTGGAGGACATCACCGTCATGGTGCGCGATGCAGCCAAGGGGCAGGCGTTGCTGGACCGCGCCAAGGTCAAGGGGCGGGTGATCGGCATGGGTGATCCGCTTCCGGCGGCCGATCTTCTGGTCAACACCAGTTCGCTCGGCATGGTGGGGCAGCCGGTGCTTGATCTCGATCTATCGCCGCTGGCCTGCGATGCGACGGTTTATGACATCGTTTATGCGCCGCTGGAGACTGGGCTGCTCAAGGCAGCACGGGCGCGGGGTTTGAAGGCGTTGGATGGGTTGGAGATGCTGATCGGGCAGGCCGCGCTGGCGTTCGATATTTTCTTCGATGCGCAAGCGCCGCGCGACCGGGACGATGAATTGCGCGCGCTGCTGCTGGCGGCCTGAAGGCCATGAAAGTCTATGGGCTGACCGGATCTATCGGCATGGGGAAGTCGGCCGTCGCCGCCATGTTTGGCCAAGAAGGCGTGCCCTTGTTCGACGCGGACGCCGAGGTGCATCGGTTGCAGGGACCCGGCGGCAGGTTGCTGCCCGCGATCGAGGCGCGCTTTCCGGGAACGACGGGGCCAGAGGGCGTGGATCGGGGGAAGCTCGGCGCGGCGGTGTTTGGGCATCCCCAGGAATTGAAGGCATTGGAGGCGATCGTCCATCCGGCGGTCAAGGAGGAGCGGAAGGCTTTCCTGCGCCGCCACCGCTCGCGCGCCTTCGTCGTGCTGGATATCCCCTTGCTGTTCGAAGGCCATATGGAGCGGACGCTGGCCGGAGTCATCGTGGTGACGGCGCCCGCCTGGAAGCAGCGCAAGCGCGTACTGGCGCGCAAGGGCATGACGGCGGCGAAATTTCGCAGAATCCTGCACTTGCAGACGCCCGATGCTGAAAAACGGCGGCGGGCGGACTATATCATCTATACAGGCACCACATTTGCCGCCACGCGGGTACAGGTGAGGCGCTTGGCGGCTTGCCTTGGATCAAAGACAGGTCGATAAGGAAAAACCCGGCAGAGTCGGTGTGAAGAGGTCCATGCGCGAGATTATTTTCGACACCGAAACGACTGGATTTGACCCTGTATCGGGCGACCGGCTCGTGGAAATCGGTTGTATCGAACTCGTGAACCGGGTGCCTTCGGGCCGCACCTTCCATGCTTATTATAATCCCCAGCGGGCGATGCCCGCCGCCGCCGAGGCGATTCATGGGCTGTCAGACATATTCCTGAAGGACAAGCCGCTTTTCGCTCATGGAGTGGAGGAGTTGCTGGATTTTCTGGAGGACAGCCCTCTGGTGGCGCACAACGCGCGGTTCGACTTCGGCTTCCTCAACCATGAGTTGAAACTGTGCGGCCTGCCGGAAGTGGGCTTGCACCGGATGATCGATACGGTCGCGATCGCGCGGCAGATGCATCCGGGGGCGAAGCATAGCCTGGATGCGCTCTGCACACGCTATGGGATCGATCGCAGCCATCGCATCAAGCATGGCGCTTTGCTGGACGCCGAATTGCTGGCGCAACTGTATATCGAACTTAGGGGAGGCCGTCAGATCGGCCTCGGTCTTGCACAGGAGGAGGATAAAGACGCCATTCGGGTGGAACTTGCGAGCGGTATCGCGGTTCGCCCTGTTCGTCCCGCGCGGGTTTTCATGGCCAGCGCGATGGAGCTGGAGAGGCATGCAGCGTTTGTCGCGACGCTGGAAAAGCCGCTCTGGCTGGAGGAGGCTTGAAGGCTGGCTGACATACTGCCCTTCACGCTTCGCCCACCCGGACTGCCTCCTGCAGCCCGGCAAGAACAAGGAGAAGGCATATGGATATTCGTGTTTCTGGGCATCAGGTCGATACGGGCGACGCTCTAAAGGAGCATGTCGCGACCCGGCTGGAGGCCATGGCCGAGAAATATTTTTCGCGCACGATTTCCGCTCATGTCACGTTCCGGCCCGCGCCGCACGGCGCCTTCCATTGCGATATCGTCTGCCATGTGATGACCGGCCTGATCCTGAAAGGGTCCGGTGAAGCGCAGGAAGCGCATCCGGCTTTCGACCAGGCCGCGGAAAAGATCGAACGGCAGCTGCGGCGGTACATGCGACGCCTGAAGGACCGCCACCCTCAAGCCATTGCGGCGGAGGCTCAGCGGGCCAATGGATATGAGCTGAACGGCATGGACGGCGCGGGCTATACCATCTTTGCTTCGTCGCCGGAGGAGGAGGAACCGGCCGACGCGCCGCTGATCGTGGCGGAAACGCGGGTCGATATTCCTGAAGCCAGCGTGTCCGATGCGGTGATGATGCTGGACCTGCGCAACACCAATGCTCTGCTGTTCCTGAATGCCGGAACGGCCGCCTATAACATGGTCTATCGCCGCCACGACGGGACGATTGGCTGGGTGGAACCGCGGTTGGAAGCGCGCGCCTGACAGGTGCCTGACACTGGGGTCCGGCCCCGGCTGCCATTGACCCAGAGCGGCAGGCAGCCTATGGGGCCGGGCTTTATATCCCCGGACAAGCGCGGTTTTTAAGGGGCAGCGCGCATGCCGGCTGTTCCAGGTTGGTCATGGTTCATTTCAACGACATCGTCGCGCCGCAGGCACTTGCCACAGAGGTCTCGACAAACGGCAAGAAGCCGCTGTTCCAGAAAATCGCGCAACTGGCGGCGTCCGCCTATGGTCTGAACGCGAGCGTGGTATCGGAAGCGCTTTTCGAGCGCGAGCGACTGGGGTCGACCGGCTTTGGCGGCGGAGTCGCCATCCCGCATGCGAAGATTCCCGGTCTGGACCGGATGAGGGGCGTCGTCGTCCTGCTCAATCCCCCGATTGCCTTCGACGCGGTCGATGATGCGCCGGTCGACATTGTCTTCGCCCTGCTGTCGCCGGTCGATAGCGGCGCGGAACATCTGAAAACGCTGGCCCGCGTGTCGCGCTATCTGCGCGATGAGGGGCATGTCGCCCGGCTGCGTGGCGCGAAGTCGGCAGAAGCGCTGCACGCGCTGCTGGCCGGTGGCGAAGCGCGTGACGCCGCCTGAAATGGACGGCGCGCCGAGCGGCGAGGCGGCGCATTTCCGTGCGCTGGAGAATCTCTACCGTTCCGCGCCGATCAACCGGATGTTCCGGTCGGAGCTGACGATTCCCGAGGCGGGCCGGTCGATCATCGAGTTCGATGTCGATGAAGAACAGTTCCACGCGGCGGGCGCCGTCCACGGGACCGTCTATTTCAAGATGATGGATGATGCCGCCTTTTATGCGGCGAACAGCCTGGTCAGCGATCGATTCCTGCTGACAACCGCCTTCAACCTGCTGTTCACTCGCCCGATCGGGCCGGGCCGCATCCGGGCCGAAGGGCGGTGGATCAGCGGCAAGCGGCGGGTGTTCGTCGCCGAAGCGAGCCTGATCGACATGGACGGCGAAGAGGTAGGCCGGGGAACAGGCACCTTCATGCGGTCGCAATTTCCGCTGTCTTCGCTGCCGGGCTATGCAGGCTGACCGGCTGACCAGCGCGATGCTGGTCGGCGTGCTGGTAAGGCGCGCGGCCGGGGCAGGCGGATTCGCCACGGTACTGGTCAAGGGTGACGAGATTAGCGGCGCAATCCTTATCGAAGCCGCTGAAAGAGGGCAGGCTATGGGCCTGTTCGAACGGGTTTCCGACTTTGCCGGTGGATATAGGTTGGAGCGTTGCGGACCCGCGCCGGATGAGGGAACCGAGTCCCTCAATCAATATATAGCGAGGCGTCGCAGATCAGACCCCGATCTGTGGGTCGTGGAACTCGATATCGCGGATGCGGAACGGTTCGCCGCTGAAACGATCTGTTGATCGTTGACTCTGAACAGATGGAAAGGCACTGGCCCCACCCAACGCTTAACGCGCAGGTTGCCAAATTCGCCCGTGGGGGGCGGGCGAGGTAAACACGCAGACGGGGGGCGGCCTGACGTCGATTATGTGATGGGGTTTTTCCCGACGTCCCTGGCCAAGAACCGCATGTTTCTGAGTTGTAATGAGTTTTCGTTTGAAGGCCGCGACTGCCGCGGCATTTACCCTGACCGCCACCGTCGCGGTTACGGCGGCCGACATGTCGAGCGCTAGCGAAGTCGCTCCTTCGGTCGTATCCCTTGCCGGGAATCAAGAGCTGAATGCAGCTCCGGCGGCTTCCAAGCCCGCTGTTATTTTTGCCGCGCCGCGCGAAGTCGCCCAGCCGCTGGCCGATCTTTCCAATAGCGCCGATGTGCGTGCCGACAATCTGTCCGCTCTGGTCGATGCACAGGGTGCAGCCGAAGACCTGAACAGCGACATGAAATGCCTGGCTGGCGCGGTATATTTCGAATCGAAGGGCGAGAGCCTGGAAGGCCAGTTGGCCGTTGCCCGCGTCATCATCAATCGCGTGAAGTCGGGCCGTTTCGCCAGCAGCCTGTGCGGCGTCGTCTATCAGCCGGGCCAATTCAGCTTTGTCCGTGGCCGTGGTATGCCGGCAATCCCGATGGCCAGCGAAAGTTGGCGCAATGCTGTCGCGATCGCGCAGATCGCAATGCAGGACAGCTGGAACAGCAAAGCCGAAGGCGCCCTGTTTTTCCATGCCCGCCGCGTGTCGCCGAGCTGGGGCAAGCGCCAACTGGCCTCGATCGACAATCATATTTTCTATCGCTGATCCTCGGGTCGCACATCACAAGGACAGCGGGCCGGTTCAGGAAACTGAATCGGCCTTTTCTTTTGTTCCCTTCTTGTTCTAAGATAGGAGCATGAGTCCCGTTTCTTCCATGCTCGCCCCCGATCGGGATTGCTCTCCCCTGACCGATGGTACGGCGCTGGCCGTGGCGCGTGGCACGCTGCGGCTGTTTTTCCGCCATGACATGAGCGGGATATTGGAAGTGCCGCTGCCCAATGGCCGCCGCGCTGACATCATGGCGCTGGACAGCGCGGGGCGGATCAGCATCGTCGAGATCAAGTGCAGCCGCGCCGACCTGCTGGGTGACATGAAATGGCCGGACTATCTCGATTATTGCGATCGCTTCTTCTGGGCGGTGCCTTCCGGCTTTGACCTGTCGTTGTTCGACAGCGAGGCTTTATGGCCAGCGCGCACGGGCCTGATCGTCGCGGATCAATATGATGCCGAATTGCTGCGGCCTGCGCCCGTGGAACCGCTCGCGGCGGCACGACGGAAAGCGGAGACCCTGCGCTTTGCACGGCGGGCGGCGCGGCGGCTGACTGCATTGGCCGATCCCGATCATGCCGCCGAACTGGGATGGTGATGTAAGGACATCCACCATGAGGCGTCAGCGGGGGCGCGTACCCCAATATTCATCGGCCAGGAATCGGTGGAGCGCCGTCGATCCCTGCCGCGCTGCTGTCCGCGCCATGTGGCGGCGTATGTCATAGCTGCTGTTGTTCAGTCCGGTATGGAATGACTCCAGCGCCTTCTTCGTTTCATGCGGTGCATGCGTATAGGGCTGGAAGATATTGCCGAGGGCCTGTTCCCAGGCTTTCTCGATGTCGTTCTTGCGCTCCATAACCGGCCTCTCCGGGCTTGGGATGATATAGAGGAGATGGGAAGGCGGGGGGCGTGAGACAAGATGTGGCATGCTTGACGTGAGGCTGGAGCGTCGTGCCTCCAATGAAATGCGTTTTCACCGTTCGCCCTGAGCTTGTCGCAGAACTCCCTTTCTTTTCAGAACAAGGAGAGGGCTTCGACATTCGAACGAGGCAAGTGACTCGTTCGGACAGCCCGAACGGGGTTAGGTAAGCGCGATATGGGGCACAATTCCCGAAAGCAGGCGCAAGGAAGGCGTCTAACCCGGTCGTCCTAGAAGGTTGGACCCTGCACCGGCCCCGAAGGCGCGGCCTTTGGCTTCGATGCCGCCAACACCTCGACAATTCCGGAGGTGCGCGCATCCCGTTCCGCATAGTCGCGCGCGGACATGCCAGCGATCGTGTCGCGCTTGTCCGCATTCGCGCCCTGCGCGACGAGCAGGCGGACGAGTCCGATGTCGCGCAGCTGGACGGCGCGGATCAGCGGGGTTTCGCCGCTGCCATTCGTCTTGTCGATCTGCGCCCCACCGGCGAGCAGGGTGCGGACGCCGTCCTCAAACCGCGCCTGTACCGCGTTCATGAGCGGGGTATTGCCACGATTGTCGGCAAGGTTGGGATTGGCACCCTTGGCGAGCAGGAAGGAGAGCCATGTATTGTCACGACGGGCGATGACGAGGTGCAGGGCGGTTTCGCCGCTGGTGACGTCGCGGCTGTTGATGACAGTCGATCCGGGCTTCTGGATGAGGTCGGTGACCTTCTGCCCGTCGGCGTCCTTGACCGCCTTCAGGAAATTATAGCTGTCCGAAAATTGCGCCTGCGCCGCGACTGGCGACAGCAGCGCGAGCGCCAGAGCCGCTGCGCGCGCCGCGCCGATCCAAGCCGGAAAAGCCTTCATCATCGTCCTTAAGCCCCGTTGGCATTTGCAATAGCGCCCATAGCAGGGCATGGCTGGCGGCGCCATGAACAAAGCGATCCGTTCCCTCATCCTGCCGTTCACCGCCCTGCTGGCCGCCTGCAATATGGGTGCTGGCGGCAATGCATCAAGCGAGATTGAAGGGACGCGCGGCGATCTCGCCGGAGCGCGGATCGGCGCCCCCTTCACCCTGACCGACCAGGATGGGAAGAAGGTGCGGTGGGATGATTTCAAGGGCAAGTACCGGCTGGTCTATTTCGGCTACAGCTATTGTCCCGATGTCTGTCCGCTGGATTTGCAGCATATCATGCAGGGCTTTTCGCAATTCGAGAAGGCGGATGCGAAGCGGGCGGCGACGGTGCAGCCGATCTTCATCAGCGTCGATCCGGAGCGTGACACGCCTGCGGTGCTGAAAACCTATGTCGCGGCATTTCACCCCAAGCTGATCGGCCTGACCGGCACGCCCGAGGAAATCACGAAGGTGACGAAGGATTTCGTTGTCATATCCAACAAGGAAAAGGCGCAAGGGGCCAGCGGCTATCTGGTAAGCCATAGCCGCACGCCCTATCTTTTTGGACCCGATGGTCAGCCCGTGGCGCTGGTGCCGGTGGATGATCCGGGGACGGCGGATAAGCAGGAAGGCACGGCGGACGATGTGCGCGCTTTCCTGGAAAAATGGGTCAAGTAACGGTTTGAACTTCTGGGAAAAGCCTCTCGACAAGCTGGACCGCGTGGAGTGGGAAGCGCTGTGCGATGGCTGCGGCAAATGCTGCCTGCACAAGGCGGAGGATGAGGATACCGGGCGCGTCTATCCGACCAACGTCGCCTGCCGATTGCTCGACCGGCATAGCGGGCAGTGCAGCAATTACAGCGAACGGCGGCGGTTCGTGCCCGATTGCGTTCGGCTGACCCCGCAGAAGGTGAAGACGATCAGCTGGCTTCCGCGGACCTGCGCCTATCGGCTGCGGGGTGAGGGCAAGCCGTTGCCGTCCTGGCACTATCTGATCAGCGGCGATCGCGAGGCGGTGCATCGCGCGAAGGAGTCGGTGCGCGGCTGGACGATTGCCGAGGCGGACGCGGGCGATTGGGAAAATCATCTTGTCGACCGGGAACTCTGACAACAGCATCACTATCGACGGCATTGCCGTTCCGGTTCGAATCCGCCGTTCGGCGCGGGCGAAGGCCTACCGCCTGTCACTGGATCATGCGCGCGGGGAGTTGCGGCTGTCGCTGCCGATGCGGGCCAATCTCAACCGCGCGCTCGGATGGGCGCAGGGGCATGAGGGCTGGGTGCGGTCGCAGATGGCGGCGCGGCCCGCGCTGGTGCGGTTGGAGGATGGGATCTGCTTTCCGCTGGAAGGGCGGGAGGTGCGGATCTGCTGGATGGCGGATGCGTCGCGTACCGTGCGGATCGAGGGCGACCGGCTGATGCTGGGAGGCGTGCGCGAGTTGGTCGGGCCGCGTGTGCTACGCTGGCTGAAGACGCGGGCGAGGGCTGTGCTGGAAGAGGAGAGCCATGCGATGGCGGGCGATCATGATTTGATCGTGGCTTCGGTTGGCATCGGCGATCCGCGTAGCCGCTGGGCTAGCTGTGCGTCGAGCGGGGCGATCCGCTATAGCTGGCGGCTGATCCTGTGTCCGCCGCATGTCCGGCGGGCGACGGTGGCGCATGAACTCGCTCATTTGCTGCACATGGATCACAGCCCGGCATTTCATGCGGCCCATGCGCGAATATTGGGGGAGGACCCCAAGCCTGCTCGCGCCTGGTTAAGGGAGCATGGGGCGGGATTGCATCGCTATATGATTTAGGGTGCGGCGTCACCCGCCGGGCACTCATGCGCGGCATCAGGTTGATGGGCGAGACCGCAGTCGCGGCAGATGACATGATTGCCGGGGGCGAGGCCGTGGCCGACCGATACCCGCTCGTCAAAGACGTAGCAGTCGCCCTGCCAGCGGCTCTGGTCTTCCGGCATTTCCTCCAGATAACGCAGGATGCCGCCGCGCAAATGATAGACATGCTCAAAGCCGCGCGACCGTACCAGCGCGGTCGATTTTTCGCAGCGGATGCCGCCGGTGCAGAACATGGCGATGCGGGGTTCGCGCCCTTCCTCCCGCAGCTGCTCAGCGAAGCGATCGAACCAAGCGGGAAATTCGCGGAAGGATCGGGTGCCGGGATCGATCGCGCGGTCGAAACTGCCGACGGCGACTTCATAGGCATTGCGCGTGTCGATGACGATCGTGTCGGGATCGGCGATCAGCGCATTCCATTCAGACGGGTCGAGATAGCGCCCGGCTTGGGAGGCGGGGTCGAGATCGCCTGCGCCCAGGGTCACGATCTCCGCCTTCACCTTGACCTTCATGCGGGCGAAGGGCGCTTCGTCCGCCGTGGCGAATTTTACGTCCAGATCGGCGCAGCCCGGAAGGGTGCGGATATGGGAGAGGAGGGCGTCGATTGCCTGCTCGCTGCCCGCGACCGTGCCGTTGATGCCTTCGCGCGCGAGGATCAGCGTGCCGCATGTGCCAAGCTGCGCGCAGAGATCGCGCAGCTGTGCTGCCAGCGCTTCTGGATCGGCGAAGCTAGCGAAGCGGTAGAGCGCGGCGATGGTGAAAGGCGGAGCCATGGCGTGCGCCATAGCGACTTCACGGCCCTCTTGAAAGGGCGGGCGCGAGCGCGCATAGGCGGGCCATGGTTCCCTTTTCGTTCGCGGGTCACGAGTTTCTGGCTTTGCCTGAAGCGGCGCTGTTCTGGCCCGCGCGGTCGGCGTTGCTGGTGGCGGACCTGCATTTCGAGAAGGCGAGCTGGTTCAGCCGTTTCGGCCAGTTCCTGCCGCCGCATGATAGTCAGGCGACGCTGGACGTGATCGAGGCGCTGGTGGCGCGGACGGGGGCAAAGGCCGTCTGGTCGCTGGGTGACAGCTTTCACGACGCCGATGGGGCGGCGCGGTTGCCATCCAAGGCGCGTGAGCGGCTGGAGGCGCTGACGGCGCGGCTCGATTGGCTGTGGATCACCGGCAATCACGATGCAGGCATGAATGGGACGCCGGGCGGGCGGCGCCTGGTGGAGGCCGAGGTCGATGGCATCTGGCTGCGGCATGAGGCTGATCCGGTCGATCCGCGGCCTGAGATTTCGGGGCATTTTCACCCGAAGCTGCGGCTGTCGGTGCGGGGGCGAAGGGTGTCGCGGCGCTGCTTTGTGGGATCATCATCCAAGTTGATCCTGCCAGCCTTGGGCGCGCTCACCGGTGGACTGGATGCAAGCCATAGAGAAATCCGCCGCGCGGTGGGTCCCGGCGCCATGGCGATGGTGCCGGTCGCGGACAGGATGCTGCGCTTTCCGCTTGGCTAGAAACGCTACGGAAACCCCGCGTTAAGCTGTTGCTGCTAAGACACAGAAGCCGGTAATAAGGTCAAACGCCGGACGCAAAGGGTTGGAAAGGCTCGGTTGCCTTGCCTTCAGTCTGCTGTGTCCGCATAATCGCACTCCTAAAATCGACATGAGAAAATCATGCGCTGAAGGAGAGGAAAGGGTCCCATGAACAAGAAAAATCTCTGGCTGTTGTCCGCTGGCATGATAGCGCTGGCCGGGTCGGTGTCCCATGCCCAGGCGCAGGAAGCACAACCGCAGAACGGCGTGGCGGACGATGATGGCATCATCATCGTCACCGCGACGCGCCGCCCCAGCCCTCTGTCCGACGTGCCCATCGCGGTATCGGCTGTTTCCGCACAGGCAATGCAGAATAGCGGCGCGAGCGACATCCGGGCGCTCAACCAGCTGGCGCCATCGCTGCTGGTGTCATCGACCGGGTCGGAAGCCAATGCGTCCGCCCGTGTTCGCGGCATCGGCACGGTGGGTGACAATCCGGGCCTTGAAAGCTCGGTCGCGCTGTTCATCGATGGCGTCTACCGTTCCCGCACGGGTGCGGGGCTTAACGAACTTGGCGAGATCGAGCGGGTCGAAGTGCTACGCGGACCGCAAGGGACGCTGTTTGGGCGAAACGCTTCGGCGGGTATGATCAACGTCATCAGCAAGGCGCCCGAATTCAAACTGGGCGGCAAGGCCGAGGTCACTTACGGCAATTATGATTATTGGCGGCTGGCGGGGCGTATCACCGGGCCGGTTTCCGACAAGCTGGCGCTAAGCCTGGATGGCGTGTGGTCGAAGCGGGACGGCTTTTACGACCTGGTGGACACGAGCGGCAACAAGGTTGGCGAAACCAACGATCGCGATCGCTATTTCGTGCGCGGACAGGCGCTGTTCGAGCCCAATGATGCGCTGTCGATCCGATTGATCGGCGATTATACCAACCGCGATGAAAGCTGCTGCGGCGCGGCCTATATCGAAACGCGCGAGCGGCGGCCGGTCGCCGGTGGCGGCTACAGCACCGCGCCGTTCAACCGCATCGCGGCGATCCTTGCCGGACAGGGCAGCGTGTTTGCGGCCGATCCCTATGACCGCGAACTGACGATCACGCCCGGGCGCGACTATGTCAGCAAGGTCAAGGATTGGGGTCTGTCGGGTGAGGTCAATTATGATCTGGGCGGCGCAAAGCTGACCAGCATCACCGCCTATCGCGACTATAAGAGCCAGGATTATGGCGATTATGATTATAGCGGGGCGGACCTGCTGTATCGCGATCCCAACACCTACCGTCAGTTCCGCACCTTTACCCAGGAATTGCGCGCGCAGGGTTCGGCCTTTGGCGAGGTGCTCGACTGGTTGGTCGGCGGTTATTATGCGCATGAGAAGCTGACGCTGGAGGACAATATTGTCTTCGGCGACGACTATGGCCGCTTTGCTGCGTGCCGACTGATGGCGGGCGCAGGGGTCAACAGCAACCTGACGGCGCAGCAGTTGGCAGCGTGTGGCAGCGGTCTGGCGACACAGGCGCTGATCACCGGGACGCAGGCGCAGCTTAATGCTGGTTTGACGCCCGCTATCGGAGCAGGCGCTGCGGGCGCGCTTTCAACTGGCTTGGGGGACGGGCTGCGCGCCTTGGCGGCGATTCCCGGCGGCACCGGCGATGTTGCCTCGCTCTATCACCAGAAGAGCGAGAATTGGGCGCTATTCACCCACAACATCATCCACATCACCAAGCAGCTCGATCTGACCCTGGGCCTGCGCTACACGCATGAGAGCAAGCGTTTCTCGGCAGATTTCAACAATAATAATGGGACCTGCGCCGCGTTGCAGACGCGCAATCCGGGAGCGCTGAACGATCTGTTCGAGATCGCTACCACGCCTGCGCTGGGGAGCGCAGCCGCGTTGGCGCAGGGCATCCTGACGCTGGGTTGTCTGGGCAACGGTTCGACCGGGCTGAATGCGCTGAACCTCAATGACAAGACCAGCAATGGCGAGTTTTCCGGCACGGCCGTGCTGTCGTGGAAGCCTTTGGATGAGATGCTGGTTTATGGCAGCTATTCGAAGGGCTATAAGGCGGGCGGTTATAATCTTGATCGCTTCCAGCTGGGATCGACCGGGCTCAACCCGGTTCCCGCTGTCTTTTCGCCACGTAGCAATGCGGATGTGACCAGCCTGCGCTTCGCTGCGGAGAAGGTCGATGCGTTCGAAGTGGGCCTGAAATATAGCCAGCCCAAGTGGAGCGTGAACATCGCGGCGTTCCGGCAAGAGTTCAAGAATTTCCAGCTAAACACCTTCAACGGCACCAGCTTCGTGGTCCAGAATATCAATGGCTGCGACGGATCGCTTTCGGCGGGCCGCACATGCGACAGCGGCGATGTGGGGCCGGGGCTGATCAGCCAAGGCGTCGAGCTGGAATTGGCGGCGGCGCCGGTGCGCAACGTCCGCGTGTCGGGCGGGTTGACCTATGCGCGGGCGAAGTTTGCCAACCGGCTGGTGGGCAGCAGCGATGGGTCAGTGCCGCTTGATCCGGCGCTGTTCCTGCTGCCGGGATCGATTAACAGTCAGGCGCCCGAGGTGGTTACCACGGTCAGCGCTTCCTGGACGCCGGAGATCGGCTCTACCGGGCTGTCGGCGCTGTTCTACATCGACGGGCGCATGACCAGCGACTTTAACACCGGGTCGGACCTGTTCCCCGAAAAGCGGCAGGATGGCTATGCGGTGTTCAACGCGCGTGTCGGCATCCGCGGGCCGCAGCAGCGCTGGGCGGTGGAATTCTGGGGCCAGAATATCTTCAACCAGGATTATACCCAGGTGGCCTTCAGCAGCCCGTTGCAATCGAGCAGCCCGTCAACATCGACGACCGGCCAGTTTGCTCTGGGCGCGCCGATGGCAAACCAGCTGATCTCGGCCTATCTGGCCGAACCCCGCACCTACGGCATCACGCTTCGCGGGAGTTTCTGATCATACCTCTCCCGCTCGTCGGAACAGGGCGGGCGGGAGAGGGTCTTTCTCCGAACAAGGCGGTGCCCACGCGAATGTGGGTTGCGCCCAGCATGATGGCGGTTTCGAAATCGCCTGACATGCCCATGGAAAGCTGATCGAGGCCCTCATCGCGGGCGATCTTTGCCAGTAACGCGAAATAGGGCGCGGGTTCTACGTCTGCGGGCGGCACGCACATCAGGCCTGTGACCGGGACATCGGCGTCGCGTGCAGCGCGGATCAGGGACGGGGTTTCCGCGATCGGACAGCCGCCCTTCTGCTCTTCCGCGCCGATATTGACCTGAATGAAACAGGGGACGCGCTTGCCCGCTGCGTCCATCGCCTTGGCTAGGGCGGTGAGCAAGGATGGGCGATCAAGCGAATGGATGGCGTCGAAAAGGGCGACGGCGTCGGCGGCCTTGTTGGATTGAAGCTGGCCGACGAGGTGCAGGGCGATGTCCGGCGTTTGCTCGCGGAGGGCAGGCCATTTGGCTTGCGCTTCCTGAACCCGGTTCTCGCCAAAGACGCGCTGCCCGGCGGCGATCAGCGGCTGGATGGCGGCAGCATCCTGTGTCTTGGACACAGCGATGAGGGTGATGTCATCGGCGGTGCGGCCAGTGAGGCGAGCGGCGCGGCCCATGGTTTCGCGCACGGCGTTCAGGCGGTTCGCGGCTTCGATGCTGTCGGTCGTCATGGGGGCTGCTATAGGCGAGGGCGATGACAGGTCGCTACGCTAAAAATATGCCCTCCATCTGGTTGGTGACGGATGAGCGCGTTCCGTCCGCAGTGCTGCTGGCAAGTGCCGCGCGGTTGCCGAAAGGTCGGGGGGGAATCCTGTTCCGGCACTATCGCACGGGGCCGCGTGAACGGCGGGCGCTATTCGATCGGGTGACGGAGGTCGCACGGCGACGGCGGCTGATGCTGTTGCTGGCGGGATCGGCGCGGGAGGCAGCGGCCTGGGGCACTGATGGCTGGCACGGGCGAGGGGCCGGGTGGGCTGCACGGCCTTTGTTGCGCAGCTTGGCCGTTCATAATGCGCGGGAGTTGCGGGCAGCCGAGCGGGCGGGGGCGGATCTTATCTTCCTGTCGCCGCTGTTCGCCACGCGGTCGCATCCGGGGGGAAGAGTGCTGGGACGGGTGGGATTCGCGGCGTTGGCGCATAGGGCGGGGATGCCGGTGGTTGCCTTGGGGGGCGTTTGCGCGGGGCATCGGCGGATGTTGAAAGGACTGGGTGCTTTGGGGTGGGCGGCGATTGATGGTCTGACGGGGGGATCGGTGGTGGGGTGATGGCGGCTGAATGCATTCGCGAGTTGGCCTGCCCTACCGTAAACTTACCTGGTTAGCGGGCCTACGCGCTCCACCAGCGCGGCCAAGAATTTGCCGGGTTCTTCGAACATTGGAAGATGAGCAGACCGTTCGAACCACACCAATTCCTTGAGTGGGGCATCCAAGTCTGCAAGCCATTGTTCCGCGATATGGGGAGAACTCACCCGATCATGGCGTCCGAGGAATAGCAGGACGGGAACCTTAATATGCTTCACGCCCGAAAAGCTAATCACCGCTAATTGCGGCCACACGCGAGGCATCGTGAACGAAAAGCCTGCTCCGATGGCTTGACCGTCAGCAGTGCTGTGCGCTGGCGAAAGCAGGAAGGAATGTGCGTGAAAGTTCGTATCCTCTCTGTAGGCAGCAAAGCCACCAAAGCTGCGGACCCACTTCCGCTCGACTCTGGTTTTTTCGAGATCAAGGCCGTGTTCTTCCGGATATGGTGAAATTGCATTCAATTCTGATAACGCGTCGGCGTTATTGGTTCTGGCAGCTTCGGACAAAGTCCAAGCGTATCCTTCCCGCTCGTTTTTCAGGAAATCTATCACCTGTGCCACGCCGACATAAGCGTGGACGAGATCTGGTCGCTTTATTGCAACGGCAAGTCCGACGGCAGACCCCCAACTATGGCCAACGATGATGACCTTCGGCTTCTCATAGCGGGCACAGAGTAGCTCGATGAGTTCAATTGCATCGTCGCAATAACGTTCAAACGTCAATGTCGGGCCAAGCGCCTCCGGCTCATTGAGCGGAAAGGAAAGACCGGCGCCCCGCTGATCCCATTGGGCTACCGTGAAAAAATCCTCCCAGGGCCGTTGGTATGTCCAGGCAATTGGAAGCTCAGTTGATGCCGGCCCGCCATGAATGAACAGAATCACGGGATTCGCGGCGTCAGTGCCCCGGATGGCGACAAACTGGCGGGCGCCACCCAACTCGAAATCGACCTTGAGGTCGATTGCGGTGGGCATAGACAAACGTTGCATCTCACCAAGGAGAGAGCGTCCAGCAGCATAAGGATCATTATCACTCAAAGCTGTACCTCTCATCACCACGTCATTTGAGCAAGCGTGCCAGCGAAGCGGACAGGCCGCAATCAGGCACAAAGGATCATCCTGCAAATGGCGCGGGCGCTCGGCCCAGCCTCACAAGATCCCAGCGTCCGCTGGGATGATGAAGGAGCGGCAATAGCTATCTGTGGAAGCAGTTACGGTCGAGCCACCTAAATGGCCTTAACCCGGATAGCGATTTACAGAATCCGGGTATCAGTTCACCAAGATCAGAACTTGAACACGGTGCCCAGATAGACGGCCTGATTATCCTGCCGCTCGTCGGTCATCGGGGTCAGGCGTCCGATCACGCTGTTGTTGTAGCGCAGGCCAGCGGTGACGTTCAGGTTGCGCGTCAGCGAGTAGGAGCTGGCGAGGTCCAGCGAATAATCCTTGTCCGCATTTGGGTTGCGCACGGCCGTGCCCGGATCGCGGCGGCTTTCGATCATCACCTTGGTGCTGAAACGGTTCTTGGCTTCCTGATCCAGCGAGAAATTCTTTGCGCCAGCCATCTGCTCGATCGAAACCGGGTCCAGTTCCTTGCGGCCCACAGCTTCCGGCAGCGCGAATTTGCGCCAGTTATGCGCATTGTTCAGGCTGAAGGCGACGGGGGCGATGCCGACCGGGTCGATCGTGCGGCTGACCGTGACGCGATCGTTGAGATCGGCGGCACGGACCATCACCGTCACTGAACGCTGCCCGCTGAGCGAGCCGCTGGTGGGTGTGAAGCGGAAATTCTGACGTCCCGCCGACGCTGCGATCCGGGCATAGGCGGCAGCAAGGCGCGGGTCCTTGGTCGTCGGCGTGAAGGAGGAAATGCTGCCCAGAGCACCAAGCGACACCGGCACGGCGGCGCGTAGTCGAGCAAGATCGGTTGCGGCGCCAATAGCGGGAGACAGCATAAAGCCAGCGACGGCGACTGCCGCGCTTGCCAATGCCAAATATCCCCTATTCATGCGCATAACGCGAATCTCTTCCCCACCGACTTATTTTCAAAACTTATACACCCGTCGAGCCGCGATGGGTAGTACGACATGACCTTTTTGTCCGGGCTGTTGCACGGAACACACAGAGTCCAAAACGCGGCTGGCGGCCAAGCGTTGCAACTGCTGCCACGGCCCCCTTGCCCATTGCGACGGCTTCTCTATAGAAGCGGGGCGTTTTTCTTCAATATGGGACATGCCCTGATGGTCCGCCGCCTACCCGCTTCTGTTTCCGCCGGTCTGCTGCTGACCGCGCTTTTGCCGCTCGCTGCCTGCGGCGGCGGGGCCAAGGAACGTCCCAAGGCCGATCTGGCCGCGTCCAAGGTGACGACGATCGGCGTCAACAGCTATCTGTGGCGCGCGACGCTGGACACGCTGTCCTTCATGCCGATGGTGCAGACAGATTCCAACGGTGGCGTGATCGTGACGGACTGGTACGCCAATCCGAACACGCCCAATGAACGGATGAAGTTGACCGTGTCGATCCTGGACCAGGACCTGCGCGCCGACGCGCTGCGCGTCGCGGCCAGCCGTCAGGTCAATCAGGGCGGCCAGTGGGTCGATGCTCCGGTGCAGGCAGCGACGGTCCAGAAGCTGGAAGAGATCATCCTGACCAAGGCGCGCGACCTGCGCCGCATGGCGATCGCAGGCTAAGCCCTTCCTTTCATCCAATTTCTTGAACAACAAAGGGGCTGGGCTTGGAAGAGCTCAGCCCGCATGCATTTTGGGGACGTGAACAGATGCAAAGGCGCTTCAACCCGCTTGAGGCCGATGCCCGCTGGCAGGCCGTTTGGGACGAGAAGCAGACGTTCAAGGCGTCGGATACGAGCGACAAGCCGCGTTCCTATGTGCTGGAGATGTTCCCCTATCCGTCCGGGCGCATCCATATCGGCCATGTCCGCAACTATTCGATGGGCGACGTGTTGGCGCGGTTCCGGCGGATGACCGGGCATGAAGTGCTGCATCCGATGGGTTGGGACGCGTTTGGCATGCCGGCCGAAAATGCCGCGATGGAAAAGAAGGTGCATCCGGGCGACTGGACCCGCTCCAATATCGCGACGATGCGGGCGCAGCTGAAGAAGCTGGGCTTTGCGCTGGATTGGAGCCGCGAACTCGCCACCTGTGAGCCGGACTATTATGGGCAGGAGCAGGCGCTGTTCCTCGACATGCTGGAAGCGGGACTGGTTTACCGGAAGGAAAGCGCGGTCAATTGGGACCCGGTCGATATGACCGTGCTGGCCAATGAGCAGGTGATCGACGGCAAGGGCTGGCGATCCGGTGCGCTGGTCGAGAAGCGCAAGCTCAGCCAGTGGTTCCTCAAGATCACGCAATTTGCCGATGATCTGCTGAGTGGGTTGAAGACGCTGGATCAGTGGCCTGAAAAGGTGCGGCTGATGCAGGAGAACTGGATTGGCAAGTCGGTCGGTTTGCAGTTCCGCTTCAAGCTGGATGAGGCGGTGGATGGCATCGGGGAGCTGGAGGTCTTTTCGACCCGGCCCGATACGATCTTCGGCGCGAGCTTTGCGGCGATCGCGGCGGACCATCCGATCGCTTTGGCGCTGGAGGCCAAGGATGCGGGTCTGGCTGCGTTCGCTGAGGAATGCCGTCATAGCGGTACTGCCGCTGCGGAGATCGAGACGCAGGAGAAGAAGGGGTATGACACCGGGCGATCGGTGATCCATCCCTTTACTGGCCGTAAGCTGCCGTTGTTCGTCGCGAATTTCGTGCTGATGGAATATGGCACGGGCGCCGTTATGGCGGTGCCGGGGCATGACCAGCGCGACCTCGACTTCGCGCGCAAATATATGCTGCCGGTCGAGCGCGTGGTCGCGGCCGAGGGTGATGAGGACAAGGGCATTGGCGACGAGGCCTATGCCGGGCCGGGCCGCCTCGTAAATTCGGACTTCCTGAATGGTATGAGCGTCGAGGATGCGAAGGCCGAGGTTATCCGCCGCGCCGAGGGCGAGGGCTGGGGCGACGGCACCACCGTGTTCCGCCTGCGCGATTGGGGCGTGTCGCGCCAGCGCTATTGGGGGACGCCGATCCCGGTCATCCATTGCGAGGATTGCGGGGTCGTGGGCGTGCCCAAGGATCAGCTGCCGGTGGTGCTGCCGGAGGATGTCAGCTTCGACATTCCGGGCAATCCGCTCGACCGCCATCCGACCTGGAAGCATGTCGATTGCCCCAAATGCGGCAAGGCGGCGCGGCGTGAGACCGATACGTTGGATACTTTTGCGGACTCCAGCTGGTATTTCATCCGCTTCGCCAGCCAGCCCAAGGACAAGCCCTTTGATCGCGAGACGGTCGAGAAGTGGCTGCCGGTGGGACAATATATCGGCGGCGTGGAACATGCGATTTTGCATCTGCTCTACGCGCGGTTCTGGACGCGGGCGCTCCAGCATATGGGGCAGTTGGGCTTTGCCGAGCCGTTCACGGGTCTGTTCACGCAGGGCATGGTGACGCACGAGACCTACAAGTCACCTGAAGGCACATGGCTCGCCCCGCAGGACGTGGCGCGGCAGGGTGAAAAGATCGTCATGGTCGATGGCGGTGGCCCGGTCACGGTGGGCCGCGTCGAAAAGATGTCGAAGTCCAAGAAGAATGTCGTCGATCCCGATGACATCATCGCCCAATATGGCGCGGACGCGGTTCGTTGGTTCATGCTGTCCGACAGTCCGCCCGAGCGCGACCTGCCCTGGACGGAAAGCGGCATTGAAGGGTCGTGGCGCTTCATCAACCGGCTTTGGAGGCTGTTTGGAGAGGCTGACAAGAGTGTCGAGGGTGAAGACAAGGCGCTGGACCGCAAGCTGCACCAGACGATCGATGGCATCGCCACGGATATCGAGGCCCTGTCCTTCAACAAGGCGGTGGCGAAGATATACGAACTGACCAATGCAGTGGAGAAGGCCAAGCCTTCGGCGAGCCGTAGCGGGGCGATCCGGGCGCTGGCTCTGCTGGTCGCGCCGATGACGCCGCATCTGGCGGAGGAAGCCTGGGCGGACATGGGCGAGCAGGGCCTGATCGCCGACGCAGCCTGGCCGCAGGTCGATCCGGCGCTACTGGTCGAGGATGAGGTGACGATCGCCTGCCAGGTCATGGGCAAACTGCGCGACACCATCACCGTGCCCAAGGGGACGAGCAAGGATGAGCTGGAACGGCTCGCCCTTGCCGCGCCCAATGTGGCGCGGACGCTGGATGGCGCGACCCCGAAGAAGGTGATCGTGGTGCCTGACAGGCTGGTCAACCTAGTCATTTAACAACGAACCGTTCGCCCTGAGCTTGTCGAAGGGCTCTCTTTTCTTCAAAAGAAGAACAGGGCTTCGACAGGCTCCGCCCGAACGGGTAGAGAGTGTCCCATGAAGCGCATTTTGCCCCTGCTTGCTGCCATCGTCATCCTCTCCGCTTGTGGCCTGCGTCCCGTCTACAGTGGCGGCAGTCATGGCGCGGTCGCGCAGAAGCTGGGCAATGTCGAGGTTGCGCCGATCGAAGGGAAGGGCGGCTGGTTGGTGCGCAATGCGCTCAACGACCGCCTGTCCGCAATGAGCGGCGCGGGGCCGAGCTACAGGCTGGTGGTGAAGCTGGATGACCAGATCAGTGGCTTTGGCTTGCGCGCTGACCAGGCGATTACGCGCGAACGGCGGACGTTGCGGGCGCGCTATCAGTTGATCGATGCGGCCACCGGCGCGCAGGTGATCGACGATACGGCGGGATCGGACGCGGGCATCGACGTCACGTCCAGCGAATATGCGACCATCGCGGCGGAAGATACCGCGCTGGAACGGCTGTCGCAGACGATTGCGGACCAGATCGTCTCCCGGCTCGCGCTGTTCGCGGCGAGGGACCAGCAGCGTTGAAGGCCAATCGCGGCCAGATTGAAAAGGCGCTGGACGCACCCCCGGCCGATATCCGGTTCTTCCTGCTCTACGGACCCGATGAGGCGGGGAGCGCGGCGCTGGGCAAGCGGCTTGAGCGGGCGATGGGGCCGGAGGCGGAGCGCGTCGATCTGGATGGGCCGACTTTGCGGGACGATCCCGCCCGGCTGGCGGACGAGGCGGCGTCCTTTTCCATGTTTGGTGACCGGCGCTGGATACGCGTCAACGGCATGGGCGAGGAGTCGCTGCCCGCTGTGACGGCATTGTTCGAAGCGCTGGCGGCAGGCAATCCTGTGATCGCTACCGCAGGGGCGCTGAAGGGTACGTCCAAGCTGCTGAAACTGGCGCTCGACAGTCCGCTGGCCATGGCGTTCGCCTCCTATCAGCCGGATGCGCGGGAGGCAGAGCAGATTGCCGTCGCGATCGCGCGCGAAGGGGGACTGCGCCTGCCCGCCGAGTTGGCGAAGCGGATAGTGGACCTTGCCAATGGCGACCGCGCGTTGATGGGCGGTGAGATCGAGAAGCTGATCCTCTATCTCGACGCCGCGCCGGATCGGCCAGCCGAGGCGACGGCGGAAGCGCTGGACGCCCTGTCGGCCGACAATCCCGATTCGGACGCGGCGCCGCTGGTCAATGCCGTGCTGGGGGGCGACCTGCGCGCCATGCATCGGGAACTGGGGCGTCTGGCTGAGGCAGGGACCGCGATGGCGGCGGTGCTGCGTCCGCTTCTGACCCGTGCGATGCTGCTCGCCAATATTCGCTCGTCTTTCGATGACAGCGGACGGCTGGAGGGAGCCGTCGAAGCTGCGGGCAAACAGGTATTCTGGAAGGAAAAGGGCCTCGTCACCCGGCAGGTGCGGCTGTGGGACGCGCATGGCATAGCGCGGGTGATCCAGCGGCTGGCGCAAGCGGAGAGGGCGAGCCGGTCGGGCAGGGGGCTTGGCGACCTTATGGTGCGGCATGAACTGCTCGCCATTGCGCGGCAGGCGGCGCGGGAGCGCTAAGCGCTTGATCGCAGGAAAGGCCCTCGCCATATTGCGGCCATGGACAAGCTCAACCTGACCGACGCCGAATGGCGCGAGCGCCTTTCTTCCGACCAATTTCATGTATTGCGAGAGGCGGGGACGGAGCGGCCCTTTACCGGCAAATATAACAGCAACAAGGCTGACGGCGTCTATTTTTGCGCCGGTTGTGGGGCGGAACTGTTCGATGCCGAGGAAAAATATGACAGCGGCTCTGGCTGGCCCAGCTTTACCGCGCCGGTCGACATCGACGCGGTGGAGGAGATTCGCGACAGCAGCCACGGCATGATCCGCACCGAAGTGCGTTGCGCGAAGTGCGAAGGGCATTTGGGCCATGTCTTTCCCGATGGTCCGGGCGTCAACGGCCTGCGCTATTGCATGAACAGTGCGTCGCTGGACTTCAAGCCGCGCGACGAGGTTGAATAATCATTCATCGCCGGTAAAGCGTCGCTTCTCTTGAGAACCAAGATCACAAGGTTGTCAGTGCCCGTTTTGCGCTGGTGGCTTGATCCCTTAGCGCGTATCCGGGCGATGTAGATGGCACGAGCAGGCAAGAGCAAGGACACGCCCGGGGGCGCGAAGCGGTGGCTGATCCGGGGCATCAAGTTCGGACTGGTCGCGACGGTGGGCGCTTTGTTCGCGATCGTCGTGGCGGTGGTGATCGCCTACCAGTCGCTGCCTGATTATGAATCCCTGAAATCATCGCCCAACGGGCAGATGATCCGCGTCCATGCCGCCGACGGCAGCGTGATCGTGTCGCTGGGGCCGAGCTTTGGCCGCTGGCTGTCCTATGACCAGATACCGACGGTGATGGTCGATGCGATGGTTTCCACGGAGGACAGGCGCTTCTATCTGCATCCCGGTGTCGATCCGATCGGCATGGCGCGCGCGACCTGGGTGGCGCTGGAGAATCGGGGCAAGGGCCGCCGCTGGCAGGGTGCATCGACCATCACCCAGCAGGTGACGCGCAACATCTTCCTCAACAACAGCTATAGTTGGGGCCGCAAGGTACGGGAGATGATCCTGGCGCTGGCGCTGGAGCGGAAATTTTCCAAGCGGCAGATTTTGGAGCTGTACCTCAACAAGGTGTATTTCGGCGGCGGCGCCTATGGCATCGACGCCGCCAGCCGCAAATTCTTCGGTCATCCCGCCGCCGCGCTTAGCCTGCCGGAAGCGGCGATCATCGCGGGGCTGGTGAAGGCGCCGTCAAGCTATTCGCCCACTGCCGATGCCGAAGCGGCGATCGGCCGTGCGGGCGTCGTGTTGGAACTGATGCAGGAAAATGGCGCGATCAGCGCGGCGCAGCGGGCGAGTATCGACCTGAACGACGTCAAGATGGCGCCGGAGCCTCCGCAAAACAGCGTGCGTTACTTTACCGACTGGGCATTGCCGCAGCTTGATGTGCTGGTGGATGAGCCCAATGAACCGCTGGAAGTCTATACCACCATCGATCTGGGCATGCAGAAGGCAGCGACGGCGGCGATTCAGGCCAATGTTCCGGGGGGTGCGCAGGGTGCGTTGGTTTCGCTCGATCGCGATGGCGCGGTGCGGGCGATGGTCGGCGGGCTTGATTATGTGACGTCCAACTATAATCGCGCGACGACCGCCACGCGGCAGCCGGGTTCGGCTTGGAAGATATTCGTCTATATGGCGGCGCTGGAGGCGGGCTATACGCCTGATACCGGCGTTACGGACAAGCCGGTGACGATCAACGGTTGGAGCCCGCGCAACAGCAGCGGTCGCTATTCCGGCGACATCGATGTTCGCACGGCATTTGCCTATTCGATCAACACGGTTGCCGCGCAGCTGGGCGTTGAGGTGGGCTTTCCCACCGTGGCGGACATGGCGCGGCGCTTTGGCGTGACGACGCCGATCAATACGCATCCCTCGATGGTGTTGGGCACGTCCGACGTGCGCCTGATCGACATGACGCGCGCCTTCGCCTCGATCGCGCGCAAGGGCGTGGCGGTGACGCCCTATGGCATCACCAAGGTGACGACGGCCGATGGGCGGCTGCTCTATCAACATCAGGATGATACCAGCCGCGTGCTTGTCGCGCCCTGGGTAGCGGCGGGGATGACGGACCTGATGCAGACGGCGGTCAGCACGGGCACGGGCAAGGCGGCGCAGATTGGCAGGCCGGTCGCGGGCAAGACGGGCACCACCAGCAGCAACAAGGATGGATGGTTCCTGGGCTTTTCCAGCGGGATCACGACGGGCGTCTGGATGGGCAGGGACGATGCGCGACCGGTGAGTGTTTTGCAGGGTGGCCGCGCGCCCGCGCACGCCTTTGCCGACTATATGAAGGTCGCCGTGTCGCGCCGCCCCGTCGAGCAGTTCGAGACGCAGGTAACGCTGCCCGAATGGCAGCTGGAGCCCGACGACGAGGCCTATTATGGCCAGCCCGATAATGGAACGGGTGGGGGCATGATGGTCGATGAAAATGGATTGCCGATCAGTCAGGACCCGCAGCAACAGCAGCAAGATCAAGAGCCCCAGCAGGACGATCAGTCGGTCGATCAGGCGCCTCCTGCCCGGACGGCGCCGCCAAAGCTGGACCAGCAATGGATCGATCAGGTGCTCGGCCGCGACAGGCAGCGGACTGCGCCGCGCTAGGGTATTGATCCCTAAATCGGCACTCCCCCCGTTACCGTTCGCCCTGAGCCTGTCGAGCCGCAGGCTGGCGAAGCCAACGGTTCCACTTCCTTTTTAATAAGGAGAGGGCTTGGACAAGCTCAGCCCGAACGGAGTTGAGTGATGGAGATAGAGGGTACAAGGCTCTATAATGCTCTAACCGGCCTGACGGGGTGCTGCGGCAAAGCGCCGTGGATCAAAGGCGCTGGCATCCGGCATCAGGAAATCGACCTTGCCCCGGCCGAAGTCGATGGCGACGCGATCGAACATTCTGAGGGCCTGAATGCCCAGTAGCAGGGTCGGCTTATCCCGCAGCCCAAGTTCGCTGAACGGCTGGGCATCGGCGAACATGACTGGCAGGTCGGTCAAGGCGATGGGGCCCATGCGGATCCTGCCGATGCGTCCAAGCTGACCCGTCAGGGTCTCGCCGGTTACGCTCATCAGGCTGATCTCGCTCATCGCTGGGGCGCGTTTCTTGCGGATCAGTTTGTCGCGCAGGGCGAGATTGCCAACGCTTAGATGCGTGCCGGTGTCGAGGATGATGTTGACCTTCAACCCGTTGGCGTCGGAATGCAGCAGGATCAGCTGCCCCTTGCGCCGCCGTGCCTCGACGATGATGGCGTTGGGGTCCCGCCATGAGGGACGGCTGGCGCCGATTTCCATTCGGCCGGTGCGGAAATTCAGGAGGAGGCGCTTGGCATGCAGGCTGTCGAGCCCGAGCAGCCCAGCCGCGCCGAGATGGTCCCCCTCCAGCACGGGCGCTTCGATGTCATCGACCGTTTCCGCGCCATAGCCGAGCCGCGGAACGGCGACGGTGCGCGTTTCCTGGCGGCCCGCCATGCTGACGATGGTGACGTGACGTCGGGCGGGGAGGGCGAGCTGATCGGCAAGATCACGGGAGATGACGGTGCGCTGCGATCCGGTATCGACGATGAAGTTCCAAGGGCCGCGTCCATCGATGTGGATGGGGATGGAGACGCGGTCGTCACTGGTTGAGAGGGTGCGGACCACGGCGGGCGGATCGGCCGCAGGGACCGGCTGACCCGCGGCGGGCGGGCAGATCATCAGCATGGTCATTGCAGGGACGAGATAAGGCCTTCTCATGCCCTTCGCCTCTTCAGCTAGAGCATCAAGTCATAGCATGGATCGCCAAGGCCGGTCCATTGCCGCAACTGCTGCACCATTTGGCGATGAAGGCGGCGGGAGCCAGCATTTCCAGCAAGGCAGAGCCAAGCGACACCTTGACTTTGGGGGGGGCTGATCGCTAAACGCGGACGGTCTATCCCGGCCGTCCAGCGCCGGAGTCCCGTGTTTTCCATACCGGGCGACTCTCCTTTTTCGTATTTCCCATCTTCATCTCTCGTCATCGGACTCAAGTCGAATGCACCTTAAAGACCTCAAGAAGAAATCACCCGCCGACCTGGTCACCACGGCGGAAGAACTGGGCGTCGAAGGCGCATCGACCCTGCGCAAACAGGACTTGATGTTCGCGATCCTCAAGGCTGAGGCGGAAAATGGCGAGCAGATCATGGGTGAGGGCACGATCGAGGTGCTGGCCGATGGCTTCGGATTCCTCCGTTCGCCCGAAGCCAACTTCCTTGCCGGTCCCGACGACATCTATGTGTCGCCCAATCAGGTCCGCAAGTTCGGCCTGCGCACCGGTGATACGGTGGAAGGCGAAATCCGCGCGCCCAAGGATGGCGAGCGTTATTTCGCGCTGACGAAGCTTATCTCCGTCAACTTCGATGACCCGGATGTCGTCCGGCATCGCGTCAACTTCGACAACCTGACGCCGCTCTATCCGACCCAGAAGCTGGTGCTCGATACGCTCGACCCGACGGTCAAGGACAAGTCGGCCCGCGTCATCGACATCGTCTCGCCGCAGGGCAAGGGCCAGCGCGCCCTGATCGTCGCGCCGCCGCGCACCGGTAAGACCGTCCTGCTCCAGAACATCGCCAAGGCGATCACCGACAATCATCCCGAAGTCTTCTTAATCGTCCTGTTGATCGACGAGCGTCCGGAAGAAGTCACCGACATGCAGCGCAGCGTGAAGGGCGAGGTCGTGTCCTCAACCTTCGACGAACCCGCGCAGCGCCACGTGCAGGTCGCCGAAATGGTGCTCGAAAAGGCCAAGCGCCTCGTGGAACATAAGAAGGATGTGGTGATCCTGCTTGATTCGATCACCCGCCTCGGTCGTGCCTACAATACCGTCGTGCCCTCGTCGGGCAAGGTGCTGACGGGCGGCGTTGACGCCAATGCGCTCCAGCGTCCCAAGCGCTTCTTCGGTGCGGCGCGCAACATCGAAGAGGGCGGTTCGCTCTCCATCATCGCGACGGCCCTGATCGACACTGGCAGCCGCATGGACGAAGTCATCTTCGAAGAGTTCAAGGGCACCGGCAACTCGGAAATCGTGCTGGACCGCAAGGTCGCGGACAAGCGCATCTTCCCGGCGCTGGACGTCGGCAAGTCGGGCACCCGCAAGGAAGAGCTGCTGGTCGACAAGGCCAAGCTTTCCAAGATGTGGGTGCTGCGCCGTATCCTGATGCAGATGGGTACGGTCGACGCAATGGAGTTCCTGCTCGACAAGATGAAGGATTCCAAGACCAACGAAGATTTCTTCGACTCGATGAACCAATAAGCGGAGTTATATCAGGCCGTTATGATCGACCTTCTTACGACTGCCGCCGCTGCCGCGCAGGGTATGGGTTCGCCCGCCGATATTTGGGGGCACATCGTCAACGATTTCAGCAATATCGGTTCTCCGGCTGCCTTGTCGGCTTTTGGCCAGGTGCTGATGATCGACATCCTGCTGGCTGGCGACAATGCGATCGTCGTGGGCGCATTGGCGGCGGGCCTGCCGGTGCAGCAACGCCAGCGCGTCATCATGATCGGTATCATCGCCGCATTGGTGCTGCGTATCGGTTTTGCCCTGGTCGTGACGCAGCTGATGCAGATTGTCGGCCTGATCCTGGCCGGTGGCCTGCTGCTGCTGTGGGTAAGCTGGAAGATGTGGCGCGAACTGCACCCGAAGCGGGGTGCCGACACGCCGGACGATCCCAGCGACGATGACATATCGGGGCTGCGTCCCGCCAAGAGCTTCGCAGCCGCCGCTTGGGCTGTCGCCGTTGCCGACGTGTCGATGAGCCTGGACAATGTGCTGGCCGTCGCGGGCGCGGCGCGTGATCACCCTGGCATCCTGATCATCGGGCTTATCCTGTCGGTTGCCCTGATGGGTATCGCGGCGAACATCATCGCTAAATATATCGAGCGTTTCCGGTGGATCGCTTATCTGGGTCTGGCCGTCATCATCTATGTCGCCGTCAAGATGATCTATGAGGGTATTATCGACCATCAGGTCGGCATTCTGACCCTCTTTGTGTGATTGAGGCGAGCAGGGGCGGGCTTGAGCCCGTCACCTGCTCAACCCGTTTCAGACTTCTTCAGCGCGCCTATGGCACCAGGATGGTGCTACCGATGGTCTGTCGCCCTTCCAGCGCCCGATGTGCTTCCGCAGCCTCCGAAAGGGCGAAACGCTGGCCGATATGGGCGCGAACGACGCCCCTCAGCATGCGATCGAACAGGCGGTCACTGACATGCTTCAGTTCCTCCTGCTTCACGATATAGTCGAACAGGGTGGGGCGGGTCACATAGAGTGATCCGGCGCGACTGAGTTCCAGCAGGCTGACCGGCGGTACCGGGCCAGACGCATTGCCATAGCTCACCATCATGCCGCGCCGTTTGAGAGAGCCAAGCGACGCGCTCCAGCTATCCTTCCCCACGCCATCATAGACAACGTCTACACCCTGTCCGTCCGTAAGGGCGCGCACCCGGTCGGCAAGGTCCGGCAACGGGCAATGCAGGCTGTGGTCGGCTTGCACGGTTGCGGCCTTTTCTGCTGAACCGCTATGGGCGATGACCACGACGCCCTTGTCCCGAAGCCAAGGCACCAGCACGGAACCTACGCCACCCGCGGCTGCGTGGACGAGAGCGACCTGACCCCGCCGCAGCGGCAATATATCCTCCGCAAGGAAGCAGGCGGTCATGCCCTTCAGCATCATCGCGGCGGCTTCCTCCGTGCCGATTTCGTCTGGAATCCTTATGACGCGGTCGGCGGCGACCGTGCGATGGGTGGCATAGGCGCCCATACCGCCCGCCGAGCCAACCTTGTCGCCGATCGCCAGCCCGCTGACACCCGGCCCCAAGGCCGCGACATAGCCCGCGCCTTCAACGCCGAGGGTGAGGGGGAGCGATGCTTCGTAGAGGCCCGACCGATGATAGGTGTCGATGAAGTTCAAGCCGATTGCATCTTGAGCGATCAGCACCTCACCCTCGGCCGGAGGAGCGGGATCGAAATACTCCCGCTCGATCACCTCCGGACCACCGGTCGTGCGGACAATCATGCGCCAGGCTTGTGTCATGGGTGGCGCTTCGGTCAGAGATGCGTGGCGAAGAAGTCGGTCGTGCGCTGATCGGCCAGTTGCGCGGCATCCTCGACCCGGCGCGCGCCCATTTCAGCGGCGAAGCCATGGTCCAGCCCCTCATAATCGTGAAGGGTCACGTGGCGATTGTCCTTCAGGCCGTCATGCATAGTCTTCTGGACTGCCGGTGGCACGAAGCCGTCAGCGGTGGGGATGTGCAGCAGGACGGGTTTGCCGATCGCATGCTGCTCGCCCAGAAGATTGTCGATGCCCACGCCATAATAGCCGACAAAGGCGTCGCCATCCGTCCGGCAGGCCGCCATGAAAGTCAGCCGCCCGCCAAGGCAATAGCCGACCACGCCGACCTTGCCTGTGCCACTCAGTTCGGCTCGAGCGAATTTGATCGCTGATTCAATGTCATAGATGGCGAGGTCCTGATTCAGCTTTTGCATGTGGCCGATTGCCGCCTGAAATTGTTCTGGAACGTCCGCATCCAGTTCGACATGCGCGGTGTCACGCCAAAACAGGTCGGGAGAAACCGCCAGATATCCTTGGCTGGCCCAATTGTCGCATTTGCGGCGAATGCCTTCGTTCACGCCGAAGATTTCCTGAATGACGATAATCGCCCCGCGCGGGGTTCCGTCGGGTCGAGCGACATAGGTGTCGAATTGCGCATCGCCCTCAAGGGTCGAAATCGGCGTAAATGATCCCATGGCGGATGTCCTTTCGTTCGCTGCACTGTGTTTGAGGATAAGCGGCTTTTGCAGAACCGCCAACGCTGCTGTGCCCAAATTATTTGCGTTCAGGGGCCATGTTGCGGCATGACGACGGTCGCTGGCAATTGAAGGTGCGCAGGATGAAAGTAACGGTCGACGTAGATTGCACCCCAACCGAGGTGCGGGCCTTTCTGGGCCTGCCTGATGTCACGCCCATTCACGACAAATATGTGAAAACGATGCTGGACAGCTTTGATGGCATCGCCAGCGCCGAACAGATGGAAACGATGTTCAAAAGCTTCTCTCCCTTGGGGGATGCGGGGATGCGCCTGTTCCGGCAGATGATGGACATCGGCCTTTCTGGCGTTGCTGGGAAGAATGGCGACAAGTCCTGATCCGTTAATGGCAGATACGATTTTCGCCCTGTCGAGTGGTTCGCCACCGGCAGGGATTGGGGTCATTCGGATAAGTGGCCCTGCCGCTGCTGCCGCCTTGCAGGGGCTTGCGGGGCATCTTCCAGAACCTCGGCGGGCGCAGCTGGCTTTGCTGAAAGACCCGCGCAACGACGCTCCTCTCGATCGTGCGCTCATTCTCTGGTTTCCTCGCCCCGGCACTGCGACCGGGGAAGACCTGGCGGAGTTGCATTGTCATGGCGGGCGTGCCGTGGTCGCGGGGCTGGAGGATGCGCTCAGGTCCTTTGAAGGTGTGCGGCAGGCCCAGCCGGGAGAGTTTACTCGCCGGGCTTTCATGAATGGGCGCATGGATCTCAACGAGGTCGAGGGGCTGGCCGATCTTCTCGCCGCCGAAACCCAGCAGCAACGGCGCGCGGCTCTGCTCATGTCCGAGGGGCATTTTTCTCGTCGGCTGGAGCAGTGGCAGGGCTGCTTGCTCGATCTTTCGGCCATGGCCGAGGCGGCGCTCGATTTTTCCGATGAGGATGATGTGCCTGAACATGGGGCCGAGGAACGTATCGGCTCGGGCATTGCTATGCTCGTCGAGGAGGTGCGGTCTGCACTGAGTGCGCCTTCGGCCGAGCGTTTGCGGGATGGTATCCGGGTGGTGCTGGCCGGGCCGCCCAATGCGGGGAAGTCGACGCTTTTGAATGCGCTGGTGGGGCGGGAGGCGGCGATCGTGTCCGATGTCGCAGGTACGACGCGCGACCGCATAGAAGTGCCCGCAGCGCTCGGCGGCACGGCTTTTCTGTTTACCGATACCGCCGGTCTGAGAGACGGGGCATCGGACGTTATTGAGGCGATCGGCATGGACCGGGCTCGCGCGGCGCTGGACAGTGCCGACATCATTTTGTGGCTTGGCGATCCGGATGAAGCACCGCGCGCCGA
Organism: Sphingobium sp. TomMM7A; assembly: GCF_055397305.1. NCBI lineage: Bacteria > Pseudomonadati > Pseudomonadota > Alphaproteobacteria > Sphingomonadales > Sphingobiaceae > Sphingobium > Sphingobium sp. TomMM7A. Next base: position 2,222,410 of record NZ_AP027311.1, on the reverse strand, counting down.
CGCAATGATTGTTGCTGCCCAATGTGACCGGTACGCGGTGACCAGAGGGCTACCCATATCGGCGGTCACGGGCGAGGGAATGGAAGCTCTCGTCGCATTGCTTCTGGAGCGAGCGGCGGCGTTGCTGCCCGGAGAGAGTCAATATGCCCTGCATGAAAGGCAGCGGGAGGGTGTTGCGCTGCTCGTCGGTCATTTGGAAAACGCCTTGCCGCAGTCAGACCTTCTCATTGTCGCGGAAGAGCTTCGGCATGCGCGTGCGGCGATCGATGCGCTGACGGGGCGGGCAAGCACCGAGCATATGCTCGACCGGCTCTTTGCAGGATTTTGCATCGGCAAATGACCGCTGTTCCACGTGGAACAGTTTTGACCGCGAGGCCCCAATTCTGATAAGGGCGCGGCATGCAGACAGCTTTTGACGTGATAGTGGTGGGCGGCGGCCATGCCGGGTGTGAGGCTGCGGCTGCGGCTGCTCGCAATGGTGCGCGGGTCGCGCTTCTCACCTTCGAAAAAGCAACGGTGGGGGCGATGTCGTGCAACCCGGCGATCGGGGGTTTAGGCAAAGGTCATTTGGTGCGCGAGGTTGATGCGCTGGATGGCTTGATAGCGCGTGCCGCCGATGCCGCCGCGATACATTATCGGATGTTGAACAGCAGCAAAGGCGCCGCCGTTCAGGGGCCGCGCGTGCAGGCCGATCGATCACATTACCGGGCCGCCATTCACCGCATGATCGACGCGCAGCGGGGGATCGAAATCATCGAGGGTGAGGCTGCGGCGCTGCTGCTGAAGAATGGCGAGGTCGAAGGGCTGGAGTTGGCAGACGGGCGTCGTTTGTCGGCTCCCGCGATCGTGTTGGCCACGGGCACATTTCTGGGCGGCAAATTATTCCGGGGCGAGGAGACGCTGACGGGCGGTCGAACCGGGGAGCGCGCGGCAACTGTATTGGGAGTTCAGCTTCGTGGGCTGGGCCTGCCCATCGCACGGCTGAAGACGGGGACCCCGCCGAGGCTGGATGGGCGATCGATAAATTGGGGGGTGCTGGAGGAGCAGCCGTCTGACGGTGGCGATTGGACCATGTCCGCCATCTCCGCAGGGCGGCAGCTTCCTCAGTTGAGCTGCGCGATCACGCGTACCAATGAGGGGACCCACGCGATCATCCGTGAGGGGCTGGGGCGCTCGCCATTGTTCAGCGGGGCGATCGAGGGGCGCGGTCCTCGATACTGCCCTTCGATCGAGGACAAGGTGATCCGCTTCGGTGATCGTGACGGACATCAGATCTTTCTGGAGCCGGAAGGGCTGGGAAGCCATTTGGTTTATCCCAATGGGATCAGTACCTCCCTGCCTGCCGATGTGCAGGAGCAGATGGTCAGGTCGATGGTGGGGCTGGAGTGTGCCGAGATTGTGGTGCCGGGCTATGCGGTCGAATATGATTATATCGATCCGCGCGCATTGGACCACAGTCTGGAGATGCGAGACGTGCCCGGCCTCTTCTGCGCGGGACAGATAAATGGCACCACGGGATATGAGGAAGCGGCGGCGCAAGGGCTGGTTGCCGGTGTGAATGCGGCGGCGCGTGCCAAGGGTGATGCGCCGATGATCCTCGATCGGGCGAGCAGTTATATCGGCGTCATGGTCGATGACCTGGTGCTGCAAGGCGTGACTGAGCCGTACCGCATGCTGACTGCGCGGGCGGAGTATCGATTGCGGCTTCGAGCGGACAATGCCGTGAGTAGGCTGGCAGACGTTGGTCGGGTGCATGGCATATTGGGCGAGGATCGGCTCGCTCATTATGATCGGCGGGCTTCGCAGCGCGCCAGTGTGGATGAGGCGCTGGGGCAGCAGCTGAGCGCCACTCAGCTTGCCCGCGCGGGTGCGAATGTCCGGCAGGATGGCTCGCGAAGAACGTTGTTTGAATGGGCGCGGTTTCCGGAAGTCCAGCGGGAATTGCTGTTCGCTTTGGCGCCGTCGCTCACATCAGTGGACGAGAGTGTGCGAGACGAAATCCTGGAGGACGCCCATTACGCTCCATATCTCGAACGCCAAGCGGCAGAGATTGCTGCCTTGCGTCGCGACGAGCGGGTGTCGATCCCGGCCGACTTTGACTTCGGGGCAATCGGTGGACTGTCGAGCGAGATGATCGAGAGGCTTGATAAGGCTCGCCCCGATACGCTGGCGGCTGCGGGCCGCATTCGGGGCATTACCCCAGCGGCTTTGGCGGCGTTGCTGGTACATGTTCGGCGTCGAGCCGCATGACGGAGGATGAAGCGAAGGCATGGCTGGAGCAGCATTTCCCCGTTTCACGTGAAACATGGGAGAAGCTGGACGGCTATGTGCAAATCTTGCTGTCCGAGATGGATCAGCAGAATTTGATTGCAGAGTCCACGCGTGATCATGTCTGGGCGAGGCATATTGCGGATTCGGCTCAGCTTCTCACATTGGCCGATAGCGCGGGTGAGGGTCTTTGGATCGACCTCGGATCGGGAGCGGGTTTGCCCGCAATCGTGATCGCCATCTTGAGCGACCGGCCCGTGCTGATGATAGAATCGCGGCGTAAGAGAATAGATTTCCTGAATGAGGTGATCGACAGTGTCGGCATCAAGAATGCCCAAGTTTACGGCGGACGAGTGGAAGGTGCTTCCTCAAAGGCGGCGGCGGTAATCAGTGCGCGCGCTTACGCTCCGTTGGAGCGCCTTTTCCCCTCGGCGCTCCATTTGTCCGATAATCGAACCCTTTGGGTGTTGCCAAAGGGGCGTAATGCGCAGAATGAACTGGAGGCGGCGCGATCCTCGTGGCAAGGTGTGTTTCACGTGGAACGCAGCATCACCGACCCGGAAAGCGCAATCATCATAGCGCAGTCGGTAGCGCCAAGGGGCAAGAAAGGTCGCAAATGATCCGTATCGCCATTGCGAATCAAAAGGGTGGGGTGGGGAAGACCACAACGGCGATCAACTTGGCAACCGGGCTTGCCGCTACTGGCCTGAGAGTGTTGTTGATCGACCTCGATCCCCAGGGAAATGCTTCGACAGGATTGGGGGTCCATCAATCCGATCGCACCTGGTCAAGCTACGACTTGCTCGTCGGGAATTGCGCCATTGAAGATGCGATCCTGCCGACCCGTGTGCCGAAACTCGATATCATCGCGGCTACGCAGGATTTGTCGGGGGCCGAGATCGAATTGATCGAATATGAGGAACGGACCCACCGACTGGAGCGGGTGCTCAGCGAAGCGCAGGCCGGTAGGTGGGATATCTGCCTCATCGATTGTCCGCCTTCGCTCGGCCTCCTGACCATCAATGCGATGGTGGCTGCCCAATCCCTGCTCGTTCCGCTTCAGTGTGAATTCTTCGCGCTGGAAGGCCTTTCTCAGCTATTGCAGACGGTGGAGCGCATTCGCGGCCGTTTCAATCCGGGGCTTTCGATCATGGGTGTGGCGCTGACCATGTATGATCGGCGTAATCGCCTCACAGATCAGGTCGCGGACGATGTGCGGGCCTGTCTGGGCGACTTGGTGTTCTCGACGGTTATTCCGCGGAACGTTCGGCTTTCAGAAGCGCCAAGCCATGGCGTTCCGGCGCTCATCTACGACTTCCGCTGTTCTGGTTCGGAGGCCTATATGCGCCTCGCCCGTGAACTGATTTCGCGTCTGCCCCCACAGGAGGTTGCGGCTTGAGCAACGAGAATGATGAAAAGCTGAAGGTTATCAAGCGTCCCCATGGACTGGGACGGGGCCTTTCAGCGCTGCTGGGCGACGTAACGAGAGAAGAGCCGGTCGCACCACAGGCCGTTTCCGCTTCGACCAAGGCTATTCAGAGCATCGAAGTCGCTTTGATCCAGCCGCATCCGGAGCAGCCTCGCCGTCATTTTGACGAAGGTGCCTTGGCCGAGCTGGCGGACAGCATCGGGAAGCGTGGCGTTATCCAGCCGATCATCGTGCGCCCCCATGGCGGCGGATTTCAGATCGTTGCGGGGGAACGACGTTGGCGGGCGGCGCAGCGTGCGCAATTGCACCGCATCCCGGCTATCGTCCGCGATTTTGACGAAGCCGAGACGCTGGAAATCGCGCTGGTCGAGAATATCCAGCGCGAAGACCTGAACCCGATCGAAGAGGCGGAAGCCTATCGCAAGCTGATCGCGGACTTTAATCACAGCCAGGAAGCGCTGGGACGGATCGTTGGCAAATCGCGCAGCCATATCGCCAATCTTATCCGGCTGCTCGATCTTCCTGCCTCTGTGCAGCAACAAGTCGTTGAGCAGAAACTGTCCATGGGGCACGCCCGGGCGCTGATCGGTGCGCCGGATTGTGAGACGCTCGCGAAGACAGTGGAGGCCAAGGGCCTGTCGGTGCGCGATACCGAGGACTTGGTGCGCCGCTCGAAAAAGGGGGAAGGGGCGGCGTCGCGAGGCCGGGCCTCGTCGGGACTGGTCAGCAAGGATCCCGATATCGCGGCGCTCGAACAGCATCTTGCCGATATTCTTGGCGTCAAAGTGGACATTGGACATGGGGAGGGCGCGGGCGGCACGCTGTCGTTGCGTTATTCGACGCTCGACCAGCTCGACATGCTGTGCCAGCGCCTGTCCGGCGAGCGTATCTGAACAGGCAAGCGTGGCATGATCAGCCGCGCACCACTGGCATCTGACTAGACTCTTCCCGGAGCATGACCCGATCAAAACTGCATGGGTTAATTGCGGCGCTGTCTGAGTCAGCGGGTGACGCCGCCCTGCCTCGAAAATGCTCGGTTTAACTCTCGTTTTCCGCATTTTCCGGGCCAGCGGGTGATACCACCTGCCTGGAAAATGCTTTAGATTGCCGCGATGGCTGACATACAATCTGCAAATGCTTCCGCGCCCATTGTCGTTCGACGTCAGGACTATAGGCCGCCCGACTGGCTCGTCCCCGAGATTGAGCTGGACTTCCTTTTGGACCCTGCGCGCACGACGGTAAGGGCAAGGCTGAGCGTCAGCCGCAATGGTGCACATGATCACGCGCTGAGGCTGGACGGAGATGAACTGACGCCCGTCGAAGTAAAGGTGGACGGCCGCACCCTAGGCTCGGGCGAGTGGAAGATGGATGGCGGCGCCTTGGTCATCCCGCTTTCGGGCGGGGGTCATCAGGTGGAAACGCTGGTGGAGCTTGCTCCTGAGCATAACAGCAAGCTAATGGGCCTTTATGCCAGCGGCGGGCTGCTTTGCACCCAATGTGAGGCGGAGGGATTTCGTCGGATCACCTTCTTCCCGGATCGACCGGACATCCTCTCCCGCTATTCCGTTCGAATGGAGGCGGACAAGGCGCGCTATCCGATCCTGCTTTCCAACGGTGATCCGGTCGGGCGGGGCGAACTTTCCAGCGGGCGGCATTGGGCACGATGGACCGATCCATATCCCAAGCCCTGCTATCTCTTCGCGCTCGTGGCGGGCGACCTTGCCTGCAACAGCGACAGCTTCGTGACGATGAGCGGGCGCGAGGTGAAGCTGGGCATCTGGGTCAAGGAAGCAGATTTGCCGCGCACGGGCCACGCCATGCAGGCATTGAAGAACAGCATGGCGTGGGACGAGCGCGTCTATGGTCGGGAACATGACCTGGACGTCTTCAACATCGTCGCCGTGGCGGACTTCAACTTCGGCGCGATGGAGAATAAGGGCCTTAACATATTCAATTCGCGCTACATTCTGGCCGATCCCGAGACCGCGACGGATGCTGATTATGACGGCGTCGAAGGGGTGGTGGCGCATGAATATTTCCACAACTGGTCAGGAAATCGCGTCACTTGCCGGGACTGGTTCCAGTTGTCGTTGAAGGAAGGGTTCACCGTCTTTCGCGATCAGAACTTTTCGGCGGATATGGGGAGCGAGGCGGTCAAACGCATCGAGGACGTGCGGGTGCTGCGCGCCGCTCAGTTTCAGGAAGATGCAGGCCCGCTTGCCCATCCGGTGAGGCCGGAATCCTACATGGAAATCAGCAACTTCTATACGGCGACCATTTATAACAAGGGCGCTGAACTGATCAGGATGATCGCGCTGATGCTGGGGCCAGATCGCTTCCGCACCGCGACCGACCTTTATTTCGAGCGGCACGATGGCGAGGCGGCGACTTGCGAGGATTTCGTCCGGGCCATGGAAGAGGGGGGTGGGGTGGACCTTACCCAGTTCCGCCGCTGGTATGAGCAGGCCGGAACGCCGCATGTCCGGGCGAGCCTGACGCATGATCCCGTTACCCAAACCGCTGAGCTGCTGTTGGAGCAGAACACGCCGTCGACGCCGGGCCAGCCGGAAAAGCTTCCGTTTGCCTTCCCGCTTCGGACAGCCTTGTTCGATCGCGGTAGTGGCGGAAGCGCGGGGGAGACACTGTTGATGCTGACGGAGAAGCAGCAGCGCTTCACCTTCAAGAACTGTGTTGCTGCGCCGATACTATCCATCAATCGTGGTTTCTCGGCGCCGGTGATCGTCGAAACAGACAGGAGCCAGGCCGACCTCGCTTTCCTGTCCGCGCATGATGACGATCCCTTCGCCCGCTATGAAGCGATGCAGCAGTTGATGGTCAATGCCTTGGTTGGCCATGTGGCCGGGCAGGCGTTGGACGCGGCGGCAATCATCACGGCGATCCGGGATACCGTCACCGACCCGCATCTTGATGGGGCGTTCATCGCGGAAGCCATTCGACTGCCGAGCGAGGCCTATCTGGGCGATCAGATGGCGCAGGTCGATCCGGATGCCATCCATGAGGCACGCGATGCGTTGCAGCGCCGGATCGGCCGCGAGTTGGAGCCCCTCTGGCGCGACGTGCACGCGCGAAACAGGGCGAACGGCTTTTCGCTGTCCTCGGCGGCGAAGGGCGCGCGCAAGCTGCGCAACGGCGCCCTGGTTTATCTGGTCGCTTCAGGCGCGGCGGATGGGGCGGCGCTGGCCTTCTCCCAATTTGACGAAGCCGATAACATGACGGAGCGGCAATCGGCTCTCGCGACCCTTGCCAACGGTCGCAGCGACGCGCGGGAGGCGGCGCTCGACATCTTCTATAACCGCTACAGGGATGATCCACTGACGCTGGACAAGTGGCTCCAGACGCAGGCTTTTGCTTCCCACCCCGATACCGTCGATATGGTGGAGGAATTGGGGCAGCATCCCGATTTCACCCTGGCCAATCCCAACCGGGTCCGTTCGCTTTTTGGCGCGTTCGCCGGTAACCAGTGGGCGTTCCATCACCGATCGGGCAAGGGCTATCGGCTTGTTGCCGACTGCATCATCGCGCTCGACAAGCTCAATCCGCAGACCGCCGCGCGGTTGGTGCCGCCGCTGGGGCGGTGGCGGCGCTTCGATGAGGGCAGGGCCGCCCTGATGCGCGGCGAGTTACAGAGAATATTGGGTCAACCGGGCCTGTCGAAGGACGTCACCGAGCAGGTGAGCAAGAGCCTCGACTAAGGCGGAATGCGCCATGCCGATACAGGTTCGGCATGGCCTATCGTCGCTTAGCGCCCGCTGGCCGCAAGCCATGCCGCGACGTCGGTAGCCACTTTGTTCGCGGCGCTGTTGAGTGGAGCGCCGATGGTCGTCGCATCGATCTTGCCGCCTATGGGAGCGCTCGCCGTGAACCGCTGGCGCGCGATCGCGGTGCCGCCCGGTCCCGCGAGGATGGCGTCATAGGTGACCACCGCGCTGTTGCTTGCTTCATCCAGGCCGAAATCGACCAAGTCACCCATCAGGCGCTGGCCCGCATCTGCCGAATATTGACCGGGATCTAGCACGATACGGTTGCTGCTGGCGGCGATGGTTTCGGACAGCAGCTTCTGGAACAGGTGACGCGGCGTGTCGGCCCACTGCACCTTGGTGACATAGGCGATCGATGTGGGCGACGTGCGCACCGGAACGCGTACGGTGTCGAGGAGCTTGGGCGCCTCCGGATCGGCAACCGTGATGGTTGTCCCCGCGGTCGCGCTGCGGAGCGTGCCAGGAGTGACCTTCTGCGCCGCGTCGAGTGACAGCAGCCGTTCGGGCGGCTTCCCGCCGAAGGAAACGCAGCCTGACAGCGTCGCGGCGAGCGCCAGCATGATGGGAAGGGCGGCAGGTTTCTTGTGGAACGTCATCGCGGTCCCTCTCATCGCTTGTAATCGGGCAGTTTGGGCGATCCAACGATCGACCCCGCACCTTGTTGATCCAGTTTTTCGGCAACGCCGCGGAACGATCGGGACATTTCACGCAGGTCGCGCACCAGTTGATTGACTTCCGGCATGGTCTGGTTGCTGAACGCGCGCACGCCCGGCTGCGCTTCGGCGATCGTCTTGTCGAGCGTTTCGATGCTGCGGGTGGCGGACTGCACGCTCTTGCGCAAATCGGCCATCAGCGGCTTGCCTTCGTCGGTCAGCATTGAGTCGGTGGTGGCGGCGAGCTTGCCGATCTGTTCCGCCGCTATGCCCGTGCGCTGGACCGCGATACGCGCTTCGGCAAGGGTGGCTGCAATTTCCGGGCTGCGATCGGCGAGGGCGCCCGACACGCGCTCAACATTGGCGAGGATGCCCGCGATCGATTGCTGGTTCTTGTCGTTCAGCAGTTCGGTCAGGCGCTCTGTCAGGGTCGAGAGCCGCTCCAGCAGTTGCGGCGCGTTGTTCAACAGTTCGCCAAGCGCCCCTGGCTTGGTCGGAATGACCGGGATGCCGTCAGGACAAGCGGACAGGGGATTTTCCTCGGGGCAGCCGATGGGCGGCGCGCCCTTTACCGCGCCGTCCAGCACGATCTCGCTCACACCGGTGAACCCGACGCCCGCGATGGTGGCGGTGGTGCCCTGAAGAACCGGCGTGCCTTCCTTCACCGAAATGCGCACCTTTACGAAGCTGGGGTCGCGTTTCCACAGCTCGATCTTTTCGACCTGGCCGGACGGCACGCCGGAATAATTGACGCTCGATCCCTTGGCGAGGCCATTCACCGACTGTTTGAAGAAGATGTCATATTCCATGTTGTCGCCTTCGGAGAGGCGAGAGAACCAGAAGGCGGCGACCATGATCGCCGCCAGCAGCAGCAATGTGACCGTGCCCACCAGCACATGGTTGGAGCGGGTTTCCATTATATTATCGCCTTCCGTCCGATGGCTGTGCCGCCGTCTTTTCCCTTTCGCGGGTCACGGCCGCCGTTGCGGCGCGGCCGCGAGGACCGTTGAAATATTCCTGAATCCAAGGGTGATCGGTCGCCAATAGCTCATCAATGGTGCCGACCGCGATGACCTTTCTATCTGCCAGCACCGCTACGCGGTCGCAGATGGAGTAAAGCGTGTCGAGGTCATGAGTAATGAGGAAGACGGTGAGGCCAAGCGTCTGTTGAAGCTTGCGCGTCTGATCATCGAAAGCTGCTGCGCCGATCGGATCGAGCCCGGCAGTCGGTTCGTCAAGAAACAGCAGGTCGGGGTCGAGCGCCAGCGCGCGGGCTAGGCCCGCCCGCTTCTTCATGCCGCCTGAAAGCTCGGCGGGATATTTAGGACCAGCTTCGGCGGGGAGACCCGTCAGCCGGATCTTGTAGGCGGCGATCTCGTCGCGCAGTTGCGGCCCGATATTGGGATAATATTCGCGGATCGGCACCTCGACATTTTCAGCCACCGTAAGGGTGGAGAAGAGCGCGCCGCCTTGGAACAACACGCCCCAGCGCTTGCGGATGGCCAGCGCCTCGTCATCCAGGCGGCCGATCATCGATTCGCCAAATACGTGGATTTCGCCTTCGTCAGGTGTCTGGAGGCCGATGATCGAGCGCATCAATACCGACTTGCCGGTGCCCGAGCCGCCGACGACGCCCAATATCTCGCCCTTGCGCACGTCGAGGTCGAGATTTTCATGCACGACCTGATCGCCGAAGCTGTTCTTAAGGCCCCTGACGGAGATGGCGATCTCGCTTTTTGCGACGGCATTGTCGACGCGCGCCTCTTCGGCGGCCGCTTCTTCTTCCTCGGCCATCAGTTCCACCCTAGCCAAGTGAAGAAGACAGCGAAAAACGCATCGATCACAATCACCAAAAAGATCGCCTGGACAACGGCAGCCGTGGTTCGCAGCCCGACTTCCTCAGCGTTGCCCTTCACCTGCATCCCCTGGAAGCAGCCGGAAAGCGCGATGATAATACCGAAGACGGGGGCCTTGAGCAGGCCAACCCAAAGGTCTGTGATCGGCACCACCTCTCGCAACCGCTGGATGAAGGTGATCGGCGGGATGTCCAGCGAGACGGCGCACAGGAACCCGCCGCCGATTACCGCGACGATGGAGGAATAGAAGCCGAGCAGCGGCATCATGATGACAACCGCCAGCGTCCGGGGGAGCACCAGCGCCTCGATGGGCGACACGCCGATGGTGCGCATCGCGTCCACTTCCTCGGTCAGCTTCATCGTGCCGAGCTGCGCGGCGAAGGCTGAGCCGGATCGGCCCGCGACCATGATCGCCGTCATCAGTACACCGAGTTCGCGGAAGGTCAGGCGGCCGACGAGGTTGATCGTCAGCATCTCCATGCCGAACTGGCGCAACTGCACCGATCCCTGCTGGGCGATGACGATCCCGATCAGGAAGCTCATGAGGCCGATGATGCCGAGCGCGGAGACGCCGACGACCTCGAACCTCTGCACCACGGCGTTGACGCGGAACTTGCTGGGGTGCCGGATGACGTTCCAACTCGCCACCAAGGTCGCGCCGAAAAAGCCGAGGAGGCCAAGAAGCGTGGTGAAGGAGTTGACCACCGCTTCGCCGATCTGACCGACCACGCGCTGCAACGGGGGAACATAGTCGGGCCTGATGTTGACCGGCTCGTCCAGCTTGCCCACGGCCTCGATCAGGCGCCGGGCGTCTTCGTTGCCGCCGGTAAGCTCGCAACTCAGTCTTTTCGCAGTACGGTGGACCGTCCAGGCGCCGATCGTGTCCATATGGTCGATGCCGGACAGGTCGATGGCAGCGACCGGCCCCGCCACCGCGTCGAGGCGGGAGGGCAGATCGCCCAGGCAGGCAATGGAAAAATGCCCGAGAAGCCGAATGACAGCACCGCCATCGCGCGTTTCTTCGGTAAGATCGGCGGCTTTGTTCATCAAGGCGGTTTAGTGGTCCATTATCGGTTGCACGGCAAGCCGAAACGGCCCATCCGCACGGTAGAACGATAGCAAGGCGCAAAAGTTTCGGAAACGGCATGACGCACCGTCTGGCAATATACGATATGGACCGCACAGTGACCTTTTCGGGCACCTATACGGGCTTCCTGATACATGTTTCCAAAGGCCTGGCCCCATGGCGGCTGGTGCTGCTGCCCTGCGTCACCCTGTTGATGCTCGCCTATGTGATGAGGCTCATCAGTCGGCAGCGACTGAAGGAGCTGAATCAGGCGCTGATGATCGGTTTCAATGTCGAGCGCGCCAAGTTGATGCCGCATGTTGAAAGCTATGCCGCGAAGGTTGTTGCGACCAATGTCCGCATGGGCGCCCTCGACCAGATCGCACGCGACAAGGCCGATGGATATCGGCTGGTGCTCGCCACCGCATCCTACCGCCTGTATGTGGAGCCGATCGCCCGCAGGCTGGGGTTCGACGCGGTGATCGCGACCGACCATTTGAGCCAGGACCTGCGTTATGTGCGCGCGAAAATTGCGGGCGAGAATTGCTACGACACCGGCAAATTGCGGATGATCAAGGCGTGGATGGCGGCGGAAGCGATCGACCGTGATCATGCGCAAATCCGGGCCTATTCCGACCATGTGTCCGACGCGCCGATGCTGGAATTCGCCGATATGCCTTTCGCTTCCAATCCGCATAAGCCGCTCGCCAGACTGGCTGCGAAGCGTGGGTGGACGCGGGTGGACTGGGCTTAGGTGCAGGGTCAGTGAAAACCGACCCGGTTGGGTAGAGCTTTTCCGGCAAAGAAGGCTTCCAGATTCGCCAACACCATCGCGGCCATGCGCGCGACCGCTTGCTGCGTGGCGCCGCCGATATGTGGCGTCAAGACGCAGTTGGGCACATCCTTCCAGAGGTCGGCGGGGGTAGGTTCCTGCTGGAACACATCTAGCGCTGCCCCGCCCAGCCTTCCCTGACGCAAAGCCCGCCTCAAGGCCTCTTCGTCTACCAGTTGCCCGCGCGCGACGTTGACGAACAGCCCATCCGGGCCGAGTGCATCCATGACGTCGGCACTGATCATCCCGCGATTGCTGCTGTCGGCGCGGGCGGCGACCAGCAATATGTCGCTGTCCTGGGCCAGAGTCTTCAGGCTTTCGGATCGCGGCCAGGGCAAGCCGGGCTTGTCGCGCGGACCCCACCAGCCGATCTGCATCCGCATCGCTTCCGCTCGCCGGGCGACCGCTTGCCCGATATGGCCCATGCCGACGATGCCAAGCCGGGCCTGATTCATGGAACGGGTAAGCCGGTCTGATTCTGCTGTCCAAAGGCCCGCGCGCAGTTGCCGGTCGCCTTCGACGATCGCACGCCGGTGCGCGAGCATCAGGCCGATCGCGTGATCCGCGACGTCCTCGGCATTGGCATCAGCGCCATGCGTGACGGCTATGCCGCGCCTTTCCGCTTCCTCCAGATCGATGCCGTCATAACCGACGGTGAAGCAGGCGATGAGGCCGAGCTGCGGCATGGCGTCGAGCAGAGCAGCGGAAAGCGGGAATTCGCCAGCCCAGACTATGGCCTGCGCATGGGATTGTCGCTGCGCACCTTCATCCTCCCACGAAGGCCGGGCGTCATAGAAGGGTGAAAGGATTTTCAGCAACGGCGCCAGCAGTGGCTGTCCGACCAGGACGACAGGGCGACTGCCGCTCATCCCACGGCCTTCAGCGCCTGCGCGAAGTCTGCGATCAGGTCATCGGCATCCTCACAGCCGATCGAGATGCGCACCATATTGTCGGTGATCGCCAGAGCCTTCTTGCGCTCGGCGGGCACGGACAGGTGCGTCATGGCCGCCGGGTGGCTGGCGAGCGTCTCCGTGCCGCCAAGGCTGACGGCCAGCTTGGCGATCTTCAGCGCATCAAGGAAGGCAAAAGCCTCAGCCTCACCACCCCTAAGATAAAGCGAGAAGGTCGATCCCGCACCTGTGCAGTGGCGGTGGTAGATGTCCGCCTGACGTTCCGTTTCGGGGAAGCCAAGATAGACGACCTTTTCCACCTGCGGCTGGTCTTTCAGCCAGGCGCAGACCTTTGCCGCATTTTCGCCAGCTCGGCTCATGCGCAACTCCAGCGTTTCGAGACTGCGGAGCAGCATCCAGGCGCTGTGCGGGTCGAGGATCGTGCCGATCGTATTGCGCATTAGCCGGATGGGGTTGATGAGGTCTTTTGGCCCCAGAACCCCGCCCGCCACAAGGTCGCTATGGCCGCCAGCATATTTGGTCAGGCTGTAGATGACGAGGTCCGCGCCATGGGCCAGCGGGTGATGCCAGAGCGGGCCGAGGAAGGTGTTGTCGATCGCGACCGGCGGCAAATGCGCCTCTCCGGCGAAGAGATGGTCACGGCGGGCCACGACCGCCTCCACATCCACGAGCACATTGGTGGGATTGGCCGGGCTTTCCAGATAGATAAGGGCGACGCGGCCGAGCGACTTTGCCCGTTCGATAACCGCGCTGATTTCCTCCTCCGTCGAACCGGCGGGGAAATCGAGCCATTGCACCCCGAACTTGCCGAGGATGCGGCCGATCAGCGATTCGGTCGCTGCGTAAAGCGGCGCGGAGTGGACGATGACGTCGCCGGGCTGGACGAGGGCGAGCAGCGTGGTCGCGATTGCCGACATGCCGCTGGAAAAGAGCAGGGCGTCTTCCGCTTCTTCCCACACGGCCAGCCGGTCTTCGGCGATTTCCTGATTGGGGCCGTTGAAGCGGGAGTAGACCAACCCTTCCGCGCCGCCGGGCCTGATTCCGGTGACGCCTTCAAAATGCCGCTTGCCTGCGGCGGCGCTTTCGAAAGCGAAGGTGGAGGTGAGGAAGATGGGCGGCTTCAGCGATCCTTCCGACAGCATCGGGTCGTAGCCATGGCCCATCATCAGCGTCGCGGGCTTCAGCTTGCGCCCACCGATCTCCATGATCGCTGGCTTGGCGCGTCGGCGCTTGCGCGGGGGCTCGGCACCTGAAAGGTCGGCCTCTGTCTCGCCGGTCATCGCTGTTTCTCCTGCGTTTGCGGCCTTTGCCGCCTCTTTATGATGCCAGGAGTGTAACGCCTTTCGAGGGGAAAGAGATCAGCCATTCCGGCAATTATGTTATCGCCATGACATCGCGCGGGGATCGTGACAGGGGCTGCGCGCGTTCCTACATCTATCGCTATGAACCAACGCCTTCCCGAACCGCTGGAGCAATGGTTCACCGCGCGCGGATGGTCGCCGCGTCGTCATCAGATGGACATGCTGGCAGCCGCACGTGTCGGCGATCATGCGCTGCTGGTGGCGCCTACAGGGGCGGGAAAGACATTGGCGGGGTTCCTGCCTACGCTTGCCGACCTGATCGAAGAACCGGCCGAGGGTCTCCACACCCTCTATGTGTCGCCGCTGAAGGCGTTGGCGGTCGATGTGCGCCGCAATCTCCTCACCCCGATCGAGGAGATGGACCTTCCGATCCGGGTCGAGACGCGCACCGGCGACACGCCTTCGGATCGCAAGGCGCGGCAGCGGGCGCGGCCGCCGCAGATACTGCTGACCACGCCTGAATCGCTATCGCTGCTGCTCAGCTATCCCGACAGTTTCCTGATGTTCGCGCAGTTGAAGACGGTGATCATTGATGAGGTCCACGCCTTCGCCCCCCAGAAGCGCGGCGATTTGCTCAGCCTGTCGCTCGCGCGGTTGCAGAGGATCAATCCCGGACTGCGCCGCGTCGCGCTATCCGCGACCGTGGCGGATGTCGACGCCTATCGGGCCTGGCTCGCGCCCGACGGTGACATCAACAGTGTGACGCCGGTCATGGGCGAGCAGGGCGCTGATCCCGAGGTCGCGATCCTCATTCCGGAAGGGCGCATCCCTTGGTCGGGCCATTCCGGCAAATATGCCGCAAAGCAGGTCATGGCCGAAATCGAGCGGCGGCAGACGACGCTGGTCTTTTGCAATACGCGGGGGCTTGCCGAGCTGATCTTCCAGGAATTGTGGACCGCGAATGAGGCGAACCTGCCCATCGGCATCCATCATGGCAGCCTGTCGGTAGAGGCCCGGCGCAAGGTGGAAAATGCGATGGCCGATGGCAGGCTTCGCGCGCTCGTCGCGACCGCGAGCCTCGACCTGGGCGTCGATTGGGGCAATGTCGATTGCGTGATCCAGATGGGTGCGCCCAAGGGATCGTCCCGCCTGCTCCAGCGCATCGGTCGCGCCAATCACCGGCTGGACCAGCCAAGCGAAGCCATCATCATTCCCGGCAACCGTTTTGAATATCTTGAGGCGCGGGCTGCGCTTGACGCCGTGGAGGCGGGGGAGCGGGATGCCGATGACTTTCGTACCGGCAGCCTTGACGTTCTGGCCCAGCATGTGATGGCGCTCGCCTGCGCCGCGCCATTCGCGGAACAAGAGTTGCTGGAGGAAATCCGATCAGCCACCCCCTACAGTGCTCTCACCGATGAGGGCTTTGCCAACGTCCTGCACTTCATCGAAGGGGGCGGTTATGCCTTGCGCGCTTATGACCGGTTCAAGCGACTAACCCACGATGCGGACGGGATATGGCGCGTGTCGCACCCGCGCTTCATTCAGCAGCATCGTATGAATGCCGGGATCATCGTCGACCAGCCGGTGCTGGACGTCCGGTTTGCTAACGGCCGCAAGCTCGGGACGGTGGAGGAAGGCTTCGCCGCGACGCTGAGGCCCGGCGACAGTTTCTTCTTCTCCGGCCTCGCGCTGGAGGTGGTGCGGATGGATGTCACCGACCTGGTCGTGCGCGCGACGTCGAAGCAGGCGCGGGTGCCCGCCTGGGGTGGCACGCGCATGGCAATGTCCACGCGGCTCGCCGACCGGGTGCGGCACTTCCTGGCCGAGCCGGAAGAATGGCACCGCTTTCCCGACGATGTGCGGGAGTGGCTGGAGGTGCAGAAATATCGCTCGGCCCTGCCGGAGCCGGGGCAGCTGTTGATCGAAACCTTCCCGCATGAAGGGCGGCATTATCTGATCTGCTACAGTTTTGAAGGATGGAACGCGCACCAGTCGCTGGGCATGCTGCTCACTCGCCGCATGGATGCGCAGGGGCTGATGCCGCTCGGTTTCGTATCCAACGATTATGCGCTCGCCGTCTACGGGCTGAAACCCGTGACGGACCCGCAGAGCCTGTTTTCCGCCGACATTCTGGATCATGAATTTGTCGAGTGGGTCGAACAATCGAGCCTGTTGAAGCGCGCCTTCCGGGACGTTGCCGTCATAGCTGGCCTGATCGAGCGTCAGCATCCCGGCAAGCGAAAGACCGGGCGACAGGTCACTTTCTCGACCGACCTCATCTATGACGTGCTGCGTAAATATCAGCCGGATCATTTGCTGTTGAAGGCGGCCTGGGCCGACGCCCGCGCGCGCATGACGGATGTCGGGCGGCTGGGCGACCTGATCGATCGCGCTTCGGCAACGATGCTGCATATTGATTTGGACCGGGTAAGCCCGCTGGCGGTGCCGGTGCTGATCCTGATCGGCCGCGAACAAGTGGCGCAGGCGGCGGCCGAAGATGCCCTGCTGATGGAGGCCGAGGCGCTGGTGGCAGAGGCGATGCGGACGGATTAGAAGTCTTCGCGCACTCCGCCGCAGCCCTTCAAAGTTCCTTCGCCAAAAGACAGCGCGACGCGATCGGCCCAATGCGCATCGCTCATGCCGTCGTTGCATGGTCCGTCCGTCACGGTCATCGAAAATCCGTCCGCCAGATACCGCACGGCGCGGCCGTCATCCGTCCGGTTGACGGAGACATGAACGGGCGCCTTGTCCGGGCGCTCCAGCGTGGCAACCGAGCCTTTGACCGTTACCGCCCAAAAGGGTTCGGTTCCCAGAGCGCGATAGCGCGTTTCGTTGCTGAGCGGTGCGGTGTTCACTCTTTCCGGGGGAGGTTGCGGGGTTGGCGCGTCAGCGACATTTGCTGGTTCGTCATGATCCGCCTGCTGGTTCAAAATGGGCGTTTCCGCGACTGGCGTATCTTTCGCACGATGTTCACCCATGTCTTCCTTCCGGCCGCAACCCGCGAGCAGAAGAGCGCCTGCAACGAACAGCCATGCCTTCATATTTCCCTCGCCTCTTTACTGTTAATTAATATACCCTCGGATATATACCGAAGCATAAACAGCATCTTAGCAGATGATTAACCATGTTGTTTAGGCAAATGAACAGCATGTGTTGAGTAGAAAATCCCCGAGCGAAGGGGATTTTCAATGCGTCCTTCTATATTTGGCCGATTGTTGGGCAGTGAGGCGAGCGCTGGTTCGCCGCGTTGCCCCACGTCTGCCGCCGATCGGGCGTCCGTCCGGGCGTTGTTGACCGCTTTCCGGGCCGACACATCAGGCATCGCCCTTGTAGAAACGGCGCTGGTCGCGCCGTTCCTGGCCATCATCCTCATGGGCACGGTCGATGCGGCCCGTTACGGCGCGGCCAAGATGAAAATCCAACAAGCCGTCAATCGCGGTCTGGAGATGTCATGGATGGGCGGCACGGACGTTGTCGCAACCGACATTCAGGCGCAGGCGGCAGCGCAGGCGAATGTGCCGACCAGTGCCGTGACAGTCACCCAGACACTTGAGTGCGGGGGCACGG
The DNA here is from genome assembly GCF_055397305.1 of Sphingobium sp. TomMM7A. NCBI lineage: Bacteria > Pseudomonadati > Pseudomonadota > Alphaproteobacteria > Sphingomonadales > Sphingobiaceae > Sphingobium > Sphingobium sp. TomMM7A. The sequence continues at coordinate 2,204,748 of NZ_AP027311.1, read as the reverse complement.
CGACAACCTGGACCACCAATGCCAACCCCTGCGCCTCCGGCGAAACCGCTCGCTACACGCAGATTCAGATTTCAACGACCTTCACGCCATCCTTTGCGCTCGGTTCGCTGGCGAAGATGCTGGCCAACTCGAATGGCGTCGTGCCGATTTCCGCGACCGGAGTCCTGAGAATCCAATGACACGGTTTTTTCGCCTTCTTCATCAGCTTGCGTGCGATTGCCGTGGCGCCGGTGTGCTGGAATTCGCGCTGGTAGCGCCAGTCCTGCTGGGCATGCTGATCGGGATACCGGCGCTGGGGATACTCTTCTATGCGCAGGCTGGGCTCAGGAGCACCGTCGAGGATGCCGCGCGTTATGCAACGACGTGGCCAAAGCCGAGTGAGGCCGACATACAGGCAAGAATAGCGTCAAAGCAGTTCGGGATGAACTCGGCCAACATCGTTGCGCCGACCGTCACGTTCACGACCAGTTCGAAGCCCAACTATGTCACCATAACGATGGGCTACAATGTCACCATCAACTTCCTGCTCGGCAGCAAGACGATCGCGCTGTCCGAAACGCGCAGAGCCTATGTCACGAGCTAAAGCCGAGGAGCTGACGATGCCATTGCTCAATTGCTTGTCCCGTCTTCGCACGCTTTGGTCTGACGCCCGGGGCAATGCGCTCATGCTGACGGCGCTGGCGCTTCCCGTCATGATCGGAGCGGCGGGGCTTGGCGTCCACACCATGCAGCTTTCGCATGTGAAGCGGGAATTGCAGCGGGAGGCTGACTCGGCGGCGATGGCAGGCGCCTATTCGCTTTACCAGAGCCAAGGCAATAGCGCTGCGACCGCTCAGGCGAACAAGGCGCTGACACAGAATGCTCTTGTCCCCGGAGCCACGTCTACGATCACGCCGGGGGCTTATACTACCAGTGGTGGCACCACTTACACCTCGGCAATGTATGTCCGTTTGGCCAGCACTCAGCCCACGGCCTTGATGGCCCTGTTTGGCATGTCTACGTCCACCGTGGCCGCTGAGGCCCGGGCGGCGGTCGTTTCCGATGGCAAGGTATGTTTCCTTGCCAAGGAGAGTGGCAACAACACCGGGATCACCTTTGCGGGCAACTCGACACTCGATCTGGGATGCGGCGCGGGCACCAATTCGATCAGCAGCAATGCGGTGAACGTGAACGGCCAGCCGACCGTGAAGGTTTCGCCGATCGTCGCGATGGGCGGCATCCCGTCATCCACCGCCTATGCAGCAGGCACCATGCTCATGCCCAATCATGCAGCGCTGACCGATCCCTTTGCCGATATGAGCTTGGATCCCGGCACCAACGACGTTTCCAATGGGAAGTGCAAGAACGGCAGCAATTGGAATGTCATTAATGTCTCTTCAGGGACGACGGTCGATAGCAGCAGCGGAAGTCCTTATGCACCGGGTTGCTACGGAACGATCAACGTTCAAGGCACCCTGACGCTGAAGCCGGGCGTCTACTACCTGGCCAACGGGGCGAATAATGCGGGCCTGCAAGTTGGCGCTCAGGGGCATCTTACCTGCATGGGCTGCACTTTCGTGTTGACCAGCACCACGCCCAATAACGCAAACAGTTTCGCGACGATGGACATCAACGGTGGGGCAGAGGTCGATCTTTCTCAATCCACTAGCGGCACCTATAGCGGCATCACAATCTATCGGGACAGCAGGGCTGCGGCGAGCAATCAGTGCTGCCAAGTCAACGGCAATTCCAATTCGACCCTCAGTGGCGCCTTCTATTTCCCGAACGACACACTGACGTTCAACGGCACATCGGGCATGTCGCTCACCTGCTTTCAGATGGTCGCGCTGCGCCTGTCCTTCAGCGGAAACGCAACGATCACGAACACATGCGATCCCCCGGGTGGAGCGTCCAAATGGTCGTTGACTGCTGTCAGGCTGATAAGTTGAAGCGGCTGTAAGAGCCGCTTCACTCTACCAGGATCAGACGTCCAGATTGGCGACGTTCAGCGCATTGTCCTGAATGAACTCGCGCCGGGGTTCGACGACATCGCCCATCAGACGGGTGAAGATCTCGTCGGCGACATCCGCCTGCTCGACCTCGACGCGCAGCATCGAGCGGTTGTCGGGGTCCAGCGTCGTTTCCCACAGCTGCTCGGCATTCATCTCGCCAAGACCCTTGTAACGCTGAATGGCGAGGCCCTTGCGACCTGCCGTCAGCACCGCTTCCAGCAATTCGCTGGGCCGGGTGACGACGACCGCGCCCTTGGATAGCACGGGCAGATCGTCTTCCCCCGCCTCTTCCGCAGCGGCCGCAGCCTTTGCAGTGACCAGGCGGCTGGTGGTGCGAAAGCTGTCGGCTTCCTCGGCAGCGATGGAGTGCAGCTTGCGCGCTTCGGCGGAACCGATGAAGCCATGTTCGATCATGTGGTGATCGGTCACGCCGCGCCAGAGCCGCTCGAAATGGAAACCGCCCTCTTCGGCGATGCGGCCACTCCAGCGGCCCTCGTCATCCTGCGCGTCCATCCACTTGACGGTCGCCGTCAGCCGTTCTGCCTGCGCGTCATGGCCGAGTTCAGGATCAAGCGCGCCGTTGATGGCCAGCGCCTCGATAATGGCAGGATTGTAGCGGCGCGGCACATAGCGCATCACTGCGCGCATCCGGCGGCCATGCTCGATCAGCGAACGCAGGTCTTCGCCCGAACGCATGCCGCCGGTCGTTTCCAGCGCCATGGAATCAACGCCATTGTCGACCAGATACTGCTCCAGCGCCGCTTCATTCTTCAGGTAAACTTCTGAACGGCCCCGGGTCGCTTTGTAGAGCGGCGGCTGGGCGATGTAGAGGTGCCCGGCATCGATGATCTGCGGCATCTGGCGGTAGAAGAAGGTCAGCAGCAGCGTGCGGATATGCGCGCCATCGACGTCGGCGTCGGTCATGATGACGATCTTGTGGTAGCGCAGCTTTTCCAGGTTGAAATCGTCGCGGATGCCGGTGCCCATCGCCTGAATGAGCGTGCCGACTTCCTTGGACGACAGCATCCGGTCGAAGCGCGCGCGCTCGACGTTCAGGATCTTGCCCTTCAAAGGCAGGATCGCCTGATTATGCCGGTTGCGCCCCTGCTTGGCCGAACCGCCTGCCGAATCGCCCTCGACCAGGAAGAGTTCGGACTTAGCGGGGTCGCGTTCCTGACAGTCGGCCAGCTTGCCCGGCAGGGAGGCGATGTCCATTACCCCCTTGCGCCGGGTCAGTTCGCGCGCCTTCTTCGCAGCTTCACGGGCGGCGGCGGCGTCGATCACCTTCTGGATGATCATCTTGCCGTGGCCCGGATTCTCTTCCAGCCATTCCGCCATCTTGTCGGCCATCAGGCTTTCGAGCGGCTGACGGACTTCGGAGGAGACCAGCTTGTCCTTGGTCTGGGACGAGAATTTGGGATCGGGCAGCTTCACCGACACGATCGCGGTCAGGCCTTCGCGCATGTCCTCGCCGGTCAGGGACACCTTCTCCTTCTTCAACATGCCTGACTTGTCGGCATAATTGTTGAGGGTCCGGGTCAGCGCCGCGCGGAAGGCCGCAAGGTGCGTGCCGCCGTCACGCTGCGGGATGTTGTTCGTGAAGCAGAGCACGTTCTCATAATAAGAATCGTTCCACTCCAGCGCGACGTCGATGGTCACGTCGTCGCGGCTGCCCGAAATCGCGATCGGATCGGGCATCAGCGGCGTCTTGTTGCGATCAAGATATTTCACGAAGGCCGCGATGCCGCCCTCATAAAATAGTTCGACTTCCTTCTTCTCCTCATGCCGGGCATCGACCAGGAACAGCCGCACGCCGGAGTTCAGGAAGGCCAGCTCGCGGTAGCGATGCTCCAGCTTTTCAAAGTCGAACTCGGTATGGTTCTTGAAGGTGCCGCCGTCGCCGGGGGCCTTTTCGGTCGAGGGAAGGAAGGTGACCTTCGTGCCCTTCTTGCCTTCGGGAGCGTCCCCAATGACCTTGAGCGGTGCGACGGCATCGCCATAGGCAAAGCGCATATAATGCTCCTTGCCGTCCCGCCAGATGTTGAGGTCCAGATATTCGCTGAGCGCGTTCACGACCGACACGCCAACGCCGTGCAGGCCGCCCGACACCTTGTAGGCATTGTCGTCGGACGTGTTCTCGAACTTACCGCCCGCGTGCAGCTGGGTCATGATGACCTCGGCCGCCGACACGCCCTCTTCCTTGTGGATGTCGGTAGGGATACCGCGGCCATTGTCTTCGACACTGACCGACCCATCGGGATTGAGCGTGATTAGGATGCGGTCGCAATGTCCGGCCAGCGCCTCGTCGATCGCGTTGTCGCTGACCTCGAACACCATATGGTGCAAGCCCGAGCCATCATCGGTATCGCCGATATACATGCCGGGCCGTTTGCGCACGGCGTCCAGGCCTTTCAGGACCTTGATGCTGTCGGCGCCATAGGCGTTGGTGTTGGGGCTGTTTTGACTTTCCTCGCTCATGCCTGAGCATATAGGGAAAGCCCCAAAGAAACTAAAGCGAAACATGTCGACTTCCGCTTGAGGATGGGCCGGTCTATCAGGGGCGCATGCGCGCTATCATCCCCCTGTTTCTGATGCTTGGCGCCTGTTCCGATAGCAGTGATGTGCTGGAGCAGTTGCCCAACAGCTCCATCGCCGGGGCACCGCGCGATGACATGCCCGAAACCCGGCTGGAAGCGAAGATCACACGCCCTGTCATCATTGGCGAGGATGGCCCGCGACTGGATGCCTGTGCCGCCATGGGGCAGGCGGTGCGCGTCGGCGCTCAGGGCCTGGCGATCCGTGCTGCGCCTTTTGCCGAGGCGCAGGAGGTCGGACGTCTGGCGGAAGGGGCGAGAGCCCTCGTATGCACCCGCAGTCTGGACCAAAAGTGGCTTGGGGTGGTCGTCGTGCCGCAGGCGCCGACCGATTGCGGCCTGTCCGAGCCGGTTGACCGGAAGCAAGCCTATGCCGGGCCGTGCCTTAGCGGCTGGGTGTCGAGCGCGTCGATCCGGTTGGTGGCCGGTTGATGCGCTGAAGATATATTGGCCTTTTACAAAATAGCCTGTGGTTTCTAAGTGGACTTCTGTTTCTGATCGGAAAGAGTCGCGTCCATGTCCAATTCTGCTCTTCGTCCGCCCTCGCTGCTTCGATTGCTGGGCGTTTGGCGGGTCGCGGAGAGCGCCGAACCTGCCTATCGCCAATTGGCCGACGCGCTGCGCATGCTGGTGCTGGATGGGCGGGTAGGGCTGAACGTGCGGCTGCCGGGCGAACGGGAACTGGCCGCCGCGCTGGGCCTCAGCCGGACAACGATCGCGGCTGCGTTCGACCGGTTGCGCGATGAGGGCTATCTGGAAAGCCGTCAGGGTTCGGGCAGCGTCACGCGCCTGCCGCCCGGCCGGATACATCCCGAACCGCCTGAATTGGACCTGCCCATTGGCGGGAACATCCTCAACTGGACTCATGCCGCACTGCCCGCCGCGCCGGGCGTAGGGCGCGCCTGCCAGGCGGCGGTTGAAGCCTTGCCGGCCTTTCTGGGCGACCTCGGCTATGATCCGCTCGGCTTGCCGCCCCTGCGCCGCGCGATCGCCGCGCAGTTCGAACGGCGCGGCTGCCCCACCAGTCCAGACCAGATCATCGTCACCAACGGCGCACAGCAGGGCTTTGCCTTGTTGCTGCAATGGCTGACGGGGCCGGGCGACCGGGCCGTGATAGACCACCCCACCTATCATAATGTCATTCAGGCGTTGCAGCGCGCGCATGTCGTTCCGGTGCCCGTTGGCCTTCCCGCGCAAGGTTGGGACATTGACGCCATGGAGGCGGCGTTCCGCCAGACAAGCCCGCGCTTTGCCTATGTCATCGCGGATTTTCACAACCCGACCGGGCGCAGCATGGACCCGGCGACCCGGCGCGCCTTGGTCGCAGCGGCCACGCGTACGCACACGCCATTGATTATCGATGAAACCATGGTGGCGATGGGGCTCGATTTTCCCGCCCCGCCGCCGGTGGCGATTCATGATCCGTCAGGGCGTCAGGTCATTACAATGGGCTCGGCAAGCAAGATCTTCTGGGGCGGACTGCGCGTCGGCTGGATTCGCGCCGATCCGCAGACGATCGCGGCGCTTGGACGGTTGCGCACGACGATGGACATGGCCAGTCCGGTGGTGGAGCAGCTTGCCGTCGCGCAGTTGATCGACAGTGATGAGGGGTTGGGGCCGCGCGCAGATCTGCTGCGGTCCCGCCGGGATCATCTGATCGGCCAGATCGACAGGCATCTGCCGCACTGGCGTGTCGAATCGCCTGCGGGAGGTTTGTCGCTCTGGGCCGAGCTACCGCGCGCCGAAGCGACTGCCTTGGCCGCGATTGCCGAAAGTCATGGTGTGCGGGTTGCGCCGGGTCCGCGTTTTGGCGTGAGCGGCGCGTTCGAGCGCTTCCTGCGCTTGCCCTTCACGCTGCCTGAGGAGCAGCTGACTCTTGGAGTGGAGCGGCTGGCGGAAGCGGATGCGCGGCTCCACGCCCGTCTGCCGCGCGGGCGCGATTCGCTCGCGGCGGCGCTGGAGGCGGATCGGCTGATTTGATGGGAGAGAGGCGCAGACTCCCTCTGCCCAAAACGTCATCCCAGCGCAGGCTGGGATCTCGGGCCTGCTCGCGCGCGCCCTCCTGAGATGCCAGCTTTCGCTGGCATGACGGAATCAACCAAACAAAAAAAGCCGCGCAGGACATCTCCCGCGCGGCCCCTTATTTCTCTCGACGGCGCTTACGCGGCCTTCTTGTCAGCCTGATAGCGCTCGATCGCTTCCAGTGTGATGCGGCGCGCGTCTTCCGCGCCGCCCCATGTGCCGATGCGCACCCACTTCTGCTTTTCCAGATCCTTATAGTGCGTGAAGAAATGTTCGATCTGCTCCATCACGATGCCGGGCAGGTCGTCCTTTTCGTCGACGTCGCTATAATATGGGAAGGTCTTGTTGTCGGGAACGCAGACCAGCTTTTCGTCGCCACCCGCTTCATCTTCCAGATTGAGCACGGCGATCGGACGAGCGCGCACGACCGATCCGGGCACGAAGGGTGAACGGGCGATAACCAGCGCGTCGAGCGGATCGCCATCGGGCGACAGGGTGTGCGGCACGAAGCCATAATTGGCCGGATAGCGCATCGGGGTATGCAGGATGCGATCGACGAACAGCGCGCCCGATGCCTTGTCGAATTCATATTTCACAGGTTCGCCGCCAATCGGCACTTCGATGATGACGTTCAGGCTGTTGGGCGGATCGTCCCCAACCGGGATCAGTTCGATATTCATGGACTTCAAGCCTTTTGATGCAAATTGGCGTTGCGGGTGATTATGTCCTTGGTTTGAGCAGCCGGTCGAGGCTGCCTTCACCCTCTCCTGATTTTTCGAGGCGCGGATAGCGCAGGCCGCCGGAATAAGCGAGCGTCAAAGTGCGGTAATATCTGTCCTGCTTGACGATGATCTGCATCGGCTTGGCGGCCTTCAGCGCTGCCTTGAACACCTCGCCCGAATATTCGTCTCCGTTGATCGCGACGATCTTCGTGCCGACCGCCAGCCCCGCCTTGAACGCGGCGCTGTCCCAGACGACGTTGGAGACTTCGCCGTCCCCCTTCACGATCAGGCCAACGCCGAAGCTCTGGTCGATATTCTTGCCCTCGGCGGCCTTGGTGAAGGCGTTGGGCGTGTCGCCATAGACCAGCTTGTAGCCGCCCATGGCAAAGCCGCCCTTGGGCGTCTCGCGCGTCGTGCTATCGACATATCGCGCGAAGAATCCGGCCCAGTCATAGGGCGCAACCCCGTTCAGCGTCTTGATGACATCGTCGCGATTATAGACGACCTGACCCCAATCGCCGGGGTTTATGCCAAAGAAAGCCTTGGCGAAATCGTCGAGGCCCTTTGCCCCGCGCGTCTGCCTGCGGATGATCGCGTCCGCTTCCAGCCAGATCATCAGCCCTTCATTATAATAGTCCTCCGACCGCTGCCAGCTCGTCCACCCCTTGGGACGGCGAGCGGAAATGATCGGGTCGTGGGTGGTATCCTCCATCGGCCGCCACTCGCGCCCGTGCGTCGTGTCGAGCTTGGCCGCGATATGAGCATAGGCGTCCAGCGTCTCCTGTTTGGAAAACAGGCCCGACCGCGCGCCCAGCACATAGCCCCAAAATTGCGTCTGCCCTTCATAGACCCACAGCAGATTGTCCTGCATCGGCACGTTGAAGTCGGGCGTCCACAGCAGGTCCGGGCGGCGGAATTTGCCGTCCCAGCTATGGGTGAACTCATGGGGCAAAAGGTTGCGGTCGAGTAGCGCCTCGCCATCCCCCCACTTCTTGAAATAGCCCGGCTCGACCTGATTCTCCGATGATCGATGATGTTCAAGCCCGATGCCGCCCATCTCGTCGGTGATGGCGAACAGGAAGTCATAATGATCGAAATGATAGGTGCCGAAGAGCGCGCCTGCTTCATCGACCAGCTTCTTGTGCCTGGCGATCTGGTCTGGCTTGGCCTCCAGCTCGTCGGCATCATCGGCGACGATATTCAGCGTAACATTATGGCCCAGGTCCACCGGCTTGAAATAACGCCCGGCGAATACCGGCGAATCCTGCAATGCTTCATAGTCGATCGTTTCATAAGCGACGGTCGATCCGGTCTTCCGCCCGCGCAGCGCGGTGGCCGCCTGCCAGCCATCGGGATAGGTCACCGTGGCCTGAACCGGAATCTGCCTAGTATAATAGCCTGCGGGATAGAGCGAGACCGACTCCCACTGGATATTCAGCATCTTGGGCGTGACGACGACGCGTCCCTGACTGGATTGCGTGGCCGACAGGAACTGGAAGGAAGCGGTGATTTCCCGCGTGCCCTGCGGAACGTCGATGACGAATCCGTAGACGTTGAGCGGATCGCGCTTCCAGCCGATCGGCTTTCCATCGGCGGTAAAGGTCAGGCCACTGATCTTCTCGATCTGGCCACGCGGCGCATGATTGCCCGGCAGCCACTCGGGCACCAGCAGCGTCATTGGCCCGCTCGACGCGACGGGGATATGCTCCTTCACCCGGAGGATTCGTTGAGTCGTGTCGGTCGCGTCCACCTCCAGCCGGATGGTGCCGCCGGGGTAGGGGGTGTCGCGCGGCGCGGGGCTGGCGTCATTCACCGGCAGGGCAGCGGGCCTTGACCTTACGGCATCCTGAGCGGCGAGCGGGGTGATGATGGCTGTGGAAAGCAGGAAAGCGGCAGCAAGGCTGCGGATCATGGCTGTCTCCGAGAAAGACCTGGCAGGAATTGCCTCATGAACTCAGCATGACGAACCAAAATCTATGCGTCCACCGCGAAGAACAGCTATGAAATTATCTGACAAAAAAAGCGCGTTTCCTTGAGCCTTCTTTGCCGTTAAAGGCGCATCCCCATGGCGAAAATTGAAACCCCGCGCCCGGTGCGCGGCACGCAAGACATGCTGGGGGGCACGGCGGAAGCGTTCCAGGAACGTTTCGCCCATGTGGTCGCGACCTTTGACCGGGTCCGCAGGCTCTATGGCTTTCATCGCGTTGAAGTGCCGGTCTTCGAAGCAACGGCGGTGTTCGCCCGGTCGCTTGGCGAAAGCACCGACGTCGTTTCCAAGGAAATGTACACGTTCGACGATCGTGGCGGCGACAGTATAACCCTGCGTCCCGAGTTTACCGCTGGGATCGCGCGCGCCTATATTACCGAAGGCTGGCAACAATATTCGCCGCTCAAAGTGGCCACCCACGGACCGCTCTTCCGCTATGAGCGCCCCCAAAAGGGCCGTTTCCGCCAGTTTCACCAATTGGATGCCGAGATCATCGGCGCGGGCGAGCCGGGCGCGGATGTCGAATTGCTGGTCTTTGCCGACCAGTTGCTGCGCGAGCTTGGCGTATCCGATGGCGTCACTCTGAACCTCAATACGCTGGGGGACGCGGCCAGCCGTGACGCGTGGCGCGCCGCGCTGGTCGCCCATTTCGAGGCGCATCGCGATCAGCTGTCGGAGGACAGTCTCGACCGTCTGCATCGCAATCCGCTACGCATCCTCGACAGCAAGGACCCGCGCGACCGCCCCGTGGCGGACAGCGCGCCGGATATCGACGCTTATCTGACCGATGAAGCGCGCGACTTCTTCGGCAAGGTGACGGCGGGCCTTGATGCGGCGGGTGTGGCGTGGGAACGCGATGCGCGTCTGGTACGCGGCCTCGATTATTACCGTCACACCGCTTTTGAATTCATCACCGATCGGCTGGGCGCGCAGGGCACCGTGCTGGGCGGAGGCCGCTATGACGGGCTGATCGAAAATCTCGGTGGTCCCTCGACCCCGGCCGTCGGCTGGGCTGCGGGGATAGAGAGGCTTGCGATGCTGATCGATGCGCCTGCTGCGGACCAGATCATCGTTACCGTGGTGCCTCTCAGTAGTGCGACTGAAGATCGATCGGTGAGCTATCTCGCAGAGCTTCGTCGCGCGGGAATCGCGAGCGAAATGGCTTTTCGGGGCAATACCAAGAAGCGGATGCAGCGCGCGCAGAACAGCCGCTTCGTTCTGTTCCCCGTCGAGCTCGGTGAGCGCGACGAAGAAGCGCAAGTGGGCAATTTGAGCGCGCTTCATGGTGAAGTGCAGTTGAAAGACATGGTTTCGGGAGAACAGGCGGCGATGCCTTTCTCGGTGGCCATTGAGCGCATCCGGGAAGCTGTCAAAATCTAATGCAGATTTCCGCCGAACGCATCGCGCAGATCGAAGCGCGCCGGGACGAGGTGCAGGCGTCGATGACGCGCGCCGACCTCGCGCCCGAGGAGTTCGTGCGGCTTTCCAAGGAATATGCGGAGATTGAGCCAGTGGCCCGCGCCGCGCATGAGGTGCGGCGGCTTCGGCAGGAGTTGCAGGCCCTCGAATATATGGCGGGCGGCGATGGTGCCGAGGCGGATGCCGCGATGCGCGAGATGGCGCAGGAGGAAATGCAGCTGATCAAGAGTCAGCTGCCGGATGCCGAACGCGCCCTGGCACTTCAACTGCTTCCCCGCGACGCCGCCGACGCGCGCCCGGCCATGCTGGAAATCCGCGCTGGAACGGGTGGCGATGAGGCCGCGCTCTTCGCCGGTGACCTTTTCCGCATGTATCAGCGCTATGCTGATGCACAGGGCTGGAAGATGGAGATGATCTCCGCCAATGCCGCTGAAGTCGGCGGCTTCAAGGAAGTCGTGGCCAGCATCAACGGCATCGGCGTTTTTGCCAAGCTCAAGTTCGAAAGCGGCGTCCATCGCGTGCAGCGCGTGCCCGTCACCGAAAGCGGTGGGCGTATCCACACCTCTGCCGCGACCGTCGCGGTGCTGCCTGAACCAGAGGAGGTCGATGTGCAGATCGCCGACGGCGACCTCAAGATCGACATCTACCGGGCATCGGGCGCAGGCGGGCAGCATGTGAACACGACCGACAGCGCCGTGCGCATCACGCACTTGCCGAGCGGCATCGTGGTGACGCAGCAGGACGAACGATCGCAGCACAAGAACAAGGCCAAGGCCATGCAGGTTCTCCGCGCCCGGCTTTACGAAGCGGAGCGGGAACGCACGCAAAGCGAGCAGGCGGGCGCGCGCAAGGCGATGGTCGGGTCGGGCGACAGGTCCGAACGCATTCGCACCTATAATTTCCCGCAGGGCCGCGTGACGGATCACCGCATCAACCTGACCTTGCACCGGTTGCCGGAAATATTGGAAGGGCCGGGGCTCGCTGAAGTCATCGATGCGTTGATCGCCGAGGATGAGGCCGCGCGCCTCGCTCAGCTGGACGGCATCGGGTGAGCATCGCCCAGGCGCTTCGCGATGCGGCTGCCCGGCTCCAAAATGTCAGTGATACAGGGCGTCTCGACGCGGAACTGCTCCTCGCCCATGCGCTGGGCATCAGTCGCAATGAATTGCTACTTCGCCAGCAAGACCTCACGGTGCCTTCCGGCTTTGGCGCGCTGATTGATCGACGGATTGAAGGCGAACCCATCGCCTACATCACCGGAGTGCGCGATTTCTGGACGATCAGCCTGCGGGTGACGCCCGATGTCCTAATCCCGCGCCCAGACACCGAAACGCTGATCGAGGCCGCGATTGACCATTTCCAAGGCCGCGCACCGGCACGCGTCCTGGACCTTGGCACCGGATCGGGCGCGCTGCTGCTCGCGGCCTTGGATCATTGGCCGCAGGCGACGGGCGTCGGTGTGGACAGCTCCGCCGCGGCGCTCGCCGTTGCCCGAGCCAATGCCGAACATCTCGGGCTTGCGCGGCGCGCGGCCTTTCAGATGGGCGACTGGGCTGAGGGGATAGCTGATCGGTTCGACCTCATTCTGGCCAACCCGCCCTATATTGAAAGCGACGCCGACCTTGCGGGCGATGTGTTGCATGAACCCGCAAGCGCCCTCTTCGCCGGTGTCGACGGCCTTGACGACTATCGACGTATCGCGCCCATGATCGCCCGGCTGCTGGCCGAAGGCGGCGTGGCGGCGATCGAGATCGGTCATGACCAGAGAGAAAGCGTGTCCGCCCTGCTTCATGAACAGGGACTTGGCGTGGCCGTGCGTAAGGATATGGCGGGACATGACCGTTGCCTGATCGTTACTCCTTCTCCACAGCTTTGAGCGCTCCTGATCCTCGTGCTGATCAGCCTGCGAACCGCACGCGCCGGAATTGCTCGGGGGCAAGTGAAATTTGCTTGGTTTATCCCGCCAAAGACACTACATGAGGAGCAGGGACGGCATTATCCTGAGGATCTGCTCTGTGGGGCTTAGCCGAGAAAAGGCCGTTTTCCCGCTCCTTCAAAGTCACGACGGCGCTGCTGCGCAGGCGCCTCTGGCAGCGTAAGGGCAAGGGCTATCGCGCAGCCCCTGTCCGGCGGAGCCCTACCCGGCCTGATAAGCAGGCCGTGCTTTAGGATAGCGACTGACCAATGTTTTCAGTGAATGATGGCAAAGTGAACGCAAGGACCAGCTCTTGATCAACAACAGGCAGGCCGGTCGCCGGAATCGCGGCCGGAACAACAATAACGGACGTCCCAGCGGCGGTAACCGGGGCGGTGGCGATAGCGGCAACCGGATTGACAACCGCGCACGCGGCAACGCGGTCCAGCTTCTGGAAAAATACAAGAATATGGCTCGTGACGCCCAGATGGCGGGCGACCGGGTTAATGCGGAATATTATCTGCAGTTTGCCGATCATTATTTCCGCGTGCTGGCCGACAATCGCGCCCGGCAGGAGGAGCAGCAGCAGCGCTACCGCCGACCGGAAGACAATGGCGATTATGAAGGCGATGATTTCGACGCTCCGGAATATGCGGGCGATGATAATCGTGGTGAGCCGCAGCAGCAGCATTTCGAGCGTGGCTATGAAGGCGATCGTCGCCGAGATCAGCCGCGTGATCAGCAGGATAATCGCGACCGGAATCGTCGGGATCGGCCGCGCCGGGACCGCCCTGCCTATGAAGCAGCCGAACGACAGGAAATGGAAGCGCCGGAAGCTCCCGCGCCTGTGGTGGAGCGTTCGCCCGCGCCTCAGCCCGAAGCGGAAGCTGCGGCAGCGCCTGAAGCGCCCCGCGCCCGCCGGGGCCGTCCCCGCAAGGCCGATACAGCGAAGTCGGAGGGCAGCGAGGGTCTGGATCTCTCCGTCCTGCCGCCATCGATCGCGCGTGCCGACAATGACAGCGAGCCAGCCGCAGAGGAAGCACCGCGCAAGCGCACTCGCCGCGCGCGCCCGGCTGCCGAAGCGGCGGAATGATCTAGCGTTCTGCCTCGGACAAGCGGCGGGATAGAAATAAAGGGAGTGGCGTTCGCGCCGCTCCCTTTTTCATATTCAACCAGTAGCAATTCAGCGCGTGGGCAAAACCCGGGGCCGATGCTGGTCGTCCAGAGCGACGAAGGTGAAGAGGCCGCTGGTAAGGTCGATCTGCTGCTGATCCGCCCCGCGCGTTGCCACCACATCGACACGAATGCCCATCGAGGTCCGCCCGCGGCGCTCCTCATGCGCATAGACCGTCACGATATCGCCCAGCAGCATGGGAGATATGAATTTCATCCCATCGATCGCGACGGTCGCCACCGCGCCTTCGGCCAGTCGGCCCGCTACGATGCCGCCCGCAATATCCATCTGGCTTAATATCCACCCGCCAAAAATATGGCCGTTGGTATTGATCTGGGTGATGCCGGGAACCACCCGCAGAACCAGTTCGCCCCTTTTTTCAGTCATCGATCGATACCTCGTCCTTCAGCGGGTCCATGACCTGATCGTCGTGTCCTGTCCCGCTCGACAGGAACACGAGCGCCATCAATCCGGTCCCCAGCATGAAGGTCAACCAGACCCCGATGATGGTGGCCAGAACCATGTGCAACGGCATCGGTCCAGCCCATATCCGCAAGCAGACAAGCGCCACGCCGACGCACAGCGCGCCACCGATTGCCATCCAAAACATGATGCGGCGGAACCGTCCCCATGCGGTTGCGGCAATCAGAGGATCATCGAGGCCCTGTTTGTTTCTCATCTCTTTTCTTTGGGGAACGAAAGTGGGATCATCAAGGGACTGAGACATAATGTCTGAACGGCAAGGAGACGGGGCATGACGATCACCGCGATTCTGCAGGGCAAAGGACGCGAAGTCACTCAGGTCCGGCCCGACGACAGCGTTCTTTCCGTGGTTCAATTATTGTCCGAACGGCGGATCGGCTGTGTGCCTGTCGTCGGTGACGGGCAGGTGGTGGGCATCTTTTCCGAACGGGACCTCGTCCA